>NZ_DATFZD010000281.1:0-8543 GCF_035314665.1 Mycobacterium sp. | reverse complement strand
CGGCGGTGAATGTCACGCTGCTCACCTACGTCGACACCTGTGCGCTGGGAATTAACGTCGACGCGGGCGCGATTCCGGACTTCGACGTGTTCCACGACTGCCTCGTCGACGGGTTCGACGAGGTGCTGGCGCTCGCAGATTAGACGGTCACCAGCGGGACGTCGATGGCTCTCTGCCGGCTGGCCGCTCGCGCACCGAATTAGCCGCTCATCCTCGACAGCGGATGTCTGCTCAACAGCTCACGCGGAAACGTTTGAGCCGCGACGCCGCTCCGGATGCCAATTCGACTTGGCTTCTTGGCAATTGAAGGTGGGCTGCCAGTAGCCGGGTGACCGCGTCGTTGGCCTTGCCGTCAACCGCTGGCTCGCGGACGTAGATTGTCAGCTCACCGTTGGGACCGACCTCGACAAGGGGTCCCTTGCGACTGCCGGGCTTGACCCTGACGACGACGGAGTCGGTCATGCCGCGTCAGGCTACCGTCCGGACTCGTGCGCTGCGTAAGTGCGGCATGGCGATCGGCAGTACTACGGCCGCAGGACGATCTTGCCCCTGGTGTGGCGCCGTTCCAGGGTGCGGTAGGCGCGCTGAACCTCGTCGAGCGGAATAGCTTCGGCGATCGGCACTTCCAATTGGCCGGCGGCGATCAGTGCGGCGAGCTCGGCCAGCACCGCGGCGTCGGCGGCGTCCTGATTGCCGACGAACATGACCCCAAATCGCTCCAGCGCCGGAAAGTCGATGACCGTGTCGATGCGCTGCGGTGCGATGCTCAGCTCGGTCACGGCTAATTCGACGTAGCCGCCGCCAAAGAAGTCCAACAACGCGTCGACCCGGCCGTCAGGTGTCGCCGCCCGCAGCCTGCCCGCGAGGCCATCGCCGTAATTGACGGGGATCACGCCGTGCGCAGCCAGCCAGTCGTCGTTGGACGGGCCGGCGATGCCGAGCACGGTCGCGCCGGTGCGTTTGGCCAGCTGCACGGCTATCGTGCCCACCCCGCCGGCGGCGCCGGCGATGGCGACGGTGTCACCCGACGTCAGTTCGACCGAGCGGACCGCGGCGTATGCCGTGGTGCCGGCGACGAACAGGCCCCCTGCGGCTTCCCATGACACTGCCGGCGGCTTGGGCGTGAGCTGATCGGCGGGCACCACCACGAATTCGGCGTGGCTGGCTCGGTCGTCCGTGAAACCCAGCACCTCGTCGCCCACTGAGAAGGCATCGACGCCGGCGCCGACCTCGGCGACGACACCGGCGAGATCACTGCCCTGCCCGGACGGAAATGTCGCTGGGAAGATCTCGTCGAAGACACCCTGGCGAATCATCGCTTCGCCCGGATTGACGCCAGCTGCCTTCACCTCGACCAGCACTTCACCGGTGCCAGGTTGCGGGCGGGGAACCTCGCGTACATCGAGGACGTCGATGCCGCCGTAGCGATCGAATCGCACTGCTTTCATGAGCTGTTCGTCCTTATCTCCGTTTTTGGATCATGGGAGCTGGGGCTTATCGGCACCTAACTAACCTAACGAGAACGTGGCGGTCGTCCGTCCTAGAAATTCGGGTATTCGGCGCCCGTTACTCGTTGCCTCGGTGTCCCGTCGTCAGGTGATCCCGCCCTTCCCAATGAATCGGAGACAGAGATGAACGAATCACCACGCCGCTCCCGGGTCCAGTGGTCGACTCTGGCCCATCACTTGTGCGGGCCACCAGATTAGGGCCGTGGGTCCACGGGTCGACGCCGTCCAGCCAGAGCCGCATGGCGAATCCTCCCGTCTCCGCGCGCTTGCGTTGCGCGGCATCGAGGATGCCATCGAGGGTGACGCCATGTTCAGCGGCGATCGCCGTGAGGACTTCGAGGATGTCGGCGGCCTCTTCGATGAACGGCGTCCGTGGTCCTAGCAGCGATGAGTTCGTCGACCTCTTCGCGCAGCTTGTCGTTGAGCGCAGTCCGGTATACGCCCGCGGCCAACGTCGTCACGTGGGGCGTGCGGCCAGAGGCTCGAATGACGTCGGGAATCTTGTCCCGAACGAGTTTGCCCACGCTGTCCCTCTCCCCGGCAATAATGCGGTGGTGCAGTTCTACCCCGCCAGGCTGACATCGAGGGTGCGCCGTGGCCGGTGACGCGGCCGACCCGCTTTTGCTTGGGCAACGTGTGGTCGCGGTCCTCGAGACCGGCCTACGCACCTTGCGACTTACAAGCTCGCCACGTTGATGGCATTGATCGAACACTGCATCGAGAACATGCCCGAGCGGCCCGGCGATGTGCTGCGGGTGCCGATTCCCGATCTGGCGCATCGGGTGCTGGAGATCTACTGGCGCCAGGTGCGCCCATTCGACGGCCACGAATTGCGCCAGTCCACCCAGCCGCGCGCACGAATCCTGATCGCCACGAACGCATTACGTGAGGCGGCCGGGGTCACACACACCGGTGTGTCGGTGGACATCGCTAGGTTGCGCGCGCCTACCGCATACCGAAGCGCCATCGACGAGATCACGCTGTGCCTCGCGCAGCAGCCGTTGCATCGGCTGCAGAAACTGCCGGGCTCGTCGACGAGTGATCCTTTTCTGTACGAGGACTCGTTTCTGCACGACCATGTGTCGCGGTCGACGCTGCGCGCGTATGGCGACGCCATCGAACTCAGACCCGGCGTTGCATATAGCCTTGCCCGGCTCGCAGGACTGCTCAAGCCGGCGTTGGAGATCATGTGGGTCGACGACGTCCGCCGGATGAACAAGTTCCTCGACTCCGAGGTTCCCGACGTCGCGGGCCACCTGTTCGGTCGTGAGCGCACCGACCTCGGCGCCGTCCGCGAGCCGTTCAAGGATGCGTTCGGCCCGCACTGCTTCTACTGCGGGACGCACCTGCCGGTGAACAATCCGGTCGATCACGTGCTGCCGTGGTCCGTGGTGGGTATCGACGGGCTGGCCAATCTGGTGCTGGCGTGCGCCCGCTGTAACGGCGACAAGAGTGGTGCGCTGCCGGCGGTGTCGATTGTCGACCGGGTGCTGGAGCGCGACCGAGACATACTGGAGCAGATCGCATCCGAGATTCAGTGGCCGACGCAGCATGATCGAGTCGTGGCAGCTGCGCTCGGCATTTACCGCGTGCAGCCTGCAGGCGTGCCGACGTGGTCAGCATACAAGCAGACCGAGCGGCTGGACATCAGCTTCCCGCTGTCATGGACGTGAATCATGTTGAGCGTGAACGCAGTTCAGCGCGAAATCAGCTCTAGAACTATAGGCCGAGTCGAACGGACGAGGACGTCTGGGAACTAACGTCAGGCGGAAGTCTTCGGCCGCCGACCCGGTGTCGGGCACCGGCGCGTCGGCCATCATTCCGCCTGTGATTGAGTAACTTACGCCACGTGTGGTTGACAGTTTTTGTGAATCAACCAGCCGCGCGACGCAATTCACAGCTAGTCGCCAATGAGGCTGGAATTTAAGTCATTTACGCTGCCGCGCTATGGACAACAGAAGAAGGTGAACACCCCTCGCGCTCATTCCTCATCTTCTTCATTGCACTACACGCCAAGCAATGATGGCGGGCATCTGAAGTACGGCCGCCGCCACTATCGGAAGTACCCTCCGGGCTATACCATCCCACCCAATCGTCACCTTCCCACTTCAGCTGTCTGTCATCGCCGAGTTCGGCCGCCGGACTACCGAGCGAGGCGAGCCCGGCCTCGACAACGCCGGCCGGGGCTAGGAGTTCTTCGACGCCTGAGGTTTTCGGGTCGACGCGCTCGAGGATGGCGACCAATTGCACGTCAGCATGTTGCACGTCCCGCTTGGCCCTTGGCAACGCGGAACAGCAAACTCACAGCGGGACGTCTAGTAATTACCTTTGTACCAATGACTGATAGGAAAATGGAGCAATGACCCCAAATCGAGTGCGCGGTCGACCGCGCAGCCAGGAACACCGCGAAGCTGATCGGTTAGAGCGGGTATTGCCCAGCATTGTCGCTGCGATCCGCTAACGTCCGCTTCGTGCATAGGGGGATATACGAGTCGCTGCTGACGGATCAGCTCAATCAGTAGCTCCAACAACGGAACGACCTGCAGGCCGAGTACGGCACTGTCGACGAGGCCGAGCAGGCGCTGACGATCGCGCGCCATCTCGGGCCGATCATCGAACATGCAATGCGTGGCGTCGGCACCGCTGAGGACCGCGTAGAACTCGTCCGGCGGATTCTCGAGGTCCTGCCTGACGCTCACGCTGTCGGCGAGGCGCTATACCAGGTCGAACCAGGCAAGATCACCCGGCTCGACGAGGTGGCGAGCGCGGGCGGCCTTGTTAAGCCTCGTCTCCTACGACCCGCCACTCCGTTCTCGGACGCCGCGCTCATGACAAACGCACGCAACGAACCGACGCTGGCCGCCGAGCTTCGCGCCGAGCTAGTGAGCGCCGACCAGGTCGACCTGCTGTGTGCTTTCGTCAAGTGGCAGGGCCTGCGACTCCTCGAGGGCCAGCTCAACGAACTGCGTCGGCGGGGTATCCCGCTGCGTGTCATCACAACGACGTACCTCGGCGCCACGGATGCTCGCGCTCTAGATGCTTTAGTCAACGAGTTCGGGGCCGAAGTTCGCGTCAATTACGAAATCGACCGCACCCGCCTGCACGCCAAAGCTTGGCTGCTGCGGCGTGACACCGGATTCCACACCGCGTACGTGGGGTCCAGCAATCTGTCCCATGCCGCGCTTGTGGATGGGTTGGAATGGAACGTTCGACTGTCAGCAATGTCGACACCGCACCTCCTCGAGAAGTTTCGGGCCACCTTCGACTCCTATTGGGAAAACAGGGAATTCGAGTTGTACAGGCCATCGGAGGACGGCGACCGCTTGCGAGCGGCACTCGAGACCGCATCGGGAAATCGAGCGCGTGATGGGATCACCGTCACCTTGTCTGGCCTCGAGGTTCACCCCAAGCCGTTCCAAGCCGAAATACTCGAAGAACTTGACGCAGAGCGCACGATTCACGACCGCCATCGCAACCTGATGGTCGCGGCGACCGGCACCGGGAAGACCGTCATCGCAGCCTTGGACTACCGCCGCCTCACCCGCGACACCCTCGGCCATGACCTCACACTGCTATTCGTAGCCCACCGCAAGGAGATCCTCCTGCAAGCGCGACGAATGTATCAAGAAGTCCTCACTGATCCCACCTTCGGCGAGCTGCTCGTCGACGGACAGGAACCGGCCAACTGGCGCCACGTGTTCGCCAGCATTCAATCTCTCTCGCAAGCAAGGCTTTCCGGCATCGAACCGGATCACTTTGACGTTGTGGTGGTCGACGAATTCCACCACGCCGAAGCCGCGTCTTATCGACGGTTGCTTGACCACGTGCGTCCAATCGAACTGTTAGGACTTACCGCTACCCCCGAGCGCGCCGACGGCGTCGACGTCCGCGACTTTTTCGGTGGCCGCGTTGCCGCCGAGCTACGGTTATGGGAAGCACTGGAGCAGAACCTGCTGTGCCCGTTCCATTACTTCGGCATCCACGACGGAACAGATCTTGAGGCCGTTCAGTGGAGGCGTGGCGGCTATGATCTGGCAGCTCTAAGCGGCGTCTACACCGGGAACGATGCCCGCACCCGCATCGTGCTGAAGGAGCTCGGCGATAAGGTGGCCGACGTTGCGGCCATGCGTGCGCTAGGTTTCTGCGTCAGCGTTGAGCACGCCCGCTATATGGCGCAGCAATTCGGCGAAGCCGGTATTCCTGCCCGCGCGGTGTCCGCCGAGACTTCAGCGGCCGACCGTCGCGACGCACTTACCGCGCTGCGCAACCGCGAGATCAACATCCTCTTCGCGGTCGACCTCTTTAACGAAGGCCTCGACATTCCCGACGTCGACACCGTCCTATTCTTGCGCCCCACGGAGAGCGCGACCGTCTTCCTGCAGCAGCTGGGTCGCGGCCTGCGGCTTACCAGAGGTAAGACCGTACTGACCGCGCTGGACTTTGTTGGGCACCAACGCCGTGAGTTCCGGTTTGATCAACGTTTTCGAGCGATGACTGGGCTTGGCGGCAGGGCGCTGCAGCATCAGGTCGAGGAGGGCTTCCCGTTCCTTCCGTCGGGCAGTCAGATCGTGCTCGACCCAGTCGCGCGGGATCTCGTATTAGAGAACATCCGACAGCAGGTCGCTCCGAGATGGGCCGCGCTGGTGTCCGAGGTGCGTGCACATCCGGACAATCGGCTGGCGTCCTACCTCGACGCGTCCGGACGTGGTCTCGAGGACGTGCTGAAGAGCAATCGATCGTGGACGTCGCTGTGTCGCGATGCCGGCAAGCTCGATTCGGAACCCGGTCAGCGCGAGGCCGATCTCGTCAAACGTGTTCGCGCGGTCGCCCACGTCGACGACCGTCGACGGTGGACGGCCTACCGGTCGATCCTCGACGGCACCGTTGACATGGACAGTCCCATCGAGCGACGCCTTGCTGAGATGCTGTTCTATTCGTTGAACCCGAATGGCGGCGGATTCGACAGTGCTGCAGCAGGACTCGATGCGCTTCAAGGCGAAGCGGTCGTCGACGAGCTGCGCGAAGTGATCGACATCGCATTCGACAATGCCCGCCGCAGCACCTACCAGTTGGGAAGCCTCGTCCCCGAGGTCGCCCAGGTGCCGCTCGAGGTTCATGCAAGTTATTCCCGCGAGGAAATCCTTGCGGCGCTCGGTTTTGCATCCCTCCGCCGCACACCCAGCACCATGCGAGAGGGAGTCGCGTGGTGTGAATCAGTCAACGCCGATGCTTTCTTGATCACGTTGAAGAAGTCCGACCGCGACTACTCGCCAACGACGATGTACCGCGACTTCGCGTTGAGCCCGTGCCTTTTTCACTGGGAATCGCAGTCCACCACGTCGTCGACTTCACCGACTGGGCAGCGATACATCCATCATCGGGAACGGGGTTCCCACATCCTGCTTTTCGTGCGGCAAGCGAAGACCAACGCTCTTGGCACGTCGCCATACGTGTTTCTGGGTCCGGCTGATTACGTCTCGCACGAAGGGGACCGGCCGATGGCGATCACCTGGCGGCTGCGTCAGCCGATGCCGACTGAGGTGTACCAAGCGTCCACGGTGGCCGTGGCATAGCCTAGGCACGCGCCCTATGCCGCCCACGTCAAATGATGGATGCGCATCGCTTCTGTCAGGTCCGGATCGTGCTCTGTAATAACCTGTGGCTCTGAATAATTCGTGATCTCTGGAGGAGATGGGGTCGATGCTGAGCGCTCGTAAATCGCCCAGAGTGTGAGTTGATCACCGCGACGCGAATCGAACTGTATGCCCGTGGTGGGCTCGCCATCGGGGGTGGTGAGGGTTGTAGACCCACGCCGATATAGCCTGTGTGAGACGTCGATGCTTACTGTCGCGGATCGCGGCAGCATCAAGATCCGGGAGTCCGCATTCCTTTGCCGTAGGCAGGAATTGCAGCCTCAGCGTTGGCAGAGTCTCGTAGTGTCCGATGAGAACAAACCAGCCAGACAATTCCGCCGAGCAGATCAAGCGAGACTCACACCACGCCCGTGGGAGCTCCCTGCACGGACCGTGGGATAGAGATCGTCGGCATCGTCAAAGCGACCGTGTTCATCGCCGAACTCCCACGGAGTCCAATGCCAGGGATCGGGCTTATAGCCCACCCGGTAGACCGGTAGGGCATCGACACGGGAGCAGTGCACCGGCCCAAAGACGGTCTCGATTCGAATCGGTTCGGCTGGCATTCAGCCGACGGCGGAGAACTGGCGCGCCGCGGCAAGAACCAAGGCACCGTCCGTTTCGAAGTCGCCGTCCCGCAACACCCGCGCGGGCGATCGGTCCTCGAGGATTGGGTTGAGACCCTGGAACCACGCTTGGGCGACTTCCTTACGATCCCGGTCGGTGATCATCCGCGCCGCACGGTAGGCCAACCGAAGCCGTTCCACATCAGCAGCGTTGGCGATCTCGCGGCTGCCCTCTGCCCACTGGCGCACAGCGCGGGTTTCCTTGACTTTGCCCAGGTAGGCAACGAGTTTCGCCCCCAGGAGTTCTCGCAACGCGGTTACCAGCTCGGGGGTCGACATGGTCACTGCTTCCCGGTACGCGATCAGATCGGGCCGTGCGGATGTCACCGTCATGTCAGCCACCTACTCCACAATAGACATCAACCCAAAACACAGGCTCATACCATATTAAATCACAGGTCTATCGCATACTAGATCACAGTCTTAAAACCGGCGACGGTTCACATCGGCCCCGGGCCGCCATTTCGGCGCGGGCTGTGGCGCGGCAGCGCTACGGTTGTCCCAATCACGTTGGAGAGGTCGGGGCCTGAGCCGATGGACCTGCTGGAGCCGTTGGACGTGGCGATGATGACGGGCGAGCTGCTGTCCGACCCGATGCACGTCGCCGCGCTGCTGATCCTGTCGCCCCCCGCCGACGCGGGCCCGGGGTATGTCGACGAGCTGTACCGCGATGCGCTGACAAGCACCGCTGAGCTTGATCCGCGATTTCGCCGGCACCCGCACGTCGGCGTCGACACCGCAGGCGTCTGGGTGTGGCGCAGCGACGACAATATCGA
>NZ_DATFZD010000280.1:0-18313 GCF_035314665.1 Mycobacterium sp. | reverse complement strand
GTTCTCGGCCCTGTTGTTCAGATACCGCGACCGCCGGTGGGCCACCGACGGCACGAGCTCGCGGTGCGCCACCTGGTAGCTGGCGAGCTTGTCGGTGACGATCACACGCGGCACGTACCGCAGGCCCTTGAGGAGTTTGCGCAAGAACTTCTTGGCGGCCAACGCGTTTCGGCGCGACTGCACCAAGACGTCGAGCACATTGCCGTGCTGGTCGACCGCGCGCCACAGGTACCGCTGTGCGCCGTTGATCTTCACAAACACCTCATCCAGGTGCCACTTATCGCCGGGGCGGGGGCGCCGCCGGCGCAGCTGGTTGGCGTAGGCCTGCCCGAACTTGGCGCACCACCGCCGGATCGTCTCGTAACTCACCGCGACACCGCGTAGCAGCATCAGCTCCTCGACCTCACGGAAGCTGAGCGGGAACCTGAAGTACAGCCACACGCGGTGGTTGATGATCTCGACCGGGTAGCGGTGGCCCTTGTACGACGGCGTTGCGGTGGTCACCCCACGAATCCTCCCAGGTCGCCCACACTCACCAACGTGACAGTGCCCTTCCCGCGCATCCACGGGTTCTTCATCGTCACCTCCGTCTACATGCTGGCCGAAAAAGCAAGCGACGTAATACTCGAGGACGCCCGACGCTGAAGACGGATTCCGTTATTCAGCGCGAGTCATCAAGATCGCCCGGTCGTCGCAAGTGGTTCTGGATCGCCAATCTGCTTGTCGCCCAAGGGGCCTAGAATCCTGCGGTGCTATGTTGGGCGCCACACCGCGTCCAGACCCAGCGACGACCACCCTCCCCCGGGGCGGGGCGAAACCGGCGCCGCGGCAGCTTGCATCTGATTTCCAGATCGACGGGCAGCATATCGCTAACATGCAACCGCCGATGATTTATTTGTCGGCTGCGGCTACCCGAAGGTGTCGAGTTGTTTTAGTGGTGGGTGTGATCGACGATGTGTGGCAGTCGCGGATCTGCGGCGCCGCATCGAAGAAACGCTGGGCAGTCTGCGGGTTGGGCAGCTGACCGTATCGTTGTCGATCACTGTGCGCTCAGCATATTTGGCACAAAATTCAGTTGCATGGCTGCTTTAGAGCTCGGCGGCTGTGACCGTGACCGACAGGGACCGGCGGCTTCAGTCGGCCGGGGGAATCGGGACTTGCGCCGCGCACCTACGGAGCTCGTCGTTTGCCCACCGGTGGCGTTTGTTGCCGGATGGGACGAGTTCTTCGTGTGGCGTCGGGAGACGCACCCCAGAAAAGAATCTGAGACTGAGTTGAGCCAGCGAAGCTGTTGGCTTCAGCCATCACAGACGGCACGGGTCTTGACAATTTCTCGTTGAAAGACCGGCGAGGGTTCAGCGTATAAGTGTTCGACTGATGTGCACGCGGTTTTCCGATGTAGCCTTTCGCCACCGGTATATAGTCCGATTGCGATCTGTCAGCTGCGGTCGTAGCGTGCGGGCAGATGCCTCTGGGTCACAAGGGTCGGCGCCGATGCAGAACTTTTCTTCGACAATTGTTGTCAGGCGTCTTCAATGCGCAGCAACTCGCCCGACGGTGTTCGCAGGCCGGCGGATAGATCACGGCACACATCCAAGAGCGTGCCTGAGAATATCGCGGTCAGCGCTTGTGCATCCATGCCGTCAACGGTCTTGCCGACCAACCACCACCGCAGGCCGCAAATCACGCGCACCCTCGTGGCCCGGCTCGACCGGTCCGCCGACCGACGTGGCGTGGGGGATCGTTGTCCTGCGGTCTCGGCTTTTTCACGTTGGGGGCGCGACCACCGATCCAGCGCGATCGAACACCAGCGACAACGAGGACAAACACCGAAAATGACCACCGGGCTCCACCTCATACGGGGTCCCATCACAAAGGGAGATCGCCGCTCATGTCGACATCTGTTAGCAAGCCGCTGAGCCAGCAAGGGCGCCCGCCATGCTCGCTGCCTCTGGCCGACGCGGACCTCTCGCTCGGAAATGCAAACTGGATCAAGGGCTTACAGGCTGAGACCGACTGGATCTGGACTGCCAATTTGAATCCTGTGGCCTTCCCCAACAACCTGGGACGTTACCTCCTGCACATCCCGGGGGTATTTGAGCAGCAGCTGAACTACTCCACCACCCTGACCTTCGACGAGCCGTCTTTTCGTAACGGTGTTCAGATGTCGGGCTTCGTCGACCGGGTGCAGCGCGAGCTGGTCATCAGCTACATCGCCCAAAGTCGGCGCTGCTGGTATTCGATGAGGCACCACGCGCTGCTGGGCTATTTGACCGCCAAAAAGCACGGCCTGTCCGATGCGACGTATGTCGATAAGTGGACGAACCTTCTTAACTTCCGCAATGCCGGCGATACCTACTCGGATGTGGAATTAGCCATCTTGGAGTTCGCCGAGGCGTTTGGCAGCGACCCGAAGCGCTACACCGATGCGCAATACGCGAAGCTGCGCGCAGCCCTGCTCGAAGACAGCCAGGCGCGATACCCCACCGAGGGCAAGTGGATGCAGCAGCTCGACGCCGCGCGCGCAGCGCGTCGGCTAGCGTTGGCGCGCGGAGAAACTGCCGACGAGATTGCGCGGTCTGCGGCCCGGGCCGCTGCTGACGTCGGCGACATCATGTCGGCCGATCTCAGCAGACGCACGGTAGATGCCCAGGTCGTGGAGCTCGCTTTTGTGTGCCTGCAGTTTGTCGCCCTGGCCGATGTGCTGACGTCACTGAATGTGCCCGACGAGGATCACTTCGCCGAGGCCTTAGAACAGACGGTGCCCGCAGAAGTGGTCGCCTTCGTCAATGATCTGTGCGCCAAAGGCGGTGCCGGGCTCGGTGAGCTCCTTCCCGCTAGGGTCAGGCCGCCGGTCGAGGACATCTTGGCGGGGAAGTTTACCGTCGCTCCGGTGGAGTTGAAGGCCCGTTCCCCGCGGCTTTTGCTGCAATCCTACGAGCTGACCGTCAACGACGAGAGCCCGGACAAAGGCCTAGCGGTCGGTGGCATCCAGACGGGCGTTTATGGGTGGGGCTTTGGGGCCCATGCACCGGGAACCCTGGCGTTTTGCCTGGAACTCCACCAGGAGTTGGCCCGATACGAGGCGCCGTATTCGTTGCCGCTGCTGTTCAATGAGGACGAGTGGCGCAACGGCAGCCAAACGTCTGGATACGTGTCACGGCTACTCAAAGAGCTTGTCCACCAGAAGGTTTACCAGAGTGTCCGCAGCCGATATGAGCTCAACAGCCATACCCTGTTCCTTTTCAACAGCTACCTTGACCTCTATGGTGTTGGGCGCCAACCGCGGCCAGAGATGACAAGGCAAGAGGAAGACGTCGCGCGCGCTGAGGCGTTGCGGCGGGCCGAACTGGCCGCACTGTATACCTTGGATCACGAATCAGCGCCACCGGGAACATTCAGCGATCTGGAAACCGCCGCGTTGAGTTGGGTGCAGTTTGTCTTGACCCAGCCGCACAACGCGTACCGGCAAGAGGCGCGGCTCCGCGCAGAATTGGACAAAGACAACGAGTACGAGATCGCTGCGGGATTGCGGAAACTCGATACCACCGGGGGGATCGATGCAGTCGCGGCGCGGCGCCGGCTGGTCGATCATCAGATCGCGGAATTGGTGATGATCATCGGCCACACCGATGGGCTGGGCCGCGCCGCGACGATCCTGCAGTTCGAGACCGAGGGCCCGGTACAAGTCATCGAGGGAACGCTGAATTCCAGCACTCGCGGGATCAAGCCGACGCTTAACGACCGCGGAGAAGCCATTCTGACAGGTTATTTCAACGACCGTCTCGGGATTTTCCAGTTAGGCGCCGCGGCCGGCGTGACCGACAAGACGTACACAATGAACGAGCTCCTGGCGAATCCGGCGTTGAATGCCCAAGTGCAGCAACGGCTGGACGCCGGTGAAACCGGGTTCCACATCTCCGCCAGCGACGCGGCGAAGACCAGTGAGTTCTGAAGTGGTACAACGACACTGGACATCCTTCTTCGAATTGGTGGGCCGAATCGGCCGGTGTGGTCGGCGTCGCGGTGGTCTATCTTTGACGTTCTCCGGGCACCCCGGAATGCGCCGACCCGTCAAGGGTTGGTTGAGCCCGGTTGTTGAGCTGGAGGGTCAGTCATGAGATTTCGAGAGCACTCAGGAAGCGGTGATGTCGTAGCAGTTACTGGCGTCAACACGGCGTCATTCGCCCTTCTGACCACGCCGGCAGCCAACGACGGGCTGCTCGGCTTCGCTGTTGAGCGCAATGATCCGGTCGAGAACGAAAAATTCTTCATGCCCGGGTACAAGGTCTTCAAATCGGTGATGCCGAATCCGCCGCAAAACGTTCATGTCAGCACCGATGAGCAACCGGTGCAGAGTTTCCTGTGGGACGATTTCACCCTGAAACCCGACCGCGACTACACCTACAGCTTCTATCCGCTTAAAGGCAGCCCGGGAAACCTCGATCGGTCCACAGCCCCGCTGACGGTCACGATCCATAGCGAGCCGCTATTGACCGACTCCGAGCACGACGTCTTTTTCAACAGGGGTGTGGCGGCCAGCCAAGCCTACGAACGCCGGTTCGGGTCGACACCCATCGACAAGCTCGACGACGCGACCAGGGCTGAAGCGATCCAATGGCTTAGCCGCGACCTCGGCGAGATGCTGCTGGAATTCATCAAGAGGGCCGAACCCGGGGACCGGTTGCTCGGCTGCTTTTATGAATTCAGTTATCCTCCCGCCACCGACGCGCTCTTGGACGCGCTTGGGCGCGGAGTTGACGTGCAGATCATCGTCGATCTGAAAGACAACGCGGCGAAGTTTCCGCGTAACGAAAACCTTGACGAGCTCAAGCGCAGCGGGTTCCCCGCGCAAAACTATACGGCCCGCACAGCGCGGCCGAACACCATCGCGCACAACAAATTCATGGTTCTCATCCGCGGTGGCCAGCCGGTGCAGGTGTGGACTGGCTCGACCAACCTCACGCTCGGCGGTGTGGCCGGACAGACCAATGTCGGGCACTGGCTGCGCAATCCCGCGGTCGCCCAAAAGTATGCCGACTACTGGGACCTGCTGAAAACCGACCCCGGCGCAACCGCCGACGACTCGGCTGCGGAGAAAAAGGAGAAAAACGCCACCTTCCAAGCTGCCGTCGAACAACTCTCGGAGGCGCCGGCAGACCTGCACGACCTGCCCGAAGGCACCACGGCGTTGCTTTCGCCGAGACCCACCGCGTCGTTGCTCACCAGTTATGCGCAACTGCTGGACACAGCGGAACACCAGGATGCATCACCCTGGCCTTAGGAATCGCCGACGTGTTCAAGACGCTGCTGACCGACAACACCGACCGCAGTGCGTTGATCTTTGCGCTGCTTGAGCGTCAAGACGAGCCCAACCCGCGCAGTCACAAGCCCTTCATTCGGATCAACTCCACCAACAATGTCTGCGAGGCATGGGGCAGCTACATTGAAGAGCCCGTGTACCAATGGGTGCGCGAAACCACCACAGGCGCACTGGGCCTCAATGCCCACGTCCACTACGTGCACTCGAAATTTATGCTGGTAGACCCGCTAGGTGATGACCCCATCGTCGTCACCGGGTCGGCGAACTTCAGCGACGCGTCGACGCGGGCCAACGATGAAAACATGCTGGCGATCCGGGGCAACTACCGCGCGGCAGATATTTACTTCACGGAGTTCAATCGTCTGTTCAACCATTACTACTTCCGCAGCGTCATGGAAGCCCGCCACGGGCACGATAGCGATCAGGGTGCCAGCCTCTTTCTTGACGAGACCCCTGATTGGCAACAGAAATACACCGTTGGCAAGATACGGCGTAAGCGTCTTGACGTGTTCGACGACACCTACATTCCCGTTCCGCCAATAACCAAGGCGCGGGCCATGTCTTAGGGCTGGGCGGCGAAGTATTGAAGGTCACGGGAAAAGATGAAGCTGAATGATGCTGCGCCACTGATCTTTACGCCGCTGTCATCATCGCCGCGCATATACGCCCGTTGGCATACCAGTTCGCGGGTCACCACGCTGCCCGCGGGCGACAGTTGAAGGTCGGCCAGTGGGGCAGAAGGCGGTGTGGAGGTGTGCATCCACATCGCGGCATAGTCTGGTGTGGCGACGGCGATCACCTGATCGCATCCGCGCTCATGAACGGTAGGGGCCGCGGCGTGTGCCGAGGCGCGCAGCGCTGCGGGGAAACCCGCGTCTGGCGCCGCCGGGGTGATGAACGCGACGCGGGTTTGGCCGTCTTGCCAATCGATCGGAGTGTCGAACAGATACCAGGTTGTGTCGGCGTCGTCAGCAGGGTTGTCTTCGATGCTTACCGGGAAGGTCGCGGTCGATCGGTCCATATCGAACACCGACCAGTGCGCATGCGTGTACATCCGGCGCGACAGCGACGATGTGCGTTTGGCGTCATAGATCTCGCGCGAGGCGTAGGCGACGATGGCGATTTCATCGGGGTATCCCTTGGGTGGATCGGGGTGGTCGAGCACGGCCGGCGCGTAGGCGGCCAGGCCGAGCGGCGCCTGCATCAACGGTGTTCCGGGCATGAAGGTGTGGCCGAGCTCATCGAAAAACTGTGCCTGGGAAAGGCGTTGGGCTCGGTGGCCTCGAAATACACAGACACCGTCCGGTGGGGTCGGAAGCGCTAGCGGGCTGACGGGCATGGCGGTTTCTCCTGACGTCGCGCGGGCGGTGACCGCCTTTTCTGTGCTAGCGATCGAGGGCTTTCCAATGCGTTGTCCATCCCGTAGTGAGCGCCGTATCAAGGACTGCCAGCAGGTCGGGCAACGTGTTGTCGGCTGGCGGGGTGGCGATGACAGATTGAGCGGCGGCATGAATCGTGTCGACGAGCGTGGAGTCGTTGAGGACGGCGCACAGAAAGCCCGCTTGCAGCAGCGCATGAATGCGCCGCACGCCCTCGAAGGTCGGCTCATCCTCGGCGGGCAGCTGCGGGTCGGATGCGAGGACACCACCGACAGCGACCAGGTGTGCGGTGCTGCTTGTGCTGAAGATCCCGAATACCTGTTGGCGGCCCAGGTCGAACGCTCCCTGTGCGGGGATCCCTCCAGACCACAGGATGCGGATGCCCAATTGTTTTGCGTAGCTGTGCAGTTCGCCGATCTGGGCCAGGGTGAACACCCCGTTGGGGGTCTGTGATGAGTGCAGCAGCGTTCGCGTGCTCCACCGGGCCTCGGGGTCGATGCGAGGTAGTATGCGGTCCGGACAATCGACAAGCACCACGCGGGTGCCGTGGGCGGCGACCATGTCCAGCCAGATCCGTAACGCGTTGGCGGCTGCATCGCTGAGAATGATCTCGGTGTCCGACACGAAGGGGGTGTCGGCGTAAAACGCCGGGATCGCGGTGAGGCCGGTGACCCAGTTCTGCACCGCGGCGACGACGTTGGTCTGCTCAGCGAAGGTCAGCGGCGTCAGCCCGTACTTGGCTCCCGCGAAACCATAATGTTGTGCGGCGGACATCTCAGCCCAGACCCCGACCGCGCCGGACATCTCGTCGTAGGTGTATCGCGGAGCAAGTTCCACACCGCATTGCGTCGCGTAGCCGAGTAGTTGATTCGCCTCATCGGGGGGCAGCACGTTGAGCACGCCTTGTACGCCCATGTGGGCGCGCGCGGCCGGGACCAGAGCACCGTCGACCGCGACCTGTGGTAGGTGAAGGTCCTTTGCGAGAGTTATCAGCTGCTTGATGAAATCGAAGTCGGCACTGTCGATTCGATCGTCGTACATCACGAGCAAACCCACGCGGTGCACGTCTGCGGGCCCCAGTTTGTGGTCTCGGCGCGCCGTGTCGATCGCGGCGACGACCTGCCGAACGGTATCCAACGCCGATGCGTCAGCGCCGGCAGGCACCACCAGTCGCACCAGCAGCGGGCGCGGTTTCCCGTCGGGAGTCTGCACGAAGGGTGAAAACAGCCGGGTCACCTCGGCGGCGATGGCATCAACACCTTTGCTCTGCTTGCCGGCCACCTCGACTTCAGGGAACGGGAGGTCATTGCGTGCGCTGACTCGGATACTGACGTTGGTGGTGTTGTAAACCCGGCCCGCCGATGCCGCGATGATCGCCGCGTATTGGTCGGGCCCGATCGGTGCCTCGCCGCCGCTGGTCATCCGTTCGCCGTCGACGATCACCCCGACGACATCGGGAGCGCTGGTGTCGGCGGCGGTGCTCTTGGCCGACGCGTCGGCGGCGCGCACGATTTCTGCGACGCCGGTGCCCACGTCGCTGACACCCAGGATCGGGCCGAACCGCTCGGCGTCGTAGTGTTCCAGCGGTCGAAGGCGATCGGCGTTCATTGCGGTGGCCTCAGTCGGACGCTGGAGCGTCGAAGATGAGCCAGTCGGCGTTTTCCACCTCGGCTCCCGCGGAGTTGTAGCTTTTCGGGATGGCGCTATTGAGATGGTCCAGGTAGGGCAGCAGTGGGCGCTGCGGGGGCAGGTCTTCCTCTCGTGCGTCGAGTAGTTCGTTGCGCTCCCAACCCATTTCCTTCATGTAGCGGGCGAAGCCGAACCCGTCAAAGAAGTAGTCCTCGGACTTGACCATGCCCATGTACCATATGCTTGGCGCACCGCCGGGATTAGGCTTAATGATGGCCTCGGCGCGCAGTTGCTCGAGCAGCTGTAGGCCTTTCTGGTCACCCTGGAGGTGTTGTTCGAGCTCGTCTGCTTTGCCCATCTTCAGGCGTGGTGTCACGAGCAGGACGGGTTTGTGTTCCTGGCGTGCCAATGCGATCTCGTGAACTGTGCCGACGCTGTAGGTGTTGGTCGGGCAATACGCGATGATGAAATTGGCCAGATCGGTCATGCGCAGGTCCATATGCACCGTCGGCCAAAACTTCTCGGAGATCTGGGCCCGTTTTATCCGGCCCGCGGGTGTGTCGTCATAGGTCCAGTCTGCTCGAAGTTGGGTGCTGAACTCGTCTTCTTTGCCGTAGTGCCGCATGCCGGCAACGTCTGGTTTATTCCACGGGTCTTCGACCTTGACGCCTCTGGCCTTCAGAAATTGCGAGATACGAGTCCGCCAGCCGGTTTTAGCCTCTTGGTTACGATCGGCGACGAAGTCCATCGGGCCAGACAGATAGACGGTCGTTTTGCCGAGGATGTTTCCTTCCTCTGCAAGTTTCTTGGAGCGGTCGCTCAGCGATTCGTCTATGATCGTCATGTCGATTCCCCAGGTCACAGATGCTGATGCTCGCGGGTGGTTGGCCCCGTACTTGTTGAGGACCATACACACGTCGAGTCGCCAATTGGTCCAATTGACTAGAGCGTCATCATGCGGCTGGGCCCGAAAGGCTACAAGGTTGGGTTACGAATGCCGACTGCCGCCAAGTCGGCGTGCCGGCGCTGTTGTGGCACGCATTTGCGCATCGATCCATCAATGCGCCGACCGAGTGGCCAGGCGGTTTGTCGAGCAACCAACACAGCTTGAGGGTGCAAACGCCCAGGTGGTCGAGTCAGCATCGAGCACGTCGACACCTTCTGAGTGGCGCCACTAGGTCGAAGTGATCTAGACCGGGTCGTGAGGGCTGCGGTAATTTCAGCAAGGTGCCGATTAATCGTCGCAAGGTCTTGGGTGGGGCGGGCCTGGCCGCCGGCGCGGCCGCGACCGGTGTGGGCGTCGACCGGTTTGTCTCCGGCTACCGCACCGATAAGGAAGAGGCGCTGATCGACGATGCGACAAAGTTTGGTGATCCGCGCATACCCGCTGAGACGATCACGTCGAAATCGCACCTGTTCCATCTCGGTGCTCAGCCCTTAGCCACCTATGACGGTGGCTCGTTTCAGCAGGCGGACGAGGACGATTTTCCGATCCTCAAGGGGCAACAGGCCAGCGTCGTGTTGCTCACGTTGGTCCCCGGCGGTATCCGCGAGCCGCACTGGCATCCCAGCGCGTGGGAGATCAACATCGTCACCAAGGGAGTCGCGGCCTGGGCTCTCGTCGACGGAAACGGCAACCACGAGAGTTTCGACCAACATGTCGGCGACGTGGTATTCGCGCCGCAGGGTTCCTTCCACTACTTCGAGAACCGTGGCCCGGACGACATGAAAATCGTGATCATCCAGAACACCAGCACACCCGAATCCAAGGACAACATCGGCATAGGCGAGTCCCTCAGCATGCTTCCACCCCGGGTGTTGTCCGCCGTCTTCGGCGTTCCCGCAGAGACATTCAAGCCGTTCAAAAAGTTCGACAACGCGATCGTCATCCTGCGTTCCCACTAAGGAAGAGGCAATGACCGATGACGCGGCTCGCTTCGGTGATCCCCGCATCCCCTCGGAAACGATCACCTCGCAATCGCACCTGTTCCATCTCACCGCCGTGCCCCCGATCACTTATGACGGGGGTACACAACAGCAGGCGCACGAAGACAATTTCCCGATACTCAAAGGTCAAGAGGCCAGCATCCAGCTGATCACGTTGCAGCCCGGGGGTATTCGCGAACCGCACTGGCATCCCAGCGCGTGGGAGCTCAACCTGGTCACTAAGGGAGTCGCCAGCTGGGTCCTCATCGACGGGAACGGCAACCACGAAAGTTTCGACGCCCACGTCGACGACCTCGTGTTCGCACCCCAGGGTTCCTTTCACTACTTCGAGAACCACGGCACCGAAGACCTGGACGTGCTGATCATCCAGAACACCAGTGCACCTGAGGACAAAGACAACATCGGCATCGGCGAGTCCTTGAGTCAGCTTCCGCCCCCGGTGTTGGCCGCCGTCTTCGGCGTTCCCCCAGGGACATTCACCTCCTTGAAAAAGATCGACAAGGCGATCACCATCCTGCGATCGCACTAATCAGAATTTGGCGCCAAGTCCCGCGATCAGGTTGATCGTGACCGCCAGGACGACGGCACCCAGTAGGTAGGAGAGGATCGCGTGGCGCAGCACCGTCGCCCTGATGGATGTCAACCCGATCTCGGTGTCTGACACCTGGTAGGTCATGCCGACGGTGTAGGCGAGATAGGCGAAATCCCGAAAGCAGGGCGACTCCGGGTCGTGGAAATCGATACCGCCCGGGTCGTCGGAGTAATAGAGCCGCGCATAGCGCACGGTGAAAAGAGTGTGCACCGAAAACCAGGACGCCCCTACGGTCAGGAGACCGACGACGGCGGCTTCGATGGCCCCGTTGCCGGAATGCGATCCCGCGACCACCACGTAACCGACACCACCCAGGCTCGCGATGCTTGCCGACAGGATGACCGCGTCGGCAACCCACCGAGTCGGATCCTCCCGCGTCACCCATCTGCAAGTTTGCTCCGCGTCCATTCTGCCCAGGATGAATTGCGTCCACAGGACATACACCGCGGCGGTAGTAACCCAGCCGGCAAGCGCAAATCGCCAACCGACCGTGTTGGCCACCGCGAGAGCGACGGCGACACCGAGCGCCACGGAGACCAATATCCGAACCGCGACGGTGTCGCGGAATAACTTCGCCGAGGAATTCACAATCCCGACCTAACCATCAGCACGGGTCGTCCGCTGACCTGAGTGCCGGGGGCGGCGCGAGGAGAGGCCGGGCCGGTCGGCATAGGCTGGCGCTCGTGGACTTTCGGGTATTCGTTGAACCGCAGCAAGGCGCCAGCTACTCCGACCAGCTAGCCGTTGCGCAGACCGCCGAAGCGTTGGGGTTTTCCGCGTTCTTCCGGTCCGACCATTACCTAGCGATGAGCGGCGACGGACTGCCCGGACCGACCGACTCCTGGGTGACATTGGGCGCCATCGCCCGCGAGACGTCGTCGATCCGGTTGGGCACAATGGTTACCTCGGCAACGTTCCGCCATCCCGGCCCGTTGGCCATCTCGGTAGCCCAGGTCGACGAAATGAGCAACGGGCGAGTCGAATTCGGCATCGGCACCGGCTGGTTCGAACGCGAGCACGTGGCCTATGCGATCCCCTTCCCACCGCTGCGCGAGCGATTCGCCCGGCTCACCGAGCAGCTGGAAATGATCACCGGACTGTGGACCGCGCCGGTCGGTGAATCATTCGACTACGCGGGTGCACACTACGCGATCAACGACTCGCCGGCCCTGCCGAAGCCGGTGCAACGGCCCCATCCACCGATCATCATCGGCGGGACGGGCGCAAACCGGACGCCGGCGCTGGCCGCGACGTTCGCCGACGAGTTCAACGTGCCGTTCGCCTCGTTGGACACCATCAAGACGCAATTCGAGCGGGTCCGCGAAGCGGTCGATGCGGTCGGCCGGCCCGCCGATTCCATGACGTATTCCGCGGCGTTCGTGGTGTGCGCCGGACGCGACGACTCGGAGATCAGTCGCCGGGCCGCCGCGATCGGCCGCGAGGTCGACGAGCTGCGGTCCAATTCTCCGCTGGTGGGTACGCCGGGCGAGATTGTCGAGCAGCTTGGACCGTTCGCGGATATCGGTGTGCAGCGAGTATATCTGCAGCTGCTCGACCTGTCCGATCTCGAGCACCTGCGACTTTTCGCCGACAAGGTAAATCGGCAGCTCTGACGCCCGCGCCGCAAACCGACCGGTCCGCCGGATGTCAGTAGCATCGGGGTGTGACTGGTTACGGTCCTCCGGACGACCCGA
The DNA here is from genome assembly GCF_035314665.1 of Mycobacterium sp. Lineage (GTDB taxonomy): Bacteria > Actinomycetota > Actinomycetes > Mycobacteriales > Mycobacteriaceae > Mycobacterium. The sequence continues at coordinate 5,749 of NZ_DATFZD010000280.1, read as the reverse complement.
GCAATCGGCCGACTCGGATGGCCGAATACGGCGCGGGCGAGTCGCCGCCGCCGAGTCCGGACGACTACCCGGATTACTCGCAGTCTGCTGAACCGGAACCGCCCGAACAGGAATCGCCGCCGGCCCCGTGGTATCGGAACCGGTCATTGCTGGCCGTCTGGGCCACGATGGTCGCCATCCTGATCGTGCTGATCATCTACGGCCTCATCCAGCTGTCCCACGGCACCGCCGGTGGCCCGTCGACGACCACACCGGAAACGACACCCACGCGGTCGTCGTCACCAACCCCGTCGACAACACCACCGTCGACGACGGCCACGCCACCGCCGTCGCCGTCCTCGTCGGAAGAGCAGGGGCCGCCGGCTGGGAACGCCCCGCCTCCTGCCCAGGCCCCGCCCCCGGAGCATCACCACCATATGCCGCACATTCCGTCGACGATCACGTTGCCGCACACCGTGATTACGCTGCCGCACGGTTTCTGAGGCGCGGCGGCTCAAGGCTCGGTCGCGGAGCGGCCGGAATGCACCGCTAGGATCGGCGCCCGTGACGGGTTATGGACCTCCAGACGACCCAAGTGAAGCGCCGACCGGCCAGTACAACTACAGCGACTACGGCGACGACGGGCAACAGCACCCCGAGCCTGGGTCGACCCCATGGCATCGCAAGCCCGCCGCTTTGATCGGTTTGGGAGTGCTAGCTGCCATCCTCGTCGCGCTGGTGATCTGGGGAATCCTCGAGCTGACCCACGGCGGCGGCTCCACGTCCCCCTCGACGTCGTCGACGACATCGGCCGTCACGACCACCCCGCCATCCTCTAGCACCGCAACGACCACCGCGCCGGTCGCCCCCGCTCCCACGACCACCCTGACCGAAGTGCCGACGACCAGCGCGGAGACGACCACGCCGCCGACCACCGCACCGCCGACGAGCACGAGCATCGACGATGGTCGCCACCATCATCACCACCACGACGGCGGCGGTATGCCGTAGCGGTCGAGCATCGGTACGATCTGTCAGTGTGGGGGGCGGCAGACCACCGTATGACGTCGACGGTTACTCCACGCGCGACGTGAATTTCGGCGCGACCGAATCGTTCGATGCGGTCGAGACTTCTTCACCCTGGTTCCTCAAAAAGTGGGTGCTGGCCCTGTGGGGCCTGGCGGTGCTGCTGCTGATCGCCATCATCGTCTACGGCCTGATCATCCTGGCCACCGGCAACGGCGGCAACGCACCGGCCACCACCCGGCCGTCGACAACCACGCCGTCATCAACCGCACCGGCCCGGACGACTACACCGTCATCGACCCTGCCGACCACGACGTCCCCTCCGCCCGAGACGACGACGTGGGAGCCCGAGCCACCCGTCACCACCTGGACGCAGCAGCAACGTCCTCGTCACCATTGGTGGAACGGCAACATCCCCCAAATTCCCGGGCTACCCCCGATTCACGTGCCGGGCTACAACCCGTAAACGTCTGGAAGCCGCAGTCGCCGCAGCCAGGTTAGGGCAGCCTTTGCTGCGGTCAGCACCAGAAAGATGTAACTATGAGCGGGCCTGGTGATTAAGTTACTGGCTAGTAACATGTAGTTAGTTACCGCTCAGTAACCTCGGAATTTGGGAGACGCTCCGTGGAAACGCAGACGCTGATCAGACTGGTAGTGGGTCTGGGCATGACGGCGATCATCGCCTTGTTCGCCCTTCGCCGGGTCTTGTGGCTGGTCAAACTCGTGCTTTCCGGCCAGCCGGCCTCTGGTCGCACCAACGACATCGGCACGCGGATCTGGACGCAGATCGCCGAGGTGTTCGGGCAGCGCCGGCTGCTGAAATGGTCCATTCCTGGGCTGGCCCACCTCTTCACCATGTGGGGCTTCTTCATTCTGATCACGGTCTACATCGAGGCCTACGGCACCTTGTTCCAGCCCAATTTCCACATCCCGATCGTCGGCCGGTGGGACGCGCTGGGCTTCCTGCAGGACTTCATCGCCCTTGGGGTGTTAGCCGGCATCACCACGTTCGCCATCATCCGGTTGCGCTCCGAACCGAAGGAGTACGGCCGTTCGTCACGGTTCTACGGCTCACACACCGGCGGCGCCTGGCTGATCCTGTTCATGATCTTCATGGTCATCTTCAGCTACTCGATCTTCCGCGGTGCCGCCGTGAACACCGGGAACTTCCCGTACGGCAAGGGCGCATTCTTCTCGCACGCCATGGGCGCGCTCATGCACCCGCTGGGTCCGACTGCCAACGGGTGGATCGAGACGATCGCACTGCTGGCTCACATCGCTGTGGCGCTTATCTTCTTGCTGATCGTGCTGCACTCCAAGCACCTGCACATCTTCCTGGCGCCGATCAACGTCACGTTCAAGCGACTGCCCGACGGGTTGGGCCAGCTGCTGCCGGTCGAGGCCCACGGCAAGCCGATCGACTTCGAAAACCCGCCCGACGACGCGGAATTCGGCCGCGGCAAGATCGAGGACTTCACCTGGAAGGGGATGCTCGACTTCGCCACCTGCACCGAATGCGGGCGTTGTCAGTCGCAATGCCCGGCCTGGAATACCGGCAAGCCCCTTTCGCCCAAGCTCGTCATCATGGACCTGCGCGACCACTGGATGGCCAAGGCGCCCTACCTACTTGGCGAGAAGACCGCTGAGCCGCTCGAGGGACTCGACCTCGAGACGGTCAAGGAAGAGGGCCACCATGTGCCGGAGTCCGGGTTCGGCCGGGTGCCCGGGCACGGGCCCGAGCAGGTCGCCCGCCCGCTGGTCGGCACTGCCGAACAGGGCGGGGTGATCGACCCCGACGTGCTGTGGTCCTGCGTGAACTGTGGTGCCTGCGTCGAGCAGTGCCCGGTGGACATCGAACACATCGACCACATCGTCGACATGCGCCGCTACCAGGTGATGATGGAGTCCGAGTTCCCCTCCGAGCTGTCGGTGCTGTTCAAAAACCTTGAGACCAAAGCCAACCCGTGGGGCCAGAACGCCTCCGACCGGACCAACTGGATCAGCGAGGTCGACTTCGATGTGCCGGTCTATGGCGAAGACGTCGACAGCTTCGACGGTTATGAGTACCTGTTCTGGGTCGGCTGCGCCGGCGCCTACGACGACAAGGCCAAGAAAACCACCAAGGCGGTCGCCGAACTGCTGGCCACCGCGGGGGTGAAGTATTTGGTGCTGGGCACCGGCGAAACCTGCAACGGCGACTCGGCTCGTCGTTCGGGTAACGAGTTCTTGTTCCAGCAGCTTGCGCAGCAGGCCGTCGAGACATTGGACGGACTGTTCGAAGGCGTGGAGACCGTCGACCGCAAGATCGTGGTCACCTGCCCGCACTGCTTCAACACCCTCGGCCGCGAATATCGTCAGCTGGGCGCCAATTACACTGTGCTGCACCACACTCAGCTGCTCAACCGGCTGGTGCGCGACAAGAAGCTGGTTCCGGTGAGCCCGGTCTCCGAAGACATCACCTATCACGACCCGTGCTTCCTGGGCCGGCACAACAAGGTCTACGAAGCGCCGCGTGAGTTGATCAACGCCTCGGGCGCAAAGCTGGCCGAAATGCCGCGTCACGCCGACCGCAGCTTCTGCTGCGGCGCCGGCGGCGCGCGGATGTGGATGGAAGAGCACATCGGCAAGCGGATCAACCACGAACGCGTCGACGAGGCGCTGGCTACCGGCGCGACCACCGTGGCCACCGCATGCCCGTTCTGCCGGGTGATGGTCACCGATGGCGTCAACGACCGTCAGGAAGCCGCCGGACGCGAGGGCGTCGACGTGCGCGACGTGGCGCAGCTGCTGCTCGAGTCGCTCGACCGCAGCACTATCACGCTGCCGGAGAAGGGCACCGCGGCCAGGAAGGCCGCCGAGTATGCCGAAAAGGCTGCTCCCGCGCCCCAGGCTGAGGCGACAACCGCGACCGCCCCGGCGAAGGAAACTACCGAACCGGAAGCCGCCGCACCGACAGCAGCGGCGGCACCGGCACCGGAGAAGGCCGCCAAGGCCGTCACCGGATTGGGCATCTCCGGCGGCGCCAAACGGCCGGGGGCCAAAAAGGCCGCAGCGCCAACGCAATCCGCATCGAAGCAGCCCACCGAAGAAGTCCCGGCAGCCAAGGCTCCTGCCGCGCCGGTCAAGGGTCTGGGCATCGCCGGCGGCGCCAAACGACCGGGTGCCAAAAAGGCCGCAGCGCCAACCCAATCCGCGCCTGCGCCACAGCCTGAAGCGAAAGCCGAACCCGCGGCGGCTCCGGAAGCCAAGGCGCCGGCCCCCCCCGTCAAGGGTCTGGGCATCGCGGCTGGGGCCAAACGGCCCGGTGCCAAAAAGGCCACTCCCGCTGCACAACCCGCGGCGCCGGCGGCGGAGCCGGAAGCAAAGCCCGAGCCGCAAGCAGCCAGCGAACCGCAGCCTGCAGGTCAGGATGGCGAGACCAATGCGCCAGCGGCGCCGGTTAAAGGATTGGGCATCGCCAGGGGTGCCCGTCCACCCGGAAAGCGCTGATCAGACCGCTGCGTGCATTAATTATTAGACAGCCATGGCACCATAGTTGAGTGACTACGCATCAGCTGCCCTGGCATACCACGGGTCATCAGCCGCGGCAGCGCACGTTCGCGCAGTCTTCGAAGCTGCAGGATGTGCTCTATGAGATCCGCGGTCCGGTGCACGATCACGCGGCGCGGCTGGAGTCCGAAGGGCACCGCATCCTCAAGCTGAACATCGGCAACCCCGCGCCGTTCGGCTTCGAAGCACCCGACGTGATCATGCGTGACATGATCCAGGCGCTGCCGTACGCGCAGGGCTACTCGGACTCCAAGGGCATCCTGTCGGCGCGGCGCGCGGTTGTCACCCGCTACGAACTCGTCGAGGGCTTCCCACGATTCGACGTCGACGACGTGTATCTGGGCAACGGGGTCTCGGAGCTGATCACGTTGACGCTGCAGGCGCTGCTGGACAACGGGGATCAGGTCTTGATCCCGGCGCCCGACTATCCGCTGTGGACGGCGTCGACCTCGCTTGCCGGCGGCACACCGGTGCATTACCTGTGCGACGAAACACAAGGCTGGCAGCCGGATATCGCCGACCTGGAGTCGAAGATCACCGAGCGCACCAAGGCGTTGGTCGTCATCAACCCCAACAATCCAACCGGCGCGGTCTACGGTCGCGAAATACTCTCGCAGATAGCCGATCTGGCGCGCAAACACCAGCTACTGTTGCTCGCCGACGAGATCTACGACAAGATTCTCTACGACGATGCCAAGCACATCGGCATGGCCTCGGTCGCACCAGACGTGTTGTGCCTGACCTTCAATGGTCTGTCCAAGGCCTATCGCGTTGCGGGATACCGCGCCGGCTGGCTGGCGATCACCGGGCCCAAGGACCACGCCAGCAGTTTCATCGAAGGCATTCACCTGCTCGCGAATATGCGGTTGTGCCCGAATGTGCCTGCGCAGCACGCGATCCAGGTCGCCCTCGGCGGTCACCAAAGCATCGACGACCTCGTGCTGCCGGGCGGACGACTGATCGAACAACGCGACGTGGCCTGGTCCAAACTCAACGAGATCCCCGGGGTGTCGTGCGTCAAACCCGCTGGTGCGCTTTATACGTTCCCGCGGCTGGATCCCGAGGTGCACGAGATCGAGGACGACGAGCAACTCGTCCTGGATCTGCTGTTGTCGGAGAAAATCCTGGTCACTCAGGGCACCGGATTCAATTGGCCGGCACCGGATCACCTGCGGATCGTGACGCTGCCGTGGTC
>NZ_DATFZD010000279.1:0-20425 GCF_035314665.1 Mycobacterium sp. | reverse complement strand
TCCCATTCGGTTTGTCTCAGTCACGACCCACATGACGGGCCCAACCTGGGGTCGGGTACCACGCTCAGGGGACAGTGAAACCTCGAGAGCCGGCTGATATCCCGACAAAACCGGCCTTCTGCTGGTAGACCTCGCGAAAGCCGCCTCTTGGCTTCTCTGTCAAACAGCGGCTGCAAGAGCAGAAGTGTGCCAGTTATCGATCGACCGCGTTTGGGGTGTGTCGCTTGCCACGATGATGGGACTAAACAGTTGGCCAGCAGACTGGTCAGTTGTTTAAGATATTGGTTGTGCGGCCAATCGGTGACTTGACAGCGCGCGCCCGGATCAGGGACGCGGCGATGCGGTGCTTTGCCGAGCAGGGTGCAAAAGCCACGACGATCCGGGTAGTTGCTGCGGAGGCGGGGGTGACCCCCGGGCTGGTGTCGCATCATTTCGGTACCAAGCAGGGCCTTCGCGAAGCGTGCGACGCCTCCGTGCTCGAATACCTGCGGGAAGGGATCACCGAGGCCATTGACGAACGGGGGCTGGCCAATCCCGACTTCCTCGGCACCGTCTACCAGAGCGCTCCGCTCGTGCTGCGTTACCTGGGGCGCGCTCTGGTTGATGGATCGACGGCGGCCGCGACGCTGTTCGACAATGTCGTCGCGCTGACCGAGGACTATCTGGCAAGCCACCCACCGCAGCAGGGTGCGTCACGGGCAGACCCGCGTGCCCAGGCGGCGGTGCTCATTTCGATGTGGCTAGGCATGTGGGTACTTCATGACCATCTGGTCCGGGCGTTGGGTGCCGAGGCATTAACTCCGGAGTTGTTGTCACGGGTCAGCGCGGCCCTGGTGGACATCATGGCACCGGAGTTCGTCGGTTCGGATCTGCTGGCCTTGGCGCGTACCGGCCTGGCCCGCTACCAGACGCCCACGAGACAGGAGTGATGACCATGGTGGATCTGCAAAAGGCCACTCTTACGGGAGCGCAGCAAACCGCGCTGGTCACGCTGTACGGCAAAGCCCTGGATAGTCGCCAGCCGGATTCGATTCTTGCCGATCGGGAGGCCGATAGGGCGCTGCAGCACCTCGGTTATGACTCCAGCAGGCTGCGGATGCGCCGCCGTGATCAAAAATCGGTCGCGGTACGGGCGAAGGGCTACGACGGGTGGGTGAAGCGATTCCTCGACGCCCACCCCGACTGCGTCGTCCTGCATCTGGGCTGCGGACTGGACGCCCGGGTCTACCGGGTCAACCCGCCGCCGACCGTCGGCTGGTATGACATCGACCTGCCCGACGTTATCGAATTGCGGGGAATGCTCTTTCCGCAGCGCGCGGGCGTGCACACCATCGCCACCTCGGTTACCGATCCGGGGCTGCTCGACGGGATTCCCGGCGACAAGCCGGTTCTGGTCGTCGCCGAGGGGTTGACGCCATATCTGCGCGCCGCCGACGGCGTGGCGATGCTGCGACGCATCACCGAACACTTCCCCAGCGGTGAACTGGTCTTCGACGGCTACAGCCGGGCAGGGGTGTGGCTCACGCAGCGCTACGGGCCAGTGAAAGCCTCTGGGGCCCAACTTGACTGGAGCATCGACGACCCGCACGAACTGGAAAAAGCAGTCCCCGGCCTAGTGTTCGACCGCGAATGGTGGTTCGCCGATCCAGCCGATATCAGGCGGCACTACCCGTGGCTGTACTGGCAATTCATGCGGGTCCTGTTCCGCATCACCCCGCTACGGCGACTCGGCCGAGGCCTGCGCTACCACTTCACGGACGCCGATGCTTAGCGACCACATGAGTTACCACCGGGCGCTGCTGTGGTGCGGGGCGATCGGTGCGCCGCTGTTTGTCGTTGTGTTCCTGATCGAGGGTGCCGTCCCGGCAATTCGCCCTGCTGGCTACAACCCGCTGCGACACCCGGTGAGCTCGTTAGCGATCGGGCCGTTCGGCTGGGTACAGGTTGCCAACTTCCTCGTTACCGGGGTGCTGCTGCTCGCGTTCGCCGTGGGGCTCCGGCCGGCGCTGCGACGTCATAACGGTGGGATCTGGGCAGCGGTGCTGGTCGGCCTGATCGCGATCGGCCTGATCGGTGCCGGCGTGTTCACCGCCGACCCGTTTAGCGGCTATCCGCCAGGAACACCCGCGGTGCCTGTCGGCGCCGCCCGCACCATTCACGGTGTCCTTCATCAGGCGTTCTCGGCCCTGGTGTTCCTGGGACTGCCTGCCGCCTGCTGCGTGGTCGGCTACCGGTTCGCCCGATCAGGCCGCAAATGGTGGGCCTGCTATTCAATCGGGACCGCAGTGGCGTTTTTGACCGGCTTTGTTCTCGCGGGCCTGGGGTTCGCGCAGAATCCGACGTTTGTGTGCATCGGCGGACTGCTACAACGCCTCACCCTGATCGCCGGACTGGCATGGATCACCGCGCTGGCACTACACCTGATCCGCCGATAAGTTATCCGGCTGCGATTGGTCCACATCATCAATGGCGGCCCGGCCCGCGATGATTCCCTGGAAGGCGGATGCGGAACGACGGCCCTGCGCGCCGCGCGCACCGACGTTCGGGCGACCGGCAAGCCGGCGCTCGACCCTGGTCGTAGGCGCCGGCACCGGTGCGCACGCCAGGACCACAGCGGGTCCGATGTCCCCCAGCACAGGGCCTCACGACTCTAGAGCCGGGCCCCCGTCAGCCCTACGTTGTGGGCTGCGCGGTAAAGCGAGCCGTCCGCGCAACGCAACTCTTTTCAGGAGGAATCACGGCGAGGTCGGTGCGTGCCCGGTTTCTGGCCGCACTGGTTGCTTACCCGGACGGGGCCCTCGGGCCGCACCAGTTGTGCGCGCTCTGCGTGGAGTCCTTGTCGGTGGATCGCGCGGCGATAGTGATCACGGTCGGTTCGACGGTGTGGGATCTGTTGTCTGCCAGCGACGATGTCGCGGCGCGGATAGAGGCCGGGCAGGCGACGGCGGGTGAGGGTCCCGCGATCGAGGCGGTGAGGCGCGGGGGCCCGGTGTTGGTCGAGAATTTGTCCGCGCAGCTGGCGCGGTGGCCAGGGTTTGGCGCGGCTGTGGGTGAGCACGGGCGGGGCGCGATGTTCGCGTTTCCGCTGCAGATCGGGGCGATCGGAGTGGGTGTGCTCGACCTGTACCGTGTCTTGCCGACATCGGCGCGGGGCGATGAGGTGGCGGCGATGTTGGCGGTGGCCGACATCATCACCATGGTGTTGTTGTCCCACGCGCCGCCGGCCGTGCCGGCCGGTGTGGACGCGAACGACCTGGACGCGTGGTGGGCTCCGTTGTCGTCGTCACGAGAAATTCATCAGGCCACCGGCATGATCGTCGCCCAGCTCGCGGTTCCCCCCGATATGGCCTATCTGCGCCTTCAGGCGTACGCGTTCAGCCAGGGCCGGGTGCTCATGGATGTGGCCCGCGACGTGGTTGCGCGGCGGGTGCGATTCGATCCCGACGACGTGGACCGGCGTTGACCGCATCGCCCGGGCGTACAACGATTAGGAGAACAAGGAGACCATGATGCAAGGTCGTGAAGGCCCGCTGGTGCAAGCCTTCGTGGCATTGGCGGACACGCTGGTCGACGACTACGACGTAGTCGAGTTCGCCCAGCAACTGGTCGAGGATTGTGTGGCGCTGCTGGAGGCAGACGCGGCCGGGTTGCTGCTCGATGACCTGCGTGGCGGGCTTCAGGTGCTGGCCTCCACGAGCGAGCAGACGCGACTGCTGGAACTGCTGCAGATCCAGTCGAACGCCGGGCCGTGTCTGCAGGCCTACCGCAGCGGTCAACAGGTTCTTGTCGGGGACTTGCGAGCCGACACCGCCCGTTGGCCCGAGTTCGCCGCCCGCGCGGACAGCGATGGCTTCCGGGCTGCCTTCGCCATTCCACTGCGGCTGCGCACCGAGCGGATCGGTGCGATGAACCTGTTTCGTACCCAACCGCGCATGATGTCGGAGTCGGACTTGTTGGTGGCCCAGGCACTGGCCGACGTCGCGACGATCGGGATCCTGCACCAGCGTGTGATGCTGCATGGGGCACTGGTCAACGCCCAACTGCAGACCGCGCTCAACAGCCGCATCATCATCGAGCAGGCCAAAGGCGTGTTGTCCGAAAGGGCCGGGCTCGACATGGACCAGGCATTCATCGAGTTGCGCACGCGGGCCCGAAACACCAACCAGCACCTCAGCGACGCCGCCCGTGCCGTCATCGAGAGTGCAGGTGTTACTGCCCCCGAGCGGCGGCGATATTAACCACCTTACCGGCCTCTTGGAATTCGGCTAGACTTCTTGCTGTTGCTCTAGAACCCCGGCGACCAACATCGAATGATCGCGCGGGAGGAGTTCCGAGCGGTGCCCCTCCAGGTGTGCGTCGCGGCCGCGGAAATCGTAGCGCGGACATCTGCTGGGTTCGCCGCGCAAACCCGGGCAGGGATCGCATGATTGAGCGACCTCGGCGGCCGCCGGCGTCCACCCCGGAGTATCCACGACATCGGCGAATGGTTGTGGGCCAGTCGACCACGCGAGCGCACCGCGGCGACGGGCGATCCGACCGGCGGGCAACAACGCACGGAGCCACCCCCTATTCGTCGCATCGGGAAGGGGTCTGGGCGCATGGGTAGCGATGGAATAACGTCGGGTCTTGCTGGGTCGGGTCGACGCGGACCGGTCGGGCGGATGCATGAGCAGCTCGACGAGCTGTTGGCCGCCCGCGACCAGATGGAGCAGCTGCTGGCCGTGGTGGTTGAGATCGGTCGCGACCTGGATCTGGACGCGACGCTGCATCGCATTGTGGCGGCGGCGATGACGTTGACCGGGGCGCGCTACGGCGCGCTGGGCGTTCGTGGCCGCGACAGCACCTTGAGTTCCTTCCTGCATGCCGGTATGAACGCCGAAACGGTGCGACGGATCGGCCACCTGCCCGCCGGCAAAGGTGTTCTCGGTCTGCTGCTCAACCAGACCGAGTCGGTGCGCCTCGACGACCTGAGCCAACATCCCGCGGCGGTCGGGTTCCCCGAGCATCACCCCAAGATGGGTGCCTTCCTCGGTGTGCCGATCACCCTGCGCGGCAATGTTTTCGGCAGCCTCTACGTGACCGACGACCGGCCCGGGCACCGGTTTACCGAATCCGATGAGATCGCCAGCCGTGCGTTGGCGGGTGCGGCGGCGTTTGCCATCGACAACGCCCGACTGTTCCAGCAAGTGCGGGCGTCGGCGACATGGATGGAGGCCAGCCGGGAGATCACCACCGCGCTGCTGTCGGGCGTCGACCCCCACATCCGGCCGCTGCACGTGATCGTTGATCGCGCCCGCGAACTGACCGGCGCCGAGCAGGCCATCGTCCTTGTTCCGGCCGACGCCGACGTGGCCGGTGACGATATCGACACCCTCGTGGTCTCCACGGCGGTGGGTCTGCATGCCGAGGAGGTGATCGGTCAGCGGGTGCCGGTCAGCGGATCCACCACCGGGGGGGTCTTCCGGTCCGGTGTGCCGGTGATCACCGACAGGTTCCGGTACCCGATCCCGGCGTTCACCGACATCGGTGAACGCCCGGCCCTCCTGATGCCCCTGTGCGCACAAGACGCGGTCGTGGGCGTTCTGGCCGTCGCCCGCAACGCCGGACAGCCGCCGTTCGATTCCGGTTATCTGCAACCGATGAGCGACTTCGCCCACCACGCGGCGATCGCGCTCACCCTGGCCGCAAGCCGCGAGCAGGCGGGTGAGCTGACGATCCTGGCTGACCGCGAGCGCATCGCCCACGACCTGCACGACCACGTCATCCAGAAGTTGTTCGCCGCCGGCATGGACCTGCAGGGCACCATCGCCCGTTCCCGCTCATCCGAGATCACCGAGAGGTTGAGCGGCACGGTCGACGACCTGCAGAACACTATCAACGACATCCGCACCACCATCTTCAAGCTGCAGACCCCGGCTGGACCTAGCGGCGGCTTTCGGCAGCGCGTCCAAAACGCGGTCGCCGACCTCACCAACAACCGCGATATCGCCACCACCGTGCACATGTCAGGGCCAATGACGGTCGTCGGCGGTGATCTGGCCGATCATGGCGCAGCCGTCGTCATCGAGGCGATCAGCAACACGCTGCGCCACTCCGGGGCGACCAGCCTCACCGTCGAGGTCACCATCATGGACGATGTCAGCATTGACATCGTCGATAACGGTCACGGCATCCCCGCCGACAACCAGCGCCGCAGCGGGCTGGCTAACCTGCAGCGGCGCGCCCAGCAGGCCGGCGGAGATTGCCACATCAGCTCGCCCCCCGCAGGCGGCACACGGGTCCACTGGACGGCTCCGCTGCTCAGCCTGTAGACCGCCGGGTCGCGGAGCCCGATCGTCCTGCCTCTGGCCCCCTTCCACAATTAACGGAAGTGTTCACCACGCGCTATGAGGTCGGCGCATCGTGTTCGCCGCAAGAACATTTCGCCCGGCGGCGAGCACCCGCCGCATCCCGATGTGCACGAACACTGCCCGAAGCCGCATACACATGAAATCCGCAGCGCGACACACGGTGCGGGACGCGGTTGACGGGTGCGGCTGCTGGCACGATGGGCCGGTGGCCGTTGGTTTCGCGCCGGTGCGGTGGCGGATGGGCTCCCTGCCGATTCTGGTCGTGGGCTTGGCCGGGTTCGCCGTGTCCGGCGGTGCGCTGCACAGCTTGGTCACCGGTCATCGGGACCTGGCGACGGCCGGCACGGTGTTCTGCGGCGTCTTCATCCAGGCGGTGCCTTTTCTTGTTCTTGGTGTTGTGGTCAGCGGACTGATCGCGGCGTTCGTGCCGGCTGAGCGGCTGGCGCGCTGGCTGCCCCGCCGGACCGGGGCGGCGATTCTGGCCGCGGCCGTGGTCGGGGCCGCGTTGCCGGGATGTGAGTGCGGATCGGTGCCGGTGGCGCGGCGCATCTTCGGTGAGGGTCGTCTGGGCGCGGCCGCGCTGACGTTCATGCTCGCCGCCCCGGCTGTCAACCCGGTGGTGCTCGTGGCCACCGCCGTCGCGTTTCCCGGGCAACCGAAAATGGTCGCCGCACGCTGTGCGGCGTCGCTGTTGACCGCCTTGCTCATCGGTGCCGGATGGTCGAAGTGGGGCCGCCCCGAGTGGATCACGCGTCGGCTGCCCGCACCCCACCGTGGTGGGACGTCGCGGTGGGCGTTGTTCCGGGAGGCGGCGCGGCACGATTTCTTGCGGGCGGCGGCGTATCTGGTGCTTGGCGCGGCTGCGGCGGCGTTTTTGCACGTCCTGGTCCCGGCGTGGGTGTTCGAGGATCTTGGCGGCCAACTTGTTATCGGCGTCGTGGCCATGGCGTTGCTGGCCGTGGTTTTGGCGCTGTGTTCGCAAGCGGACGCGTTCGTCGCATCGAGTTTGACGATGTTGCCGCTGCTGCCACGATTGGTGTTCTTGGTGGTCGGGCCGGCAGTGGACGTGAAATTGATTGCCATGCATGCCGGTGTGTTCGGCCGCGCGTTCGCGGCACGGTTCGCCCCGGCGGCGTTCACGATCGCCACACTCACCGCCACTGTGGTCGGTGTGCTGATGCTCGGCGGCCTTCGGTGAGCCGCGACACCGAGAACGCGGCGCTGCTGCTGGTCGGGCTCAGCACCGGAATGGTCACCGTCACCGGCGCGTTCACCCGGTACGTCAAACCGTCGCTGCTGCCATGGCTGCTCGCCGCGGCGGTCCTGCTGATCGCCTTCGGGCTCACCATGATCGTCGGTGACGCCCGGCGTGGCGATCACGAGCACCACCGCGACCACGGGCACAAGCATCGATCGGCGATTGTCTGGCTTCTGGCCGTGCCCATCGTGGTGCTGATCTTCGTGGTCCCGCCCGCCCTCGGCGCAGGCGCGGCGACCCCGACGGTGGTGGCGGTGTCCACCGATGTGCTGCGCCGGCCATTTCCACCGCTGCCGGCCCAACGGGCCCCGGTCGTGTCGTTGCCCAACGTGCTGGAACGGGTGGCTAGAGACACCGCGGGCACCCTCGACAATCGGCTTATCACGGTCACGGGTTTCGTCCTCAACGACAGCGGTGCAACATATTTGGCGCGGGTGGTCGTCATCTGCTGTGCAGCCGATGCCCAGCTGGCCCGCATCCGGCTCGCAGACCCGACGGAAACGGCCCCGCTGGCCGACAACAGTTGGGTCAGTGTCGAGGGGACCGTGAGGCGCGCGTCGGTGCCGACGTTGCAGGTGTCCGGCCTGACGCCCATCGACCCGCCCGCGAACACCTACGCCTACTACACCTCGTGAAGCGCTGCGTGCCCCGCGGCGCGGCACTTATGGGTCGCCGCATCGGGGACAGGTTCCGTAGAGGTCGATGTGATGAGTGACGTCGGTGTAGCAGTGTTGTCGGGCCAGCTCGGCGGTGTGGTGTTCCAAGGCGCCAGGGCTGAAAGCCACGGCGTCACCGCAGCGGCGGCACAGCAGGTAGTGTCGGTGGGCCGCCGTGGTGCGAAGCCGGTAGAGGATCTCGCCGTCTTCGCCGCGCTGGGCTTCCGCGATGTGTTTCTCGGCGAGGGTGTGCAGGATGCGGTAGACCGTGGTCAGCCCGACGCGGACCGGCCGGTGTTCGCCAAGCTCATGGTGGAGTTGTTGGGCACTGCGGAAGCGGTCGCTACGACGCAGCGCCTTGACCACAGCTTGTTGTTTAACGGTTGGTCGACGCGGCCGCCTCGGTGCCGGTGGCGCGGGCATCGCTGCGCTCCTTTCCACCGACGATCGCGGCGAGCAGGTAGATTGCGGCCGCGGTGATCATGATCGTGAAGCTGGCCGGTGCTGCGGGGATGAGATAGGCCAAGGTGACGCCCACCCAGATCGCGGCGGTGGCCAACACCGCGGACAGCCAAAATGCCAGCCATGGTTGGGCGGTGAGCCGCGCTGCAGCGGCTGCCGGCGCCGCGAGCAGCCCGAGCACGATCAGGGCGCCGACGATCTGGGTGGCTTCGGCGACGGTGGCACCGACCACAGCGAGAAACACCGCTCCGAGCCATCGAGCCGGCACGCCGGCGGCTTGCGCGACAGCGGGGTCGACGGTGGCGAACAGCAGCGGTCGGGCCATCACGATCAGCACGACGCCGACACCGGCAGCGACCGAGACGGCGATCACGGTGGCCTTGTCGCTGATGCCGAAGATGCTGCCGAACAACACGTTGACGTTCGCGGTGCCGTTGCGGCCGCTGCCGTGGGTGGTGTAGTAGGTCAAAAACAGCACACCCAAGCCGAGCATCCACGTGAAGAACGAGCCGATGGCGACATCGTCGGCGCCGCGGCTGCTGCCGGCGCCCAGCGCCAGGCCGGCGATTATGGTGGCGCCGAACAACCCGGCGCGGGGATCCAAACCGGCGGCGAGTGCGCCCATGGCGCCCGTGTAGGCGACGTGGCCCAGCGCGTCACCGGCGAACACCTGCCCGCGCAGCACGAGGAAGTATCCGACCAGCCCGCACAGCGCTGCAACCGCGCTGCCGGCGAGCAGGGCATGGGTGATGAACGGGTGGTGGAGCATGTCGCCCAATGCGGTCGTCGGCCCGATCGCGCGGTACTGCAGGGCGGCCTGGGTCATGTCGCCGCCGCACGATCAACGGCGTGCCACGGACGGGCGCGCAGGCTCGCGCGGTCGACTCCGGCCCGATAGGCGGACGCCAGTACATATGTCCCGTAAGCGAGGGTGGCCACCCAGAACCCGATCGGATACGGCGTGAAAAACGCGCACCCCATCCCCACCCAGGTCACGGCCAGCGCGATCAGCACCGAAAGCGCAATACCCGGGCCGGGCCGCGACGTCAGCTGCTGGGCGGCGGCGCCCGGGCACACCAGCAGCGCGAACACCAGCAGGCTGCCGGTGACCTGGCTGGCACCCGCGGCGGCCATACCGAGCACCAGCAGGAACACCACCGCCACGAACCGTGTCGGAATGCCTTGGGCGGCAGCGGTATCCGGGTCTATCGATGTCCACAGCAGCGGCCGCCCGATGGCGGCCAGCGTGGCCAAACACACGACAGCCGCGACGAGCAGCAGCTCCACCTGCGAACTGCTCACCCCGGCGATGGTGCCGAAGAGCAGATTCGTCAGCCCCGACAGGAAGCCGTGATACAGGCTCACGAACAGCAGGCCGGTGGCAAGTGCGACAGCTTGGATGGTGCCGATCGTTGCGGAATTTTCGGCGAATCCGCCCCGGCCGCCGGCGGGTGCCGGTGGCGACAACGTCGCGATGGCCGCCGCCGCGGCGACGCAGCCGACGAAATAGCCGTAACCGGTCGCCACGCCCAGCCACGCCGCAGCGGCGGCGCCGGGGAATCCGACGACGGCCAGGGTGTGCCCGGCGAAGCTTTCCCGGCGCAGCACCATCATCCATCCGACGACACCGGCGAGCACGGCGACGATGCCGCCCGCACGCACCGCATGGACCATGAACGGGTAGGCCAGCATCTGCTGGACATCGGTGATGAGGTTCCAGCTGGGCGCCGGGTTCACCGGTGTTCCCCGATGTGGTGGTGGGCCGGCACGTCGGGCTGCCCCACCACGAACAGCCGCCCGGACTGGTCACGCAGCACCTCGACGGGAATGCCATACAGCGAGCTGAGCTGCTCGGCGGTGATCACCTGCTCGGGAGTGCCGCTCACCGCGGTCCCGTTGGCAAGATAGATGACGCGGTCCAGGTGCGCCAGGATCGGGTTCACGTCGTGGGCCACCATCATCACCGTGACCCCTTCGCGCCGGCAGATGTCGTTCACTAGCGCGCTGATTGAGGCTTGGCTGGCCACGTCGAGGCTTTCCAGCGGCTCGTCGAGCAGCAACAGCTCAGGCCGGCGGGCCAGGGCCTGCGCGATCAGCAGCCGCTGCTGTTCCCCGCCCGAGCAGCGGCCAATCGGGCGGCGCGCGTACTCGGCGGCACCGACCAGGTCGATCACCTCGTCGAGACGCCGGCGCCGCTCACGGTATCGACGCGGCGCAACCAGGCGCCGCAGCCCGGGAACCGGCGTTCCCCACCGGGCGCCGTCCAACCCCAGCGCCACCACATCGATCCCGCGGATGCGCAGGTCCGTGCCGAACGCGCGTCGCTGCGGCACGTACCCGATGCGTCTGTTGCTGCGGCCCGCGCGCTCACCGAGCACCTCAACCGTTCCGGTGAACGGTGTCAGACCCAACAGCACCTTGAGCAGCGTCGATTTTCCCGAACCGTTGGGTCCCAGGACTGCAACGAACTCGCCGGCACCGACGTCGACCGACACCCCCGACCACACCGTGCGCCCGCCCACCACGGCGGCGGCGTTGCGCATCCGGATGGCCGGGCGCCCGGCGGGCCCACCGTCGGCCGTCAACTCAGCGGCGCGGCTTCCGGTAGTCGTCGCGGTCACCTACTTTCCCGTGGCGGTGTGCAGGGCACCTTCCAGCCCGGACAGCTGCGTCGCCTGCCAGTCCTGAAACGTCGCGTTGGCCGGTGCGAGGGTCTCGGTCACCGTGGCCACCGGAATTCCTTGTTTGCGGGCCGCGTCCACCTGGGCCTGCACATCGGGCGTGCTGTTTTGGCTGTTGAACACGTAGACCTTAATCGCCTTGGTCGCGATCTGCTGATCGATGGTGGCCTTGTCGGCCGGCGACGGGTCGGTGCCCTCGCTGATATCCTTCAAGAACTCCGGCGGCGTGATCAGGTTGAGCCCCAACGCATCCGAGAGCGGGGCGAAGATCGATTCACTGGCGCCCACCGGCGTCCCGGCGTACTTCGCCTTGATGTCGGCGATCAACGCGTGATATTGCGACAGGCCCTGGTCCAGGAACTGCTGATGCTGTTGATCGAAGTAGGCGGCGTCGTTGGGGTCGGCCTTCTTGTAGTCGGCGGTGATCGCGTCGATCACCTTGGCCACCGAATCCGGGGAGTACCACTGATGCGGATTGCCCCCCTCGCCCACCCCGACGAGGTCGCCGACATTGAGCACCGTCCGTTGCGGATTCGGGTTCGATGCCAGCATTTTGTCCGCCCACGCGTCGTAACCGATGCCGTTCTCCACCACCACCGCCGCACCGGCCATCGTCCGCGCATCGGCCGCCGACGGTTCGTAGCTGTGCGGGTCGGTGTCGGGATTGGTGATGATGCTGGTCTCCTGGACCTTCTCGCCGCCCAACTGCGAGGCGATGCTGCCCCATGCATTGATCGTGGCGATGACCGCAAGCTTCGACGCCGGCGCCGAGCCGCCCGAACTACCCGACGACGACTTCGGCGCATTGCTACTGCAACCGGCCGCGCCGATTACCACCACGGCAGCGCAGACCGCCGCCACCACTGCCCCGCACCGTCGCCCAGCGCTCACCGGAGTCCTCCCACTAATGAAAATGGTTCTCATTATCGGAGGAAATGTAGCACCCCCCGCGGGGAACGCAAACCCGTCAGCGGGGGGATGGACCATCACTGGCGGCGGCGGGTTGATCGCGATGGTCGTCAACAGGCCATCACGCCGACGCGCGAGCCGGCCGCTGGGGGCTGTCCCCCGGCTGGGCGGCCGCGGCGGCTTCGCTGCGG
This sequence comes from Mycobacterium sp., assembly GCF_035314665.1. Classification (GTDB taxonomy): domain Bacteria; phylum Actinomycetota; class Actinomycetes; order Mycobacteriales; family Mycobacteriaceae; genus Mycobacterium. The sequence goes on along the minus strand of NZ_DATFZD010000279.1, from coordinate 7,918 downwards.
GCCAGCTGCGCCGTCGCCACCACCATCACGGCGATCGCCACACCGAGGACGACCCAGCCGACATCGTTGGTGTTCAGCGTCTCGCCCAGCACGGCGACGCCGAGCACCGACCCGACGACGGGCTCCGCGATGGTCACCGTGGGCAACGAGGCGGTCAGCGCGCCGGCCCGGAAGGCCGACTGTTCCCAGGCTGTCGCGGCGATCGCAACCACCACCCAGACGTACAGTTCCGGCGCGCGCAGCAGTGCCCAGATGCCTAGGCCGAGTTGGTCGACGACACCCTTGGTCAACACCGCGAACAAGCCCCACAACGACCCGGACACCAGCGCCAGCAACACGGCTCTCGCGGCCCCCGAGACAATCCGGGCGCCGGCTAGACACAGCAGCAGCGCCGGACCCATCACGGCGGCCACGACGGCCCACGCCTCCAGCGACCCCCGAGCTTGCCCGGCTTGCGGGTTACCGACCGTGACGATCACCGCAACCGCACCCGCCAGCAGCACGGCCCAGATCCATTGCCAGCGGGTGATCCGGCGATGGCACACCTTCGCGTTGATCGGCAACGCGAACAGCAACGAGCTCACCAACAGAGCCTGCACGAGCAGCACCGAGCCCAGCCCCAGCGCTGCGGCCTGCAGGCCGAACCCGGCCGCGGCCACGAGGCTGCCCGCCCACCACCGGCGATTGCGCAGCAGCCGGGTGAACAGTGCGAAGGCGCCGACCGGTTGGTCGGTCACGTCATGGGCGGATCGCTGCTGGATGACGTCGCCGACGGCGATCAACAGGGCCGCACCAAGGGTGAGCAGCGCCGCGATGTCTTGCCTGGCCATGTCCACCTCCTCGCAGCCAAGAAGGACGTGCAGTCCACCGCACGGCGGCAAATGTTTGAATTGCGAGCTCGGGACGGATGCCCTCTCGACGATAGCTACCGGGGCCGCGTCGCGCGGCGGTGTGGTTCATCAAACCAGCCGCCTGCTTGCGAACCTCGCCGGCGGTCATGCCGGACAAGCGGCTTCGCGAGTTCGTGCGGCCTGCCGTGCACAGAAAAAACTGGCTGAAACGTGCGGGTTCGGCGGCCAGATGCCGCACGGCGGCTGTCAGGCGAACCGGCGCGGCCGCCACCCCCCGCCACTGTCACGTCGGCGTCGATCGCATGAAACCAACAGAGGGTGCGCATGAAACCCGGGATGGTTCGCCTTGCGTAAGTGGGTGCGTCAGGCCGAGGTCGACGCGGGGCAGGCGGCGGGGTGTCGAGTCAGACTGCCCGCGAGTTGCGGGAGCTGCGGCGCAAGAACCGCGAGCTGGAGGCCACGATCGAGATCCTCAAGGCCGCGAGCAGGCTGATGCACCGGCTTGCACGCCGCCCACCGGCAGAAGCAGAAGCCGAGTACTACACCCATCTCCAGGTCGGACAGCACACCCATCACACCTAAGCGGCGGGCCCCACCGACGAGAACGATCATGTGAGACGAATTGAAACGAGACACGGAATGGCCCGCGCTGGCTGGGCGCGCGTCACGAGAGGCTGACTGGTAGTGCGTTGAGGCCGCGCAGGATGATGCCGCCGCGCCATCGCAGCTGTTCGGGTGAGACGGCGAGGCGAAGAGTGGGGGCGCGCCGTAGCAGGGTGGTGATGGCGATCTGGCCCTCCAGCCGGGCCAGCGGGGCGCCGAGGCAGTAGTGCATGCCCTGGCCGAAGGACAGGTGCCGGTTGGGGGTGCGGCCGATGTCGAGGGTGTCGGGTTTCTCGAAGTAGGCGGGATCGCGGTTGGCCGAGGCCAGGACGGCCAGCACCAGCGAGCCGCATGGAATGGTGGTCCCGGCGATCTCGATGTCGTTGCGGGCGTAGCGTTCGGTGGCCATTTCGGCGGGGACGACGAAGCGCAGCAGCTCCTCGATGCCGGGGTAGATCAGGGCGGGGTCGTCGCGGAGCCGGGTGAGCTGTTCGGGGTGCTGGAGCAGCGCCAGGGTGCCGCTGGCGATGAGGTTGCGGGTGGTTTCGTGGCCGGCGGTGAGCAGCAGCACGCACATGGCCAGGATCTCATCGTCGGTCAGCCGGTCGTCTCCTTCCCGGGCGGCGGCCAGCGCGGAGATGAGGTCGTCGGCCGGTCGTTGGGTGCGTTCGGTGATCAGTGTGCGCAGGTAGCGCAGGAACATTAGGATCGCGGGCATCGCGGTCAGGGGATTGCGGCGTTGCGGAGCGGAGATCAGCGCCGTGGACCACGCCGAGAATTTCGGGTTGTCCGTCTCCGGGACGCCGATGATACGTCCGATCAGCACAAGCGGGAGCGGCAGGGCGTAGTCGGCGATCACGTCCATGCCGCCGCGGCGCACGGCGGCGTCTAGCAGCTCATCGGCCAGCACCTGGGCTTGGTCGCGCATCTGCTCGACGCGCCGGGCGGTGAAGGCGTGCCGCACCAGTGCACGCAGCCGATCATGATCGGCGCCGTCGGTGCTGAGCAGACCGGTCTGCAGTGCGGACAGCCTCTTGGGCAGGGTGCGTGCCTTTTTCAGCTGTTCCGGTGTCATCGCCTCCTTCGGGTTCTTCGCCAGCCGTGCGTCTTTGAGCACATCGGCCACATCGTCGTAGCGGGTGACCAAACAGGCACGCCCTATGCGGGGCGCGGTCACCGGAAGTACGGGGGCCTCGGTGCGCAACCGGGCGTAAAACGGGAAGGGATCGGCTTTGAAGGCGGGACTGGTGACATCGACGGCGGATAAATCGTCCCCGCACGCCGATCCCGTCCTGGCAGTTCGGAAAAGCATGGTGACCTTTCGTTGGCGAAGTTGGTTTGGCGGCAACGTGTTGGTTTCTGATGCGATGCGCTGGCAACGGCGGCTCCCTATCGCGGCGCGGTCACCCGTCGCCGAACGCGCCCGCGAACTCGGCGAACGCAGCGGCGACATGGCTGGCCACCGGTGTGCGCCTGTCGTGGGCGGTCCACTGGTCCAATCCGACACGCACAGCAGTAATGCACGATCCGGCCATCACCTCGGCCCGCAATCGGGTTTTCGGAGTCGCACCGAGTCGGGCGGCGATCGCGTCGGTCAGCCGGCCCAGAAACATAGCGAACTGAGCCATCTGACGTGCAGCCAGCACCGGGTGCCGCGCATGCAGCTGCAGGTAGCGCGAAAGATCCTGGCCGTCAGCCTGTTCGGCCCGGTGCACGTCGGCGACGAACAGCCGGCTCAGATCCCTCCATGCGCCGGCGCCACCAGTCGTGGTCGCGAACGCCGACAGCTCCTCATCCGAGATGAGGAACAGCTCAAGCAGGGCGGCGTCGTCTTTGGTGTCGAAGTAGTTGAAGAACGTGCGCGTCGACACCCCGGCCCGCTGCGCGATCTCCTCAATCGGCACCGCATCGAGGCCCCGCTCAAGCGCCAGCTCCAAGGTGGCGGCGCGCAGCGCGCGCCGGGTCGCTCGCTTGTTGCGCTCCCTGCCGTCCAGTTGCTTGTCGTCAGCCACACCACACAATTGCATAAACTGCAACTTGCATCAACTGCAAATGTGGCCCTCGGGGATCAGGTTGATTCGAACTGCGCCTTATCGACGACGATGCTGGCCTGGCTGATCCCGTCAATCGGCACTGGTACAACACGAGCAGGCTGATACGTCGGCTCCAACATCGCCCACCGACAGAAGCCAAAGCCGAGTATTACGCTCATCACCAGGTCGGACTACACGCCGATCACACGTAAGATGTGTGCATAGAAGCCGGGTTGCTTCAGTCGAGTTTCGGCATTTGGTTGGGTTGCAACAATTGTGTTGGCTGGTATGCGAATCGGGAACCGAATGAGAGCTAGAAGGGCCCGTTGGTCGCAGACAGATTGACACGAAAACACCTAGCACACAGATAGATTGGGAGTGGTAGGGACAACCGATCGTCGGGTGCGAGGACATTGAGGCGGGCGCATCCGCGGAATCTGTCAACCTGTTTGAGGCACCGGTCAGCAGAATTTACTGAGCAGCCTCCTCGGTGTTGTCGGGCCGGTTGATCCATGTTTCGGTTGGGAGCGTGGGTGGCCGCGGTGGCTTTCGGACGAAGCGTTCCGGGTGGGCGGCGTACGCGGCATCGAGCACGCTGGCCCGCTTCTCGCGGGTGATTTCGGCGGTGCCGTAGTGAATGTCGGCGGGCGTGTGAAGTGCCAGCCCGGTGTGGCGATGTTGATCGTTGTACCAAGGGAAGAAGTGTTGGCAGTGCACGCGCGCCGCCTCGATCGAGGTGAACCGGCCGGGGAAGTCGGGCCGGTACTTCAGCGTCTTGAACTGCGCCTCGCTGAACGGGTTGTCGTTGGAGACGTGCGGTCGCGAATGCGACTGGGTGATGCCGAGATCGGCGAGCAGGAATGCCACCGGTTTAGAGGTCATCGATGAGCCGCGGTCAGCGTGGATGGTCAACTGGTGAAGGCCAATTGCCTGCTTGGCGCAGGTCTGGCAGATCAGCACCTCGGCCAGCGCGGCGGATTCACGGCTGGCGACCATCCAGCCGACGACATAGCGGGAATAGATGTCCAAGATCACGTAGAGGTAGTAGTAGGTCCATTTCGCTGGGCCGAGCAGCTTCGTTATGTCCCACGACCACACCTGATTTGGGGCGTTGGCGACGAGTTGGGGTTTCACCTTCGCGGGATGGGTGGCTTGGGCGCGACGCTCACGCACCTCGCCCGCTTGGCGCAGCAGCCGATAGAAGGTCGACTGCGAGCCGAGGTAGACACCTTCGTCGAGTAGCGTGGCCCACACCTCGGCCTGGGACATGTCGACGAACCGGTCGCTGTGCAGCACGTCGAGGATCGCCTGCTGCTCCTGGGCGCTCAGGGCACGCGGTTGCGGCCGTTCGCGGTGCGGGATCGGCGCCGGCCGCTCAGGTGCCGGGCTGACGCGGTGCCGCCGGTAGTAGCCGGCCTGCGACGCGCCTACGGCGACGCACGCATCCCGCACGCCGATGCACCCGGCGAGTTCGGCGACGGCCTGGTCGGTCATGGCGTCGACCTCGGCTCGGTATCCGCGCTCTCGGAGAGCGTCCCCAAGAGCGCGTGCAGTTTTGCCTGCACATCCACCACGAAGCGGGCCTTGGCCAGCTCCTGCTCCAACTGGCGCTTCTCAGCCTCAAGGCGGGCAATCTTCTCGGCCTGCGGGTCACGGCGCTTGCGGCCGCGCGGCGCCGCCAACCCGGCCAGCGCGCCCGCATCACGCGCCTTGCGCCACTCCACGATATGGCTGGAGTACAAGCCCTCGCGGCGCAACAACGCCCCCTTCGCGCCCTCCGGCGCGGCGTCGTACTCGGCCAAGATCTCCAACTTGTACTTGGCCGTGAACGTCCGCCGCTTCGCCCTCTCGGGCACCTCGGGATCGGGACGTTCCGTTCCAGCGTCGTCCACCCGCCCAGGGTCTACGACCCCGGGCGCTCGAAGCAACGCGCTCACCTGACCGGAAAAACCCAAGGTGAGTGGGCAGGCCGAAGGCACCCGGCGGGGCTTTGCCGAGCCGGGTGGTGTTGTGTGGATGCAGATTTGGATCAGGCGGCGGGTTCGAGGGTGACGCGGTAGCCCATCGCCATTAGTTGCGTGACGTAGTTGCGTGTTCTGCGTTCGGTGTTGATCCGGGTGGCGTGGTAGTCGGCACCGAGGTCGTGGAATCGGGCGGTGGGATCGGTCAGCAGCTGCCAGATGATCCTGAGGATGGAGCGGGCGACCGCGACCAAGGCCTTGAGTTTGCCGCGGCGTTTGACGATGCGCCGGTAGCGTTCGCCGAGGAAGGTGTTGGTTTTGGCGGCTGCGGCGGCGGCCTCGCCGAGCGCGCCTTTCAGATAGGGGTTGCCTTTGCCGGCCTTGCCGCCGCGGCTGATGGGACCTGACTGGATGGTGCGTGGGCACAGTTTCGCCCAGGAGACCAGGTGCTCGGGTGTGGGGAAACGGGCTATGTCGAGGCCGATTTCGGCGATGATCGTCTGCGCGGCGCGTTGGCCGATGCCCGGGATCTCATCGAGTCGCTCGATGACGCTTGGCGCGCAGTGGGGCACTGTGGCGGGATCGACCCGGGTCGCATTGCCGTCGCCGGCGTCAAGATCGCCGCCGCCGGTGTCAGGATCGGCATCGATGCCCGCACCCGGGCCCGTGCCGGGGTCGCTGTGATCGATGGCCCCAGCCGCGTCGGGCAGCTCGGCGATCAACTCCTCGATGCGCGCGGTCAGGGTGTCGATCTGGGTGGAAAGCGCATCGATCTGGCCCAGCAGCATCCGCGCCAACTCGGCGTGATGATCATCGAAGCGGCCGTCGAGCGCGGTGATCAGCTCCGAGCGTTTGGCCTTCATCTTCCCGCGTGCCAGCGCGGCTAGTCGGCGCGGGTCGCGTTCGCCGGCGATGAGGGCCTCGATCATGTCGCGCGTGGACAGTGTGTCCAGCGTCGAGGCCACCGACGACACCTTGATCAAGGCATCTTCGAGCAGTTTCTCCAGCCGCTGCCAGTAACGAGAACGGTCCCGGGTCAGATCGAGTCGCAGCCGGGTGTAGTCACGCAGCTGCCGGATCGGTGCCGGCGGCACGAACGACGGCCGCAGCAGCCCTTTCTCGGTCAGCTTGGCCAGCCAGACAGCGTCGAGTTTGTCTTCTCCGAACTAAGAAATTGATCTTGAATTCTATGGGTTGACCTGGTCGTTCGGTGATTATTGGGATCATAGCTGGCTTGCGGTGGGCAGGCGGGTCGGGTCGCTGGTGGTGCGGCCGGCGGTGTCGGTGAAGCTGGGGATGCCGAGTTGGACGGTCTTGGTGCGGGTGGCGCTGATCTGGTCTATCTGGGCGAGTTTGGCGTTCGCGCCGGCGAGGCTGACCTTGAGGCCCTCGGCCTCGCCGTACCAGCGGTGGGATTCGGCCTCGGCGATGCGGGCGATGAGGTTGCCGCGGATCTCTTCCAGCCGTGCGCGGGCGGCCGGATCCGGGCGCAGCAGCGGGCAGCGTAGGCAGCTGTGTTCGTGGATGCAGGGGGTGTCGTAGGAGCGTCCGCAGTCGCCGACGGCGACCTTGCGGCGTTCGAAGTGCCCGACAAACTCGGCCCATTCGGCGTCGGTGGGGGTGCGGTATTCCTCGCTGGGGCGCAGCGAGCGCCGCCGCGCGATGAACGCCCGGTGGCCGTTGATCACCTCTTCGGGGTAGACGGCCTTAATCCCATGGTGGTGTTGATGTCGCGGTGTCCGGCGACGAGTTGGGCGATGTGCGGCGGCATTCCGTGCACGATCGCGTCGGTGATGAACAGCCGTCGAAAGTCGTGGAAGGTGTAGCGCATCGGTTGGCCGGCGACGTCTTTGACGCCGATCTCGGTGAGCGCGTGGTCGAGGTAGGTGCGTAGCACGGTCTCGCTGACGGCGCGGTTGTCGAGTCGGCGCCGCCATTGGAACAGCAGCGGCATGGGTGGGTTGTAGACGCGTTCGTTTTTGTCGTAGGACACCACCAGCGGGACGTCGGGCCGATCGCCGCGGACGCGGGCGACGATGGTCGACAGCACGTCGGCGAGTTCGGGTGAGATGACCAGCAGCCGTTCGGCGTCGGTCTTGGACGGGACGATCTGCAGCAGCGGGATGAGTTCCCCGGTGCTCGGCAGCCGGTATTGGATGAGGCTGTGGTGCGTCAGTTCGGTCAGTTCCTCAATGCGGATTCCGGTGTGTCGCAACACCTCTACCGCGGCCCAGGTCCAGAACCCACGGTGTTCTTCGAAGCTGAGGTCGCGCCGGGCTCCGGTGTCGGGGTTCTCGGCCCAGGCACGGCCGGTGGTCTGGGTCTTCAGTACCGCCCGGCGCAGGGTTGTCCCGGCGGCGGTGAACAATTCGCCGGGTCGGGTCTGCTCGGCGGCGGCGAGCAGCTCGGCGGTGCGGGCTCGTTCGGCCGCCACCCAGGCGACCAGGGTCGGCAGCACCGGCAGTCGTTC
>NZ_DATFZD010000278.1:0-2270 GCF_035314665.1 Mycobacterium sp. | reverse complement strand
GGGGAGCGGCGGGTCTACGTCAGCGGCATCCTGATCGTGGCGCTCTCGACGGGCGCATGCGCGTTCGCGCAGGACTATTGGCAGCTCTTGCTGTTCCGCTCGCTGGGCGGGATCGGGTCAACGATGTTCTTCGTCTCGTCGCTGGGCTTGATGATTCGGGTCAGCCCGGAGGACGCACGGGGCCGTGTCGCGGGCATGTTCGCGACCGCGTTTCTCGTCGGCTCCGTCGGCGGCCCGGTGCTGGGCAGCCTGACGGCCGGGCTGGGCCTGAGCGTGCCGTTCGTGATCTACGGCGTCGCGCTGTTGATCGCCGCGGGCGTGGTGTTCTTCAGCCTGCGGCATTCCAGGCTCGCCGCACACGAGGAACAGGCCGAGCCGACGGTGACACTGCGGATCGCGTTACGCCAGCAGGCGTATCGCGCGGCCCTGCTGTCAAACTTCGCGACGGGGTGGGCGGTATTCGGTCTGCGCATGGCGTTGGTGCCACTGTTCGTCACGGAGGTTTTGGGCCGCGGGCCGGGTATGGCGGGCGTTTCATTGGCGACGTTCGCGGCCGGCAATGTGTCGGTGGTGATCCCCAGCGGCCACCTCTCCGACCGGGTCGGCCGACGGACCTTGCTCATCGTGGGGTTGTCTGTGTCCGGTGTGGCGACCGCGCTCGTGGGTTCGGCCTCATCGCTGCCGTTGTTCTTGGCCGGCGCCTACGTCGCAGGCGCCGCCGCCGGCATGTTCAGCTCGCCACAGCAGGCCGCCGTCGCGGACATCATCGGCAGCAAGGCACGGGCCGGGACCGCGCTCGCGGGATTTCAGATGATGGCTGACCTCGGTTCGATCCTGGGCTCGTTCACGGTCGGCGAGATCGCCCAGCAAGCGTCGTTCGGTTGGGCCTTCGTCGTCAGCGGCGTCATCCTGCTCGCCGCCGCTATCGCCTGGGTGCGCGCACCTGAGACTCGCGCGTCGCCGCCCGCCGAGGCGACACCGGCGCGCGGGGAGAGGTTCCCTGAGCTGCGGCTTTGAGCCGTCGATGCAGGTGGTGTAGCTTCGATTGGCACGACTTCACGGGGCTATGGCGCAGCTGGTAGCGCACCACACTGGCAGTGTGGGGGTCAGGGGTTCGAGTCCCCTTAGCTCCACCGGCCGAAACGCGGTTTCAGGAGCCCGATTTTCGGGCGTTTGACGACAACCGTGACGACAACCGTGACTTCTTTGACGACAACCCGCCCGACATTTCGTCGCCAACTTGTTCGAATAGGGTGCCCATCGAGTCCAAGGCGTCACGCTGCACCGCCTCGATCACCTCGACGTAGGTTCCCGTCGTCACCGTGATCGAGCTGTGCCGCAGGATCCGCTGCACGGTCGCCGGCGGCACTCCCGTCGTGAACAGCAGAGTGGCGCACGAGTGGCGAAGATCGTGCACACGCAGCTGCGGGACGTTGGCGATCTGGCACAGCCGATGGAACATGCGATTGATATTGCGTGGTTCGAGGAAGCCGCCATTTGCGGTGGTGAAGACGAGGCCGCTGTCGCGCCACTGAGCGCCGGCCGTGAAGCGCTCTTCGAGCTGTCTGCTGCGATGCCCGCGCAGAATGCTCACCAGCGCAGTCGGGATGGGCAGCACGGCGACCGACGCCTCCGTTTTGACCTGCTCCAGCCGAAGCTGACCGTCCACCCGGTGCAGTGCCTGGCGGATCGTCAGGCGGCCGTCATCGAGGTCGACGTCGGCCCAGGCAAGACCCAGTGCTTCGCCACGACGCAGCCCCATCACCAGGGCGACCGCCCAGAGGGCGTAGAGCCGGTGCTGTTCGGCGGCTTTGAGAAAGCGCAACGCCTCCGTGCGGGTGAAGCTGCGGACCTTTCGGTCATCGGTGACTCGCAGCTGAACCAGCCGGGCGACGTTGCGGCTGAGGAGTTCCTCGTCGACCGCGTCTTGCAACGCTGCCCGCAGGACTCTGAGGACGTGACGGATCGAGCTCGACGAGAGTAGGTCCTGACAGCACTCCGGTTCCTCGTTCGCCCAGCACCTGGGTGGGCACCGCCTCGCGTCCTTGCCCTGTGCGCAGCATTGGCACCGCGTCCGCAGCTGGTTCAGCCAAAGCCGAATATCGGAGGCCTGCAGCGTTTTCAGCTTCCGCTTGCCAATGCCTGGAACGATATGCAGGCGCACGTCTCCCTCGTACGTGGCGTAGGTGGTCCGCCGGATACTGGGTTCGGCGATGTGTTCGAGCCAATACGCGATGTATTCGGCCACGGTTAGCGTGGTGGTGGTTACC
>NZ_DATFZD010000277.1:0-6099 GCF_035314665.1 Mycobacterium sp. | reverse complement strand
GTTCCCTACACCGCGCTGAAGACCACCCCTGACGGGCATCACGCGAACCTGGCCAGCGCGTTCGCGATCAACGGCGTGCACTGGGCGTCCGGCATCATCTCCGTCGGCGCGCTGGCCGGGCTGACCACGGTGGTGATGGTGTTGGTGCTCGGCGGATGCCGGGTGCTGTTCGCGATGGCCCGTGACGGGTTGTTGCCCCGGTCGCTGGCCAAGACCGGCTCGCGCGGCACCCCGGTGCGCATCACCGTGCTGGTCGCGTTGCTGGTCGGGGCGACTGCCTCGGCGTTCCCGACGGACAAGCTCGAGGAGATGGTCAACGTCGGAACCTTGTTCGCGTTCCTGCTGGTGTCTGCCGGCGTGATCGTCTTGCGCCGCGCCCGGCCAGATTTACCGCGCGGGTTCCGCGTGCCCCTGGTGCCGGCGCTGCCGATCGCCTCGGTGCTGGCGTGCCTATGGCTGATGGTGAACCTCACCGTGATCACCTGGGTCCGTTTCGGGGTGTGGATGGTTGCCGGAATCGCCATCTACCTGGGCTACGGCCGTCGGTACTCGGTGCTGGCCAGCCGCCAGGCCGCCGTCTCCGAGAAAGACCCGACGCTGGATCCTGCCTAGGCAGTTTACAAAATAGCACGCTGTGTCTAGACAGGAGACGCAAAGCGCAGTATTGTCAAATCTCAAGTGCTCTGACTCACGAGGAGGTTGGCAATATGACCGCGGCGATAGACCCGAACGCAATCGTGTGGCAGGACAAGAAGCGCCATCTGTGGCTGATGGGACTGATCGTCCCGACGCTGCTGCTGACGATCCTGCCGATCGTCTGGGCGATGAACCAATTCGGCTGGCAGACCGTCTCGCAGGTGCTGTTCTGGATCGGCCCGATCCTGCTCTACGTCGTGCTGCCGGCGCTTGACCTGCGGTTTGGGGCCGACGGGCAGAACCCGCCCGACGAGGCGATGGCCTGGCTGGAAAACGACAAGTACTACCGCTACTGCACCTACCTGTTCATCCCATTCCAGTACCTCAGCATGGTTCTCGGCGCGTACCTGTTCACCGCGTCGGACCTGAGCTGGTTGGGCTACGACGGACCGCTGAGCTGGCCGGCCAAGATCGGTCTGGCGCTGTCGGTCGGGACCTTGGGTGGCGTCGGAATCAACACCGCACACGAGATGGGGCACAAGAAGGAGTCGCTGGAGCGCTGGCTGTCCAAGATCACGCTGGCGCAGACCGGCTACGGGCACTTCTACATCGAGCACAACCGCGGCCACCACGTGCGGGTGGCGACACCGGAAGACCCGGCGTCGGCTCGCTTCGGTGAGACGTTCTGGGAGTTCCTGCCCCGCAGCGTCTTCGGCAGTCTGCGCTCGGCCTGGCGGCTGGAGGCGCAGCGGATACGCCGGCAGGGCTCCGGCCCGTGGAACCCGAAGACCTACCTGTCCAACGACGTGCTCAACGCCTGGCTGATGTCGGTGGTGTTGTGGGCCGTGCTGATCGCGGTGTTCGGCCCGGCGCTGATCCCGTTCCTGATCATCCAAGCCGTCTTCGGCTTCAGCCTGCTGGAGGCCGTCAACTACCTCGAGCACTACGGGCTGCTACGGCAGAAGAACGCCAACGGTCGCTACGAGCGCTGCACACCCGAGCACAGCTGGAACTCCGACCACATCGTCACCAACCTGTTCCTGTACCACCTGCAACGGCATAGCGATCACCACGCCAACCCGACGCGGCGCTACCAGACGCTGCGCAGCATGGACGGCGCCCCGAACCTGCCCAGCGGCTACGCTGCGCTGATCGGCGTGACCTACTTCCCGCCGCTGTGGCGCAGGCTGATGGACCACCGGGTGCTAGCGCATTACAGCGGCGACATCAGTCGGGTCAACGTGCAACCACGGCTGCGGCGCAAGGTGCTGGCCCGTTACGGGGCGGTGGCCTGATGGCCGCCTACCGTTGCCCCGGCTGCGACTACCTCTACGACGAAGCCAAAGGCGCTGCACGAGAAGGATTTCCGGCGGGCACTCGCTGGGAGCAGATCCCCGCAGACTGGTCCTGCCCGGACTGCGCGGTACTCGAAAAGATCGATTTCGAAACGATGGAGCTAACGAAATGAGCGACTACAAACTGTTCGTGTGTGTCCAATGCGGCTTTGAGTACGACGAGGCCAAGGGCTGGCCGGAAGACGGCATCGCGCCCGGCACCCGGTGGGACGACATCCCCGAAGATTGGAGCTGCCCGGACTGCGGCGCGGCGAAATCCGACTTCGAGATGGTGGAAGTCGCACGTTCGTGACGCAGAGTGTGGCGATGAGGAGCGTTGCAATAAGCGCTAATGTCGCGCATGTGAGAAGGGTTCCGTACGCCGAGGCGTCACGGGCCCTTCTGCGTGATTCGGTGCTTGATGCGATGCGCGAGCTGCTACTCACCCGTGACTGGTCGGCGATCACGCTGGCCGACGTGGCCCGCGCCGCGGGCATCAGCCGCCAAACCATCTACAACGAATTCGGGTCGCGGCAAGGCCTTGCTCAGGGCTACGCGCTGCGGCTGGCCGATCGACTGGTCAATGCCGTCGACGACGCTATCTACTCCAACGTCGGCGACGTCTACGCGGCCTTCTTGCAGGGCTTTCGGTCTTTCTTCTCGGAGTCAGCCGCCGACCCGCTGGTCATCTCGCTGCTCAGCGGTGTGGCCAAACCCGATCTGCTGCAGATCATCACCACCGACAGCGGGCCGATCATCACCCACTGCTCGGCGCGTCTTACATCGACGTTTCAGGACAGCTGGGTTAAAGCCAGCGACGAGGACGCCGGCATCATGGCGCGCGCGATCGTCCGGTTGTGCATCAGCTACGTGTCGATGCCGCCGGAGGCCGACCACGACGTCGCAGCGGATCTGGCGCGGCTGATGACGCCGGCCGCGGAACGCTACGGTGTGTTCAAGGATCCCGACTGACCCGGCAATGGGGGACCACCGCGTCGGGGACTAATGTATATGCAAGCTAATTAGTTGATGACGAAGGAATGGGCCTACACACATGACGACGACCGAACATTCGTTGAGCGCCGACGTTCGTAACGGCATCGAGTTCAAGGTGGCCGACCTGTCGTTGGCGGATTACGGCCGCCGGGATATCGAGTTGTCCGAACACGAGATGCCGGGTCTGATGTCGCTGCGCCGCGAATACCACGACGTGCAGCCGCTCAAAGGCGCCCGCGTCTCGGGCTCGCTACACATGACCGTGCAGACCGCGGTGCTCATCGAGACTCTCGTGGCGCTGGGCGCCGAAGTTCGGTGGGCGTCGTGCAACATCTTCTCCACTCAGGACCACGCCGCCGCCGCGGTCGTCGTCGGCCCGCACGGCACCGCCGAAGAGCCCAAGGGTGTACCGGTATTCGCTTGGAAGGGTGAGACGCTCGAGGAGTACTGGTGGGCCGCCGAGCAGGCGTTGACCTGGCCGGACGAGCCGGCGAACATGATCCTCGACGACGGTGGTGACGCCACCATGCTGGTGCTGCGCGGTGCGCAGTACGAGAAGGCCGGCGTGGTGCCGCCCGACGAAGAGGACGACTCGGCCGAGCACCGGGTGTTCCTGAGCCTGCTGCGCAAGCGCTTCGAGACCGACAGGGACAAGTGGACCAAGATCTCCGAGTCGATCAAGGGCGTCACTGAGGAGACCACCACCGGCGTCCTGCGGCTCTACCAGTTCGCCGCGGCCGGAGACCTGGCGTTCCCGGCGATCAACGTCAACGACTCGGTCACCAAGTCCAAGTTCGACAACAAGTACGGCTGCCGGCACTCGCTGATCGACGGCATCAACCGCGGCACCGACGTGCTGATCGGCGGCAAGACCGTGCTGGTCTGCGGCTACGGCGACGTCGGGAAGGGCAGTGTCGAGTCGCTGGCCGGTCAGGGCGCCCGGGTGACCGTCACCGAAATCGACCCGATCAACGCGCTGCAGGCGCTGATGGAGGGCTACGACGTCAAGCGGGTCGAGGACGTGATCGGCGAGGCCGACATCATCATCACCACCACCGGCAACAAGGACATCATCACGCTCGAGCACATGAAGGCGATGAAGGAAAAGGCGATCCTGGGCAACATCGGCCACTTCGACAACGAGATCCAGATCTCCCGGCTGGAGAAGTCCGGCGCCACCAAGACCAACATCCGCCCGCAGGTCGACCTCTGGACCTTCCCCGACACCGGCAAGTCGATCATCGTGCTGTCCGAGGGCCGGCTGCTGAACCTGGGCAACGCCACCGGACACCCGTCGTTCGTGATGAGCAACAGCTTCTCCAACCAGGTCATCGCCCAGATCGAGCTGTGGACCAAGAACGACGAATACGACAACGAGGTGTACCGGCTGCCCAAGCACCTCGACGAGAAGGTCGCCCGCGTGCACGTCGCCGCACTCGGCGGCGAGCTGACCAAGCTGACCAAGGAGCAGGCCGAGTACATCGGCGTGGACGTCGACGGACCGTACAAGCCGGACCACTACCGCTACTGAGCTTCTGGCTCTGCAGGGTCCCGTTCCCCGTCTGGGTGTTGATGGTCAGCGGTTTGTGGTCCGTGCAGGGCTGTTCGAGGAATTGAGGGCTGGCGGGGATGGACCGACCGAGCCCGCCGCCCGTACGCGATGGCGGGCGGCTTCGGTACGCTCGCGCTACCGTCCGCGACCCGCCCATCGTGACGCCAGCAAGCTGGTCGGATTAAGTCAATCGCACATCCGGGACGCGCATGTCCCGGGTAGCTCATCGCAGCCACCGTCAGCTCCCTTGCGGGCAAGTTCTTCTGCATCGGGGAATGACGGTGCAAGTGCGCAACTCGTCTGAGATTTCTGGGCCGATGTATCGGCTGGCTGCGATGGGTCGAAGGTAGCCGGTGAAAGCCCGCCTGGCGCGCAAGCCCGATGACAGGATGACACCATGACAATGGCGTCTCGGCCCAGCCTTCGCCGATTGACGACACCCCGTGCGGCCGCACTGGCCGGTGTGTTGTTCGCCCTGCTGTTTGGTGCCGTGCTGATCTTAATCCGAACTAAAATGCCCGAGGGCGTGCAGGGTTCGACTGAGTGGCTGACAAGTCGCCGCAGCGGTATCGCGACCGCAACCGAGCTGATGCCATTTGCCGGCATCAGCTTCCTTTGGTTCATCGGCGTGGTGCGCGACGGCTTGGGGCGTTACGAAGACCGCTTCTTCTCGACTGTCTTCCTGGGTAGCGGTTTGCTGTTTCTGGCGATGATGTTCGTTTCAATGTCGGTGGCCGCCGGTCTGGTGGCGACAAACGCAGGCGTGACGGACCCGGCCGCTCATGCTGAGATGATCGATCTCGGGAAGATGGTTGTGTTGTCGTCGACCAAGACCTATGCGGTCCGGATGGCCGCGGTGTTCATGATGTCGCTCGCGACGATCTGGTTGAGGACGGGCTTGATGCCACGCTGGCTCGTTGGCCTCAGCTATTTTGCTGCAGTCGCCGTGCTTCTCGCAAGCGACCTCAGCATGTGGGTAACGATGACGTTTCCCGGATGGGTGCTGGTGGTTAGCGGCTTGTTGTTGGTCCGCGCTGGGCCGTTCGAGGAACTCAGGGCTGGCGACCATTGACCGACTGGTGCCGGCAGATGAACAGCGACGAAATGATCGTTGGCTAGCCAATTTGTCGTCGGCCAAAGCGGGATCTGGGCGATGCCCGGGGAGTAGTGTTCGCGCACACCGGAGCAAGCGGATGGAGAACGAAGATGCCGGCGAGAAATCACGACTGGACCAAGCCCGCGGCAATGGCCATCCCCAAGGAGGGGTACTTCGAACTCGAGCGGGGCAGGTACGGCCCGATCTATCCGAGAACTCCTGCCTGCTATGGCTTTTCGATCATCGCGAAGGTCAAAGAGGGGCGTGAAGAAGCCGTCCGGGCGTACGGCAAGCAGATCGAGGAAGCGATCGCCGGGAGTCCCGACGTGCTCGCACCGTTGCGGCTGCACTACTTGCGGTGGGTATTGTTCGACGTCGGTTCGGGGCTGCATTTTCAGTACCAGGGCATCTTCGACACCGACTTCGACAAGTACACCGAGGATGCGGTGGCGCTGTTCAGCGCGACCGGGATCACCACGGTGTTC
>NZ_DATFZD010000276.1:0-10712 GCF_035314665.1 Mycobacterium sp. | reverse complement strand
CCTGGTAGAACCGGACGGTCTGCTCGACGTCGCTGCTCACCAGAGCGGTGTGGTGCAAACCCCGTGCCGACGAGGCCGAGCGCTCGTCGGCGGGACGCAGGTACTGCTCGCGGATGCGCTGCCGTTGCGCCTCGAACCGCTCGGATCGCTCCTGCTCGGACATCGTCGTCATGGCAGAAACTCTATCGCCCCGAAAGCAACCCGTCGTCAAATAATGCGGCGGCTTACTTCGGCCGCGTGATGAAGCGCGACAGATGGGTTAACGCGCGACGGTGATGATCTTGGTTGGACCATCTCAGTGCTCGCCCAAGAATTTTGTCGGTCTCGCAGAGCCCCGGAAAGGAGCCGGGAGCTAACGAGAACGCGGCGTTATTCAGCATCCAGTGGCCCATGCGATATCAGGGATTCCTAGCGATCCCGGCTCGTCTCCCTTCGATGCGATCAGCTACACGTAGGTGTAGAAGCCTCGGCCAGGACCTTCCGCTTTTCAGGCGGAGTTCCGGCTTACACCAATGTGTTTCAGCTGGAACTTGACTGTCGAGCAGGAGGATCGAGTACTCACGGATCGGTGTGCCGGTTTCCTCCCGAACCGCAGATTGGTGCTAGTCACGACATCATTGGCCTGCAACGCTGGGAGTGTCAGGAAACGATCCGCGCTAGGCCCGCGGCGGGATGCTACCCACCCGGACCCCGATGTGCGATCACTCCCAGTCGGCGTCGATGCCACCGTTTCAACTGCGGTGAGCCGTCGCCAGCAGGAAGACGGACGAAGGGCATCGCGATGACGGACGATAAGAAACCTAATAGCGGCGACCTGCTCGGGCAGGGTGAGCCCGGTCATCCCGCGGTGGGGCGGGGTCCCAACGCCGGTGGTGAGTATTCCCAGGAGGATTATCACCATCCGGCTGCCGGTTGGGGTGCGGCTCGCAGTGTGGCCAAGGTGTTGACGCAGAGCCGGGAACTGGTTGCCGGCACTCGTGCGATCCAGCTGATGAACCATGAGAACGGGGGCTTCGACTGTCCGGGATGTGCATGGCCGGATGACCGCAAGGGTCTGCACCTGGACATCTGCGAGAACGGCATCAAGCACGTCACCTGGGAAATGGCCCGCAAAAGGGTCGATCGGGACTTCTTCGCCCACCACACCGTCACCGAGCTGTCGGGGTGGACGGATTTCGCGCTGGAGGACCAGGGTCGGCTGACCGAACCGATGGTGTACGAGGCCGAGTCGGACAAGTACGTGCCGATCTCGTGGGCCGACGCCTTTGAGTTGGTCGGGTCGACGCTGCGCGGGTTGGACAGCCCGCATCAGGCGTCGTTCTACACATCGGGGCGGCTCAGCAATGAGGCGACGTTTCTGTATCAGCTGTGGGTGCGCGAGTTCGGCACCAACAACTTGCCGGACTGCTCCAACATGTGCCATGAGGCCAGCGGCCGGGCGCTGACCGCGTCGTTGGGGACGGGTAAGGGCACCTGCGACCTGGACGATTGGGAAAAGGCCGACCTGCTGCTGGTGATGGGTGTCAATGCCGCTTCCAACGCGCCGCGGATGCTGACCGCACTCGCCGAAGCGCATCGGCGCGGCGCGCAGGTCGTGCATATCAACCCGCTGATCGAGGCGGCCAGCGGTCGCACGATCGTTCCGCACGAGATCCTCGCGATGGCTACGTTCCACGCCACCAAGATCGGAACCATGAATGTTCAGCCCCGCGTGGGCGGGGACCTGGCGCTGCTGCGCGGGGTCGCGAAGGTTGTCCTCGAGCATGCGCAGACCGACCCCAAGGCCATCGATGAGGAGTTCCTGCAGCGCTTTACGAGCGGTTTCGAGGCCTACCGGTCGCTGGTTAAGCAGACCGGCTGGCCCGAGATCGTGCACCAGTGCGGAGTCGAGGAGAAAGCGATCCGAGAACTGGCCGAGGTCTATCTGGGTGCCGACCGCACGGTGGTTTCCTGGTGTCTGGGATTGACCCAGCAGGAACACGGAGTGGACACCGTCCGCGAAATCGTGAACCTGCTTCTGCTGCGCGGCAACATCGGCCGCGAAGGGGCCGGCCCGTCACCGGTGCGCGGCCACAGCAATGTGCAGGGCAACCGCACCTGCGGCATCGACCACCGGCCGGGCAAGCAGCTGCTCGACCGGCTGCAAGAGGTGTGTTCGATCACGCCACCGCGTGAGCACGGCCTGGGCACCGTCGAGACGATCGAGGCGATGCTCGCCGGCGACGTGAAGGTGTTCGTCAGCATGGGCGGAAACTTCAGCTTGTGCACGCCGGACACCGAGGCGACGTTCGCCGCGTTGCGCAATTGCGAGCTCACCGTTCAGGTCAGCACCAAGCTCAACCGCAGCCATCTGATACACGGGCGCACGGCGCTGATCCTGCCCTGCCTGGGGCGCACCGAAAAGGACGTTCAACAGACAGGTGAGCAGGGCGTCACGGTCGAGGACTCGATGAGCATGGTGCACCTGTCGTTCGGGATGAAAAAGCCAGCATCCCCGCAGCTAAAGTCCGAGTGCGCGATCCTGGCCGGCATGGCCCGCGCAACCCTGCCGGCGTCGGCCACACCGTGGGAGTCCTACATCGGCGACTACGACCGGATCCGCGACGTCATGGCCAAGGTGCTCGACGGCTTCGAAGACTTCAACCGCCGCGCACGCCGACCGCTGGGGTTTCGGATCCGCCAGCCAGCCCGCGAGCGAGTCTTCCTCACCGCGTCCGGACACGCGGAATTCTCTACCACACCGATGCCCGACATCGTGCCACCGCGGGGACGGTTGACGCTTTCCACCGTGCGGTCCCACGACCAGTGGAACACCACCATCTACTCCGACGACGACCGCTACCGCGGCCTGAAGAACCTGCGCACCGCGCTGTTCATGAACGCCGTAGACATGCGCGAACGCGGGCTGAATGAGTTCGACCTCATCGACATCACCAGCTTCGCCCGCGACGGTAGCACCCGCTCGGTGTACGGCTACCGCGCCGTGGCCTACAACACCCCGCGCGGCAGCGTATTCGGCTACATGCCCGAGCTGAACCTGCTGTGCGCGCTCGCGGACCGCAGCCAGCAGAGCGAACAACCGTTGACCAAGCACCTCATCGTCGAGGTCACCCCCGCCGTGACTGGCCCGGCAACCATTGCGACGGGTGCAAGCCCCGCCGGCGGCTGAAGGTGTCGTTGGAGGCCTGGCCCACCTGCATCAATATTGGTGGGCGCGGACGGTATCGAACCGCCGACCGCTGGTGTGTAAAACCAGAGCTCTACCACTGAGCTACGCGCCCGTGCCGCGCAAAGATACCGCCCCGACCACTTGGCGCCCAAAACGCCGACTCGCCGTTCAGCCCTTCAGCGCCGCCAGCGCGTCGGTCCAAAGTCGCTGATCGCGGACTTCGCCGGGCTGCTTCATCTCGGCGAACCGAATCACCCCGGACCGGTCGATAACGAATGTGCCGCGGTTGGAGATGCCGGCGTCGTCGTTGAACACACCGTAGGCCTGGCTGACCGCGCCGTGCGGCCAGAAGTCCGACAGAACCGGGAACAGGAACCCGCTGTCGGCGGCCCACACTTTGTGGGTGGGCGGCGGTCCCACCGAGATGGCCAGCGCCGCACTGTCGTCGTTCTCGAAGTCAGGCAGGTGATCGCGCAATTCACCAAGCTCGCCTTGACAGATGCCAGTGAACGCGAGCGGGAAGAACACCAGCAGCACGTTCCTGGCGCCTTCACCGACTCTGTAATCGCTCAGGGTGACCGGCTGTCGGTTCTGATCGCGCAGCGTGAAATCCGGTGCGGTGGAACCGACCGTCAACATCAGCGGCGGCCGGCGCGCGACTTCGGCTGCACCAACCGGCTGGCGCTCCAGTCCCCCAGGTTGACCGACGACGTCGGCATCAGTCCCGCAGTCGGTGCCGACTCCGCGATCTCGGCGGGCAGCACGTGACCGGGCCGGCCGGTCTTGGGCGTGAGCACCCAGATCACTCCGTCGTCGGCCAGCGGCGCGATCGCGTCCATCAAGGTGTCCACTAGGTCGCCGTCGCCGTCACGCCACCACAGCAATACGACGTCGATAACTTCGTCGGTGTCTTCGTCGAGCAATTCGCCACCGCAAACATCCTCCACGTCGCCGCGGATATCGTCGTCGGTGTCCTCGTCCCAACCCCACTCTTGGACAACTTGCCCTCGTTGGATGCCCAGTTTGCGGGCATAGCTCGGGGCGTCATCCGCCGCCACCACCGTGCGATCCTCTCTTTCAGCTACAGCCGGTCAGTTCCAAGCACTCGAGCGTCAACGCGCCGCGCGATGGCAATTATCGTCGCATAAGCACGTAGCCTTGCACATCCGGCGACTCATAGGGACGCCCTGCACAGCTTGACCGCTTCGGTCTTGGTGTCGTTGAACTGATTGACCCGCTGATTGAACGCGTTCATATCCCCGCCGTGGTTGCGGATGGCGACCGCGAGGTCGCGTGCCGCGTCGGCGTAGGCGTTGAGCGCGTGGTGCAGATCCTCGGACAGCGGGCCACCGCTGTTCCCTTCGACCAGCTCGGCGCTGTGGTTGAGGGTATCGGCGGCGGGACCTTCGCTGGGGCCGGTGTCACGGCCTTGGTTGTACGCGGCGACAAAGTCATTCACCTTGTCGACGGCGTCTTTGCTGGTGGCGGCAAACGACTCGCACGCGCGCACCACGGCTTGCGTCGTCAGCGATAGCTGACGTCGCGTCTCCTGCAGGCTTGACGTCGCGGCCGACGCCGAGACCGACGCGGACACCGATTCCCGGTACGCCGGGGCTATCGCGGTGTCGACGGTCGGCGAGCCATCCGTGACGCTGGTACACCCGACGATTGCGATCAGGATCGCCGCCGCGCAGCCGATCGCGCGCGCGCCGATCCGCACTCGCAGCGAGTCTGGCGCGCGTTGTCCAGACTCGGGCTTTACGCCGCGACGCCGTCCGATCAGCACAGGTTATGACGTTACCGGGTCGCGGCTTGGGACAGCTTCGACGGGGACTACGCGGCGCGGTCGAAGTGCGGCACGATAAAGGAATGGCCCGACCGGGCCGCAGGGCAGACCCAGCACCGACCGACGGCGAGATCAGCCACAAGCAGACGAACCGTCAAACGAGGAGTAGCGAGTTGACTACCGAGTTCGTACGCCACGATCTGGCGCAAAACCCAACCGGCGCAGGCGAACCCGATCGGGTGCGGGTAATCCGCGAAGGTGTGGCCTCCTACCTGCCCGACATCGACCCGGAGGAAACCGCCGAGTGGCTGGAGTCCTTCGACGAGCTGCTGGAGCGATCCGGCCCCGCGCGGGCCCGCTACCTGATGCTGCGCCTGCTGGAGCGTTCCCGTGAGAAGCGCGTCGCCATCCCGGCGCTGACCTCCACCGACTACGTCAACACCATCCCGACCGAGCTGGAGCCGTGGTTCCCGGGCGATGAGGACGTCGAGCGCCGCTACCGGGCCTGGATCAGATGGAACGCCGCCATCATGGTGCACCGCGCCCAGCGTCCGGGAGTCGGCGTGGGCGGCCATATTTCGACCTACGCGTCGTCTGCGGCACTCTACGAAGTCGGCTTCAACCACTTCTTCCGCGGCAAGGCGCATCCCGGGGGCGGAGACCATGTCTTCATCCAGGGCCACGCCTCGCCCGGCATTTACGCGCGCGCCTTCCTGGAAGGCCGGCTCACCGCCGACCAGCTGGACGGGTTCCGGCAGGAGCACAGTCATCCCGGCGGCGGCCTGCCGTCCTACCCGCACCCGCGGCTGATGCCTGACTTCTGGGAATTCCCGACGGTGTCGATGGGCCTCGGCCCGATGAACGCGATCTATCAGGCCCGGTTCAACCACTATCTGCATGACCGCGGCATCAGGGACACCTCGGATCAGCACGTGTGGGCGTTCCTCGGCGACGGCGAGATGGATGAGCCGGAGAGCCGCGGCCTGGCCCACGTCGCCGCGCTGGAGGCGTTGGACAACTTGACGTTCGTGGTGAACTGCAACCTGCAACGCCTCGACGGCCCGGTACGCGGTAACGGCAAGATCATCCAGGAGTTGGAGTCGTTCTTCCGCGGGGCGGGCTGGAACGTCATCAAGGTGGTCTGGGGACGCGAGTGGGACGCGTTGCTGCACGCCGACCGCGACGGCGCATTGGTGAACCTGATGAACACCACCCCCGACGGCGACTACCAGACCTATAAGGCCAACGACGGCGCCTATGTGCGGGACCACTTCTTCGGGCGCGACCCGCGCACCAAGGCACTCGTTGAGGACATGACCGATTCCGAGATCTGGAACCTCAAACGCGGCGGCCACGACTACCGCAAGGTCTACGCGGCCTACCGCGCCGCCGTCGACCACACCGGACAGCCGACGGTGATTCTGGCCAAGACCATCAAGGGCTACTCGCTGGGCGCCCACTTCCAGGGGCGTAATGCGACGCATCAGATGAAAAAGCTTGCGCTGCAAGATCTCAAGGACTTCCGCGACGCCATCCGGATCCCGATCAGCGACGCCCAGCTGGAGGAGGATCCCTATCTGCCCCCGTACTACCACCCCGGTCCCGAAGCCCCCGAGATCCGCTATCTGCTCGACCGGCGGCGCGCGCTGGGCGGTTTTGTGCCCGAGCGGCGGACCAAGTCCAAGGTGCTGGCGCTGCCGGGCCGCGACACCTACAAGGCGCTGAAGCAGGGGTCGGGTCACCAGGAGGTGGCCACCACGATGGCCACGGTGCGCACCTTCAAGGAAATATTGCGCGACAAAGAAATTGGGCCCCGCATAGTGCCGATCATCCCCGACGAGGCACGCACGTTCGGGATGGACTCGTGGTTCCCGTCGTTGAAGATCTACAACCGCCTCGGCCAGCTCTACACCGCCGTCGATGCCGACCTGATGCTGGCGTACAAGGAAAGTGAAATCGGCCAGATCCTGCACGAGGGCATCAATGAGGCCGGATCCGTCGCCTCGTTCACCGCGGCCGGCACCTCGTATGCCACCCACAACGAGCCGATGATCCCGATCTACATCTTCTATTCGATGTTCGGGTTCCAGCGCACCGGCGATGGCCTGTGGGCCGCGGCCGACCAGATGACGCGCGGCTTCCTGCTCGGGGCCACCGCGGGTCGCACCACGCTGACCGGCGAGGGCCTGCAGCACGCCGATGGCCACTCGCTGCTACTGGCGGCCACCAATCCGGCGGTGGTCGCCTACGACCCCGCCTTCGCCTACGAGATCGCCTACATCATCGAAAGCGGCCTGGCCCGCATGTTCGGCGAAAACCCGGAGAACGTCTTCTTCTACCTGTCCATCTACAACGAGCCCTATGTTCAACCGGCCGAGACGGAGAACTTCGACCCCGAAGGCGTGCTGCGCGGCATCTACCGTTATCGGGCGGCCAAGGAAGGCCGCGCCAACACGGCCCACATCCTGGCTTCCGGGGTCGCGATGCCGTCGGCGCTGCAAGCCGCCGAGATGCTGGCCGCCGGATGGGATGTCGCCGCCGATGTGTGGTCGGTGACCAGCTGGGGCGAACTGAACCGCGACGGCGTCGCGGTCGAGAAGGAGAAACTGCGCCACTGTGACCGTCCGGCCGGTCAGGCCTACGTCACGCGGGCCCTTTCAGGATGCTCGGGTCCGATCGTTGCGGTGTCGGACTGGATGCGGGCGGTGCCCGAGCAGATCCGGCCGTGGGTCCCGGGCAGCTACGTGACGCTGGGCACCGACGGCTTCGGCTTTTCCGACACCCGGCCGGCGGCGCGCCGCTACTTCAACACCGACGCCGAATCTCAGGTCGTCGCGGTGCTGGAAGCGCTGGCGCGTGACGGCCAGATCGACCCGTCGGTGCCGGTCGCAGCCGCGCGCCAATATCGGATCGATGACGTGCAGGCCGCGCCGGTGCAGACTTCCGATCCCGGTCCAGGCGCCTAACGCAGAGTGTCTTTGGCGGAATCATCCAGATAACTGGCGTAAGTTTTAGGGGTGATTGACAAGCAATCTGCGGCGCCGCGGTCAACGCTGGAACTGCTAGACAGCGTTCCGGAGTCGCTGTTGCGGCGGTTGAAGCAGTATTCCGGTCGGTTCTCCACCCAGGCAGTGTCGGCGATGCAGGACCGGTTGCCGTTCTTCGCCGAGCTGGAAGCCTCCCAGCGGGCCAGCGTGGCGCTGGTGGTGCAGACCGCCGTCGCGAACTTCGTGGAGTGGATGACCGACCCGCACAGCAACATCAACTACACCGCGCGAGCGTTCGAACTCATGCCGCAGGATCTGACCCGGCGGATGCCGTTGCGCCACTCGGTGGACATGGTGCGGGTCACCATGGAGTTCTTCGAAGAGGTTGCTCCGCTGCTGACCCGCGATGAGGAACAGTTGACCGCGCTGACGGTGGGAATTCTCAAATACAGCCGCGACCTGGCCTTCAGTGCCGCCACGGCGTACGCCGATGCTGCCGAGGCGCGCGGCACCTGGGACAGCCGAATGGAGGCCACCGTGGTGGACGCGGTGGTGCGCGGCGACACCGGACCCGAGCTGTTATCCCGCGCGGCGGCGCTGAACTGGGACACCACCGCTCCGGCGACCGTGGTGGTGGGAACGCCGGCGCCGGGCCGGGAAAGCCACGCCAGCCAAGAAGTCCGAGACATCGCCGCGAACCATGGCCGCGCCGCGCTCACCGACGTGCACGGCACCTACCTGGTGGCGATCGTGTCCGGCCAGTTGACACCGACCGAGAAGGTGTTCGGCGCTCTGCTGGACGCCTTCTCGGATGGTCCGGTGGTGATCGGCCCGACCGCCCCGATGCTGACCGCGGCCTACCACAGCGCCAGTGAGGCCATCTCGGGGATGAATGCCGTGGCCGGCTGGCGGGGTGCGCCGCGGCCCGTGCTGGCGCGCGAACTGCTGCCCGAGCGGGCCCTGATGGGCGACGCGTCGGCCATCGCGGCGTTGCACACCGACGTGATGCGGCCGCTCGCCGATGCGGGTCCCACCCTCACCGAGACCCTCGACGCTTATCTCGACTGCGGCGGTGCGATCGAAGCCTGCGCCCGCAAGTTGTTCGTTCATCCAAATACCGTGCGCTACCGACTGCGGCGTATCGCCGACTTCACGGGCCGCGATCCCACCCAGCCGCGCGACGCCTATGTCCTCCGGGTGGCTGCGACGGTGGGCCACCTCGCGTACCAGGCCCAGCAGTCCAGCGTCGCCAGCGACATTGTGACGCCTGTCACGCCGGCGGTGGAAAAAGACCTGATCGCGCCCTCGAAGACAATCGCCACCGGCTGACAGATTGCGGCGCGATATCGAATACGTCGCATCGCGTGCGTTTTTGTGGAGTTTCCACAAAAACCTAAGACAAGGTTCATAATCTGGTACACCGCGCAAAACCGTCTTCACAGTGTTCCCTTAAGAACGTGATTGCTTTGCTTGCGCCCGGACAGGGATCGCAGACCCCCGGCATGCTGTCGCCGTGGCTGGAACTACCCGGCGCCACGGAGAAGACGGCGTCCTGGTCGGCGGTCAGCGGTCTGGACCTTGTGCGCCTGGGCACCACCGCGTCGGCTGAAGAGATCACCGACACCGCCGTCACCCAGCCACTGGTCGTCGCGGCCACCCTGCTCGCTCACCAGGAGCTGACCGGGCGCGGTGTGCTCGCGGACGACGTCATCGTCGCTGGCCACTCCGTCGGTGAGATCGCGGCCTACGCGATCGCCGGTGTGATCTCCGCTGACGACGCCGTCGCTCTGGCCGCCACCCGCGGCGCGGAGATGGCCAAGGCCTGCGGCAACGAGCCGACGGGAATGTCCGCGGTTCTCGGCGGTGACGAAGCCGACGTGCTGGCCCGCCTCGAGCAGCTCGACCTGGTTCCCGCCAACCGCAACGCCGCCGGCCAGATCGTGGCCGCCGGTCGCCTGAGCGCGTTGGACAAGCTTGCTGAAGACCCGCCGGCGAAGGCCCGGGTGCGTGCGCTGGGCGTCGCAGGAGCATTCCACACCGAGTTCATGGCGTCCGCCCTCGATGGCTATGCCGCTGCGGTGCAGAACGTCACGACCGCGGAACCGACCGCCGTGCTGTTGTCTAACCGCGACGGCCAGCCGGTATCGTCGGCCGGCGACGCGATAGAAAAGCTCGTCGCGCAGCTCACCCGCCCGGTGCGGTGGGATTTGTGCAGCGAGACTTTGCGTCAGCGAAATGTCAAAGCGATTGTCGAGTTCCCGCCTGCGGGCGCATTGAGCGGCATCGCCAAGCGTGAACTTCGCGGGGTACCGACGCATGCCGTCAAAACCCCCGCAGACCTGGATGGTTTGGCAGAGCTGTAGAACCCGGGTGTGTAGCCACCCACAAGGCAAAGCCAAGCCCGTCCGACCTACAACCGCATACGTACGTCAAATCAGCAGTAACACAACATATAAATCAGCAGTAACACAACATATTACGAAGGGAACTGAACGTGACTGTCAGTCAAGAAGAAATCATCGCCGGCATCGCCGAGATCATCGAAGAGGTCACCGGTATCGAGCCCTCGGAGATCACCCCGGAGAAGTCGTTCGTCGACGACCTCGACATCGACTCGCTGTCGATGGTTGAGATCGCGGTGCAGACCGAGGACAAGTACGGCGTCAAGATCCCCGACGAGGACCTCGCCGGGCTCCGCACCGTCGGTGACGTTGTGAGCTACATCCAGAAGCTCGAGGAAGAGAACCCCGAGGCCGCCCAGGCGCTGCGC
>NZ_DATFZD010000275.1:0-3013 GCF_035314665.1 Mycobacterium sp. | reverse complement strand
ACAGCGCTTGAGACGCCCAGGTAGGACTTGATGTCGTGTTCGAGTTGCTTGGCAAGAGTCGCGCTTCTATCGGAGTCCAAGCTATAATCTACGGCTTTCTGCGGCCGCATCTCGACATTCACTTCCAGCTTGTCCAAGTGGTCATCGCGGGTAACCACGAGCAGGTAGATCGGGGCTAGGTCGGGCATCCTGAGAACGAGTTCCTCGATCTGGGTCGGAAACACGTTCACACCGCGGATGATCAACATGTCGTCCAACCGCCCCGTGATCTTGTCCAGGCGCCGCATCGACCGGGCCGTCGGCGGGAGCAGGGAGGTGAGGTCGCGGGTACGGTACCGGATGATCGGCAGCGCCTCTTTGGCGAGGGATGTTAGCACCAGCTCACCCTTTTCTCCGTCGGGCAGTACCTCGCCCGTCTCCGGATCGATGATCTCCGGGTAGAAATAGTCCTCCCAGATCACCAGGCCGTCTTTGGTCTCGACGCATTCGTTGGCCACGCCGGGCCCCATGACCTCCGACAGGCCGTAAATATCGACCGCATCGAGACCGAGCCTTTGTTCGATCTCGGTTCGCATCCGGCCGGTCCAGGGCTCCGCCCCGAAGATACCGATCTTCAGCGAGCACTCGCGGGGATCGACGCCGACGCGCTCCAACTCGTCGGCGATATTGAGAACCTATGGGGCGACCGGCGAGGGAGGCACCATCGCCGCAGTGATCAACCACAAGGAGTGTCCGATGCCCCGGCCAAACGACATATCTGGGCGGGCTTTCCCAGCCCCGTCCCCGAGCCGGGTAGGATGACCAGGAAGCGGCGGGGGGTATCCACTTCGCCTTGAACGACTTGGCGGATGGCGCCGATGGCGTTCACGATCGCCGCGCCGGCTGGGTTCGCCATGAAGCTGGCCAACGCCTCAACGGCACCGGAGCCGTCCGCGCGGTTCGCCAGCGCGAGCACGTAGGGGTGCATCGGCTCGAGGCCGGTGACCGATGCCTCCAGTACCTGGACAAGACCCTGATCAAACAGCGTCACGCTGGTCGGCGCGTGGGCGCCGGCTACCCCGATGTTGCCTGACGGCACCATTGTGACATGGACCGCATGGCCGGCGACGCCAAGCGGCTGCAGCCCCGCAGTTCCGGCGCCCACGGGAACCATGTCTGCAATGCCTGCCGCGATAGTCATCGCGGCGTTGCCGGTGTTGCTCACGGCGGGCACGGCGTCGGGCACATAATTCACCGCCTGTGGAGCCTGGCCGATCGGCACGGTCGCGATCACCGTGTTGGTTAGCGTGTCGATCGCAAGCAAC
The DNA here is from genome assembly GCF_035314665.1 of Mycobacterium sp. Lineage (GTDB taxonomy): Bacteria > Actinomycetota > Actinomycetes > Mycobacteriales > Mycobacteriaceae > Mycobacterium. Next base: position 1,709 of record NZ_DATFZD010000275.1, on the reverse strand, counting down.
TGGTCGTCGTTCTCCAGACCGACATAGACGCGCGAGCCATCCCCCGATGGCCAGATCCCATGCGGTAGATTGCCGACTTGGATAGTGGCCACTTTGCTGAAATCATCGGTTCGGAAAACCTGCACCTCGTTCAGGCCGCCGACTGTGACATAGGCGAACTGACCAAGCGCATTACGCACGATGTTGACGTGGTTGGTGATCGGACCAGTGTCGAGCGTCTTGAGCAGTGAGAAGGGCGGCCGCGCATCGAAGATTTGCGTCTTACCGGTGTCCTTCAATGTGAACCAAACCTGCGCACCATCAGGCGTTGCGGCTATATTGGGGCAGAATGGGCTCGCCTGCTGCACCTTCCCGATGATCTGGTGGTCTGCCACGGTAATGATGTCGGTCTCGGGATTGAAGGACGAACACACGTAGCCGTACTTGCCATCGGGCGAGAAGATCTGCATGCCCGGACCATTCGGGACAATTATCCGCGTCTTCTCTTCGTACGTCATTCCGTCCAACACAGCGACGTAGTTCTCACCTCGCACGGTGACCCACACCTCCTTGCCATCGGGCGTGAAGAAGGCCTCGTGCGGAGAGCGGCCGACATAGGTGATGTGCTTGACGGTGTTGGTCGCCGTATCGATGAATGTGACCGAGTTCGACCCGATCGACACGACGGCGATCGTGCGATGGTCGGGCGAGAAGCCCATTCCGTGCACCAGGAGGTGGCCCTTGTACAGCGGACTGAAGTTCGTCGGTACCGGCTCGCCCAGCCGAATGACGCCGAGCAGTTTGTTGTCCTCCGGGTCGGTGACCGACACCGTGTTCGAGAACTGCTCCGCCGCATAAACGCGATCACGGTGGCTCACTGGGATATCGGGTGCTGAAGCGGGACCCGGCGCCTGGCCCGCCCATGCGGAGGCGTCGAGCACCAAGGCAGCGGTGCCGATGAAGGCTACGACGAAAAGGTTGCGCACCGCCTATGGCTCCTTTGGCATGTTCATCGTGGGCATTGCGGTCGACCTGGGCGTCACCGCCGGCGGAGGCGGTGACTGCGCAGCTGCCGCAGCAGAGGGGGTGAGCTGCTGGCCGAGCGCCAGCTGCATCGCGGCGATCTCCTGCTGCTGCTGTCCGGCAATGGTGCGCCCATCGCGGACACTCCCACCGGGCCGAGCAGCAGCCCGAAAGCGGACGTCACGTCGTATCCTTGCGTCGACCTGGATGGGTGGCTTTCTGCCGGTCCGCTGCCGGGTCGGGAGGGGCTGAAATCAGACGTTCAGCTCAAGCCGATATCAGCCGATACAAACGGGTAATCGGGGACGCACTGCGGTCGCGCGCGGATGCGCGCGGAGCACTGAAGTTTGCATTGCCGTCCGTGCGCTGAATCGCATGCTGAAGCTTGGGCGCCCGGAGTCTGTCCGTATCGCATAGGCGACGAAAGCTTACGGGATCGCTGTGTCGCCTGCGGGATCCATGTTGGGGTGGACGGCCCCACGGCATCGCGTGCCAGAATTGGTGCTGTCAGTAAGCAGAACCGGAGCCGTCCATGAACCAGTATAAACGCATAGGCATCGACACGTCTAAGAGTCTGACTCGAATCGGCTTTGTAATGGCGGAGATCTGATTTTGCTTGGGAAATCTCCCGCTCGTATCGATCATACGGCAGCCAGACGACGCGACATCAGCTTGACGCTGGCAATGTAGAGCCAAGTCACGGCGCT
>NZ_DATFZD010000274.1:0-11656 GCF_035314665.1 Mycobacterium sp. | reverse complement strand
AAGTACCGCAGCCACAAGTAGACCGCGCAAATCGCGGTGGAGATCGCGGTGACCACGATGCCCTTGCGGGTGAATTCCCCGTGGGCCAGAGGCGATCCACTTCGCCCGGAAACACCTCGCGCAGTTGCTTTTTGAGCGCTTTGGTTGACGACTGGCTGAGGTTTAGGTGAAGGCGAAGTGAACGCCTACCCGGTTACTCTTTCATTAAGTGCCGCGGCCAGTAGGCGTGATGCGGTGATCACCCCGTGCAATTTGTTGTTTTTGACCACGGCGACCAGCGGGCTTCGCAGGCGCGCCATGACCTCTGCCACCTCGATGATGGTGTCGTCGGCGTCGGCCACCGGAATGTGCTGGCGCTGCTTCGGCAGCACGTCGCGGATGGTCTTGCCGCTCAGCTTCTCTGCGGCGTGGTCGGCCATCGATTCGCTCAAAACGCTGGCCAGCCCCGGATCGTCCTGCACGTAGCCGGGCACGATGAATCGGACGACCTGGGAGGCCGGTAACACGGCGTAGGGCGTCTCCGACGTATCGGTCACAACCACGAGCCCGTTTAAGCGGTGCTCTGCGAGGAGGCGGACCGCATCCAACGCATCTGAGTCGATATTCACGACCGGGAACTTCTCGTCAAGGTCCTCTGCTCGCACAGAGACACCATACGTCCGACCGGAGGTCCGGCGATCATCTTCGGCTCGGGCGTTTTTTAAGCCTTCGGCTGAGGCGCCAGGTCGACGGCATACCCCCGGGCGACACAACCGGCGGCGATGGAACACAGGGTGAACTTCCGGGCGGGGCGGCTAAGTCAGGACGAAGTAGCGCAGCCACAGATAGGCGACGGAAATCACAAACGAGATCGCGGTGATTACCGCCCCGCGTCGAGTGAAGCCCCAAAAAGAGATGGGGTTGCCGGACCGTTCCGCGATCCCGACCACGACGATATTCGCGCTGGCCCCGACCGCGGTCAGGTTGCCGCCGAGGACGGTGCCCAGTAGCAGGGACCACCACAGCACACCCGAGTTGGCGTGGCCGTGAATAGAGTCGGCGAACTCGGCCACGATCGGTGTCATGGTGGCGGCGTACGGAACATTGTTGACAAAGCCGCTGAACAGGAAGGACACCCCGAGGATCAGCATCGTCGTGAGCCATTCATTGCCGTGGGTTGCATGGCTGGCCGCGTGGGCCAGGTTGTTGATCACGCCGGTCCGCACCAGGGCCCCGACCATGATGAACAGACCCGCGAAGAACAGCAGCGTCTCCCACTCGACGCTGGACAGGTAGAAGTCACGGGTCAGCCCGGAGATGATGACCAGGATGCCGGCGCCGGTCATCGCCACCAGGGACGGCTCCATGTGGATCTCTTTGTGCGCGACGAAGCCGGCGAACACCGCGAGCAGGACGATCCCGCACTGGATCAGCAGCGTCCGATTACGGATCGCTTCGCTTTCGTCCAGCGCCATGACGTCGGCGACGCGCTCCGGTTCGACGGTGAATGCGCCAGGAAACAGGCGGGGCAGCAGGAGCAGTAGGACAGTGAGCACGATGAGCACCGCCGGCCCCATGTTGGCCAGGAACGAAATGAAACTCAGGCGGGCTCCGGTACCGATGATGATCGTGGTCGGGTCACCGACCAGGGTCGCGGCGCCGCCGATATTGGCGGCAAACGCCTCGACGATCAGAAACGGCGCTGCACTGACCGCCAGCCGGTCGCACACCAGCAGGGTGACCGGTGCGATCAGTAAGACCGTGGTCACGTTGTCCAGAAAGGCCGATCCAACCGCGGTGACAAGCACCAGCAGGATCATGATCCGCAGCGGGGAGCCCTTGGCGCGTTTGGCCGCCCAGATCGCTATGTACTCGAAGACCCCGGTTTGACGCACCACGCCGACGATGATCATCATCCCGAGGAGCAGAAAGATGACGTCCCAGTCGATCCCGGTGTCGCGTGAGTAGAAGACTTCATCGGAGTTGATCACCGGCAAGAAGAACACGGCCACCGCGCCGGCCAGCGCCACCATGGTCTTGTTGAAACGCTCGGTGGTGATCAACGCGTAGGCGATGACGAAAACCGCGGACGCGTAGATGGCGTGAAAAGTATTCATAGTCATCGGCTGTCCTGCCGTTGGGCGCGCGCTTGACTGGGCATGTGCGGCAAAGCGGCGCTCAAGATTTCAGCGCCGCGGCCAGCAGGTGTGATGCGGTGATCACACCATGCAACTTCCCGTCCTTGGTGACCGCGATCAGCGGACTTCGGCCCCGCGCCATCTCTGCTGCCACCTTGGTGAGGCTGGCACGCGCATCGACCGACGGCATGTCGCGCAGATAGTCGGGCAGCACATCGCCCACCGTCTTTCCCGCCAAATTCCGCACGGCCTGGTCGGCCGTCGTATCGCCAAGGACGCCGGCCAATGTTAGATCGTCCTGCACATAGCGCGGCAGGATGAATCGCAGCATCGCGAATGCCGGGAGCACCGCGTACGGCTTGCCGGAGGTATCGGTGACCAGGAGTCCGGGCAGATTGTGCTCGGCGATCTTGCGAGCGGCGTCGACTGCGTCGGAATCGATGGGCACGATGGGGAACTTCTCTTCGAGGTCCTCTGCCCGCACACGGACACCATACTTCGCCAAGTGCCTCGGTGATCACGACGTGCCCGTTTTGCCGACGCGGGTTGGGCTAACTGAAGGCGAAGTAGCGCACCCACAGATAACCGACGGAAAGTGCAAACGAGACCGCGGTCACCACCGCCCCCCGTTTGGTGAAGTCCCAGAAGGAGACGGGATGGCCGGCGCGTTGCGCGATCCCGACCGCGACGATATTCGCGCTGGCTCCGACGGCGGTGAGGTTGCCACCGAGGACGGTGCCAGCAGCAGGGCCCACCACAGCACACCGGAGCCGGTGTGTGTAGGAGCAAAAACAGGACGTCCCAATTGACGCCGGTGTCCCGCGAGTAAAAGACTTCATCGGAATCGATCACTGGCAGGAAGAACATGGCCAGCGCGCCGCCCAGCGCCACAAATGTCTGGTTGAAACGCTCGGTGGCGATCAGAACGTACGCGACCACGAACACCGTCGCCGCGTAGACGGCTTGAAAGACACTCATCGGTTGCCCTGCTGCCGGGTACGCGCCCGGCTCACGGCGCGGTCTCCTCGACCGTGCAAGTCATCGCGCACTCCTGAATAGCCCTGAATAGCAGGAAAACCGGAATAGCACGAAATAGACGCCGACCAGGCTTCCCGGCTCACCGGGGCACAATTTAGCAGGCCTAGCTGGACGGCGCTGTGCGTCTCATTCAACGTTCAGGTTCGGCATCAGCCGACGCATCGCCGCTGGTCGGCGTGGCGGGCTGGCGATCGTGCGTACACTGGCGAAATGCTTGAACAGATCCGTGGGCCAGCCGATCTGCAGTACCTTTCTCAGGCCGACTTGCGGAATCTGGCTGAAGAGATCCGTGAGTTTCTCATTCACAAGGTGGCCGCCACCGGAGGGCATCTGGGGCCTAACCTCGGCGTCGTCGAACTGACGTTGGCACTGCATCGGGTATTCGATTCGCCGCACGATCCGATCATCTTCGACACCGGCCACCAGGCCTATGTGCACAAGATGCTGACCGGCCGCGCCGCGGACTTCGAGACGCTGCGTAAAAGTGGCGGTTTGTCGGGGTATCCGTCTCGGGCCGAGAGCGAACACGACTGGGTCGAGTCGAGCCACGCCAGCGCGGCGTTGTCCTACGCCGACGGGCTGGCCAAGGCGTTCGAGCTGACCGGGCATCGCAACCGGCACGTAGTGGCGGTCGTGGGCGACGGCGCGCTCACCGGCGGAATGTGTTGGGAGGCCTTGAATAACATCGCCGCGGCGCACCGGCCGGTGATTATCGTCGTCAACGACAACGGCCGCAGCTATGCCCCGACGTTCGGCGGTTTGGCCGACCATCTGGCCGCCTTGCGGCTGCAGCCCAGCTACGAGCACCTGTTGGACCGCGGCCGTTCCGCGGTGCGCGGGATGCCGGTATTCGGAGAACTGGCCTACCACGTCATACACAGCGTCAAAGCCGGTGTGAAGGACGCGCTTTCGCCGCAGTTGCTGTTCACCGACCTGGGCTTGAAGTACGTCGGGCCGGTCGACGGCCACGACGAGCATGCCGTGGAGACCGCGCTGCGCAGCGCCCGCGGATTCCGTGGTCCGGTGCTGGTGCACGTCGTCACCCACAAGGGCATGGGCTATGGCCCGGCGGAGGCCGACGAGGCCGAGCAGATGCATTCCTGCGGCGTGATCGACCCGGCGACCGGGCTCGCCACCAAGGTGCCGGGCCCGAGCTGGACGGCGACGTTCTCCGATTCGCTGATCGAATATGCGACCAAACGCCGCGACATTGTGGCGATCACGGCCGCGATGCCGGGGCCTACCGGGCTGACGGCATTTGGGCAGCGTTTCCCCGATCGGTTGTTCGACGTCGGCATCGCCGAGCAGCACGCGATGACGTCGGCGGCCGGATTGGCCATGGGCGGACTGCACCCCGTGGTGGCGATCTACTCGACGTTCCTGAATCGCGCGTTCGACCAGATCATGATGGACGTTGCATTGCATCAGCTGCCGGTCACCCTGATGCTCGACCGGGCCGGCGTTACCGGCCCGGACGGTGCCAGCCACAACGGCATGTGGGATCTGTCGATGCTGGGCATCGTCCCCGGCATGCGGGTGGCCGCGCCCCGGGACGGCACCCGGCTGCGTGAGGAGCTCGGTGAGGCGCTCGACATCGACGACGGTCCCACAGCGATCAGGTTCCCGAAAGGCGATGTCGGCGAAGACATTCCCGCACTTCAGCACCGCGGAGGAGTAGACGTGCTCGCGGTGCCGGCCGACGGGCTGACCGCCGATGTGCTGCTGGTGGCGGTCGGCGCGTTCGCATCGATGGGTCTGGCGGTGGCCGAGCGGCTGCGCAACCAGGGCATTGGTGTGACGGTGATCGACCCGCGATGGGTGCTGCCGGTTCCGGATGTGGTGGCCGAATTGGCGGTTGCGCACAAGCTGGTCGTCACGTTGGAAGACAACGGCGTCAGCGGGGGAGTTGGTTCGGCGGTGTCAGCGGCGTTGCGGCGCAAGGAGATCGACGTGCCGTGCCGCGATGTCGGACTGCCGCAACAATTCTTCGATCACGCGTCGCGCGGTGAGGTGCTCGCCGAAGCCGGCCTGACTGAGCAGGACGTGGCCCGGCAGATTACCGGCTGGGTGGCTGCATTGGGTAACGGGGTCGAGTCCGCGGCGGAGATCAGCCAACGCCTGGACTAGCGGAAACGACTGTCAGTCAACGGGTTTAAGCGCCGCGGCCAGTACCGGGTCGACCAGCTCACGCTGCCAACCGCGGGCCTGGCCGGCGGCCAAGAATTCGTCAATCGCCGCCGCCGGGTCGTCTGCGCCCTCCCAATCCCAGCACAGCCGTCGCACCAGGTCGGGGGAGACCAGGTTCTCGGTCGGCACCGAGACCCGTTGGGAGAGTTCGCGCAGCGCGGCGCGGGCCGCATCCAGTCGTGCTGCGGCCTCCGGTCTGCGCCTGAGCCAGCGTTGCGGCGCGGGTGGCCCATTGGGCGGTTCGGCCTCCTCCGCGGGACCGGGGTTTTCCCGTGCTGATTTCAGGGCCGCTAACCACACCGCGGCGTTACGGCGTTGCCTGCGACCGCCGAATATCGGCAGGGCGATCAGGTCATCAAGGGTCTTCGGGTCGGTGCTGGCGGCTTCGATAATCGCCGAGTCAGGCAGGATGCGCCCGGGCGCAATATCGCGGCGTTGGGCGATTTCGTCTCGCGCCGTCCACAATTCACGGACCGCAGCCAGACCGCGTTGGTTACGCACCCGGTGGATGCCGGAGGTGCGTCGCCAGCGGTCCCGCCGCGTCGGTGGTGGGTCCTGACCCACCACCCGCAGATAATCGAATTCCTCTGCGGCCCAAGCTGTTTTGCCCTGCTCAGCCAGTACGCCCGCGATTGCGTCGCGTAGTTCAATGAGCACTTCCACGTCGAGGGCCGCGTAGTTGAGCCACGCCGGCGGCAGCGGACGCTTGGACCAGTCCGCGGCGCCATGACCTTTGGCCAAACCCACACCGAGCAGCCGTTGTGCCTCGGCCGCCAGGTTGACCCGGTCGAAGCCGGCTAACCGCCCGGCCAGCTCGGTGTCGTACAGCGCCGGGGGCCGCATGCCGACCTCGGCCAGGCACGGCAGATCCTGATCGGCTGCGTGCAGAATCCACTCGTCTTCCGCGAGCACCTCGGCGACCGGCCGCAGCACGGCCAGCGGATCGCCGCCGTGGCTGACCGGATCGATGAGCACGGTGCCCGCGCCGGCCCGCCGGATCTGAATCAGGTAGGCGCGGTTGGAGTAACGGAACCCCGATGCCCGCTCGGCGTCCACTGCGAACGCGCCATGCCCGCGGGCCAGCAGCTTTGCGGCGGCAGCGATCTCGGTGGCAGACGTCGACAGATCGGGCACGCCGCCGGCAGGCGCAAGCAGCGGTGTTACGTCCGGCTCCGCGCTTTCCGGCTCTTCGGTTGTAGCCTCGGTCATCTCAGACGCGGGACCGTGTGCCCAAATCCGTCACCCCGACCGGCGGCAGCCCCGCTGCATGCTCGAGGACCTCGCAGAACGCCTCGACATGTGTACCGATATCCGGGGTGATCGCCGTCCAGGACGCGCGCAGCTCCAGCTGGTGGGCGCGCGGCGGTCCGGAGATGTCGCCGTAGCGCACCGAGCTGGTGGCGGTGACCGTGCCGCCCAGCGCGGTGACATGCTCGGCGCGGGTGTCCAGCGCTTCGACCAGCCAGCTCCACGCCACCTCCGGCAGCAGCGGGTCGACGGCCTCGCTGGAGTCGAGGTCGGCCTGGATGTAGGCGACCAACCGCATGGTGCCGTCCCATGCGTCGGCCCCATCCGGGTCGTAGAGCAGGATCAGCCGGCCGAACGCGTCACCGTCGGACTGCTCGGGCACGAGGTCGAGCTCGGGGCGTTTGACCTCGGCGCCAAGCGCGTAGCTGTACGGCGCCAGCCGCTGGGGTGGCCGAATGGGCCCCAGCTCGATCTCCGCCCGTACGGTCGCACCGCTCATCGCCGCGACCGCGTCGCGGAACGGGACCGGTTCGGCTGTTGTCAAGCGCCGCTCCTTCTCACCGCTCCGCCCTGCATCGTCGCCCGGGCGCACAATCTCTGACGCTAGACCTATCCGTCGGCATGCGGAAAAAGGCGCGCCGTTTGCGCGGCGGAGGGTACCGGCGGTACCGGTTATGGCAGGGTTCCTGCAGAGTCTGAGTCGGCGGAGAAACGCGCCGGCCGCTTTTCGCGGTGAGCGGCCAGACCCTCGGCGACGTCCGGCCCGCCGAACCCCAGAAACTCCAGGCCAAGGGAGGTTTCGAAGGCCGGTGCGAACATCCGGTACCAGTGGTTGAGGCTGTGTTTGGTGAAGCGAATCGCCGCCTGCGCCCCTTGCGCGAGATCCGTCGCAATGCGGGTCGCGGTGCTGAGCACCTCGTCGTCGTCCACACAAATCGAGACCAGCCCGATGCGTTCCGCCTCCTCGCCGGACAGTGGCTCGCAGGTCAGCAGGTAATACTTCGCCTTGGCCATGCCGACCAGCAGCGGCCAGCAGATGGCGGCGTGATCGCCCGCGGCCACACCCAGCTTGGTGTGGCCGTCGATGATCTTGGCGGTTCGCCCGGCCACCGAGACGTCGGCGAGCAGCGCCACCACCAGGCCCGCGCCGACCGCTGCGCCGTGGATCGCCGAGATCACCGGCTTGTCGAAATTGACCATGTTGAGCACCAGATCGCGGGCCTCGCGCATGATGCGCAGCCGGTCGTTGAACTCGCCCATCGTCTCGTCGATCAGATCGAAGCTGCCCCCGGAGGAGAAGGCTTTGCCTGCGCCGCGGACCAGGACGGCGCGCACATCGGGGTCGCGACCGATCGCGGGCCAGATGTCGGCGAGATCGCGGTGCATCTGCGGCCCGACCGAATTGAGGCCGGGAGCGTCGAGAATCAGGTGCAGCACACCGTTCTCACTCGATTCGATTCGCAGACTTGGGAATTCGTCGTAGTTGACTGACGGATGGCGCACTGGCATATCTGGATGTTACGCACGTGCGAACCGGCGGCTTACCGCACCCGCCGGTCGTGGCAGCATTGGTGTTGATGAGTACGCGTCGCACGCTTCCCGGATCGCCGTACCTGGCCGCGGCCACCGGCCGCAAACCGCAGCGGATTCCGGTGTGGTTCATGCGGCAGGCCGGGCGATCGCTGCCGGAATACCGTGCCCTGCGGACACAGCACAGCATGCTGGCGGCCTGTTTCAACGCCGACCTGATCGGGGAGATCACCCTGCAGCCGATACGCCGTCATGACGTCGACGCCGCGATCTTGTTCTCCGATATCGTGGTCCCGCTGCGCGGCGCGGGCGTCGACTTGGACATTGTTCCCGACGTAGGACCCGTCATCGCAGCGCCGGTGCGCACCGCCGCCGATGTCGATGGAATGAAACCGCTTGAGCCGCAACGCGTTCAAGCGGTCTCGGACGCGGTTTCGCTGCTCGTGCAATCGCTGGGCGATGTTCCGCTGATCGGGTTTGCCGGGGCGCCGTTCACCCTGGCGTCCTACCTGGTCGAGGGCGGCCCGAGCCGCCACCATGCCCGCACCAAAGCGATGATGCTGGGCGAACCGACCTGCTGGCACGCGCTGATGGAAAAGCTGACCGACCTCACCATCGAGTTTTTGCGGGTCCAACTCGACGCCGGGGTGGATGCGATTCAGGTGTTCGACTCGTGGGCCGGCGCGCTGTCGCTGGCGGACTACCGGCGCTATGTGCTGCCGCACAGCGCGCGGGTATTCGGCACACTGGCCGATCGCGGCGTCGCGATGACGCACTTCGGGGTCGGCACGGCCGAACTGCTGGGCGCCATGGCAGAGGCGGGTGCGACGGTCGTCGGCGTCGATTGGCGAACCTCGCTGGCCGATGCCGCCGCCCGGATCGAGACCGGGGCGGCGCTGCAGGGCAACCTCGATCCGGCGGTGTTGCTGGCCGGCTGGCCGGCGGTGGAGCACGCCGCGCGCGCGGTGGTCGACGACGGGCGACGCGCCGTGGATGGCGGCGCGGCCGGGCACATTTTCAACCTTGGGCACGGGGTGCTGCCGGAAACCGATCCCGGGGTGCTCACCGATCTGGTGTCACTGGTCCACTCGCTATGACGTCCGGCGCTCATTCGTATTGTGTTGTCGGCGGCGGAATCTCGGGTCTGACAGCGGCATACCGGTTGCGGGTGGCCCTCGGCGACGAGGCGAGCATCACGCTGTTCGACCCGGCCGACCGGCTGGGCGGGGTGCTGCGTACCGAGCAGGTCGGCGGGGTTGCCGTGGACGTCGGCGCGGAGGCGTTCGTGGTACGCCGTCCCGAGATGCCGGCGCTGCTGGCCGAACTGGGCCTGGCGAATCGGCACGTCGGGACCACCGGTGCGCGCCCGCTGATCTACTGCAAGGATCGGCTGCATCCGCTACCGGCGGCGACGCTCAATGGCATTCCGTCGTCCGCGGAGTCGATGGCCGGTCTGGTGAACGACGCCACGCTCGCGCATATCGCGTCCGAGCCCAGTCGTCCGCTTAGCTGGGAGCCCGGCGCCGATCCCGCCGTGGGCGACCTGGTGGCGGACCGGTTCGGCGAGCAAGTGGTGGCCCGGTCGGTGGATCCGATGCTCGGCGGGGTCTACGCCGGATCGGCCGCGACCATCGGACTACGTTCGGCCGCCCCGACCCTGGCGGCGGTTCTGGACGACGGCGCCGCCCACCTGACCGAAGCGGTCCGTCAGGCGCTGATGAGCGTGACGGCGGGCCCGGTATTCGGTGCGGTCGGCGGCGGTTACGCGGTGCTGGTCGACGAACTGGTTCGGCGCAGCCGGCTCAATTGGGTACCGGCGGCGGTGGACGGGATCGAGGCGGCTGGAGTTCCTGCGCGCGGCTGGACGCTGCGCGACGACGCCGGCGCCCAGTGGCGCGCCGACGGGGTGGTCCTGGCGGTCCCGGCGCCACGCCTGGTCGGGCTCGTCGACGCCATCGCGCCACGCACCGCCGCCGCGGCGAGCCGCATCGCCAGCGCCTCCTCGGTGGTGGTGGCGATGGCCGTGCCCCGCGGCATCCGGTTCCCGCAGAATTCCGGTGTGCTCGTCGCCAGCGGAGAACCGTTGCACGCCAAGGCCGTTACGTTGTCGTCGCGAAAGTGGGGACGACGCACCGACGTGGAGTTACTGCGGCTCTCGTTCGGGCGCTTCGGCGAAGAGCTGGCCCGCCGCGCCTCCGACGATGAGCTGCTGGCCTGGGCGATACAAGACCTCGACACCGTGTTCGGGCTGGCCGTCGACCCGGTAGACGTCCGGGTGCAGCGCTGGCCGGACGCGATGCCGCAGTACGGGCCCGGCCATCGCGACCTGGTCGCTGAGCTGCGTGCCGGCCTGCCGCCGACCCTGGCGGTGGCCGGCAGTTACCTCGACGGGATCGGGGTCCCGGCGTGCATCGCCGCGGCCGGCCGAGCGGCCACCGCCGCGATCCAGGCCGTCGAAAACCCCGTGGCACGATAGTTCTCATGGCCCGCTTGGACTACGACGCGCTCAACGCCACCGTCCGCTATCTGATGTTCTCGGTGTTCTCGGTCCGCCCTGGTGCACTCGGCGAAGACCGGGGGACCGTCATCGACGAGACCGCGACCTTCCTCAAGCGGCGCGAAGAGCGCGGCGTTGTGGTGCGCGGTCTCTACGACGTCGCCGGCTTGCGGGCAGACGCCGATTTCATGATCTGGACGCACGCCGAAACCGTTGAGGCGCTGCAGGCGACCTACGAGGATTTCCGGCGCACCACCACGCTGGGCCGGGCCTGCACGCCGGTGTGGAGCAGTGTGGCGTTGCACCGGCCGGCGGAGTTCAACAAGAGCCACATCCCGGCGTTTCTGGCCGGCGAAGACGCGGGCGCCTACGTCTGCGTCTACCCGTTCGTCCGGTCCTACGAGTGGTATCTGCTGCCCGACGAGGAGCGCCGCCGCATGCTCGCAGAACACGGCATGGCGGCCCGCGAATACAAGGATGTCCGGGCGAACACCGTGCCAGCGTTCGCGCTCGGCGACTACGAGTGGATCCTGGCGTTCGAGGCGCCTGAATTGCACCGGATCGTCGACCTGATGCGTGAGCTGCGGGCCACCGACGCGCGGCGGCACACCCGCGAGGAGACGCCGTTCTTCACTGGCCCGCGGGTGCCGGTCGAGCAGCTTGTCCCCTCGCTACCCTGACGCTTGATCGTTGCATCGCCGATAGTTCACGTTATATCGTTAACGGCATGAATCAACCAGCACAGACCGATCCGGCCCGCTTCGATGAGATGTACCGCGATCAGCGGCTCTCGCACGGCTTGCCGGCGGCCACGCCTTGGGACATCGGCGGCCCGCAGCCGGTCGTCCAGCAACTCGTGGCGCTGGGCGCGGTCAAGGGCGAGGTTCTCGACCCGGGGACCGGCCCGGGCCACCACGCCATCTACTACGCGTCAAAGGGTTACTCGGCTACCGGCATCGACGCGTCACCGACCGGGCTGGAGCGGGCCAGAGAGAACGCGCGGAGAGCCGGGGTGTCGGTGAACTTCCAGCTGGCCGAC
>NZ_DATFZD010000273.1:0-6042 GCF_035314665.1 Mycobacterium sp. | reverse complement strand
GCCGGAGGAACCCAACGTGGCGGCGACGTTCCGGGCTGTCTTCGTCTCTGCTGAGAAGCCGTAAGCGTGGGCGGCTGCACGACCTGAGGGCACCTGTTGCCCAACCAGGTGGTTGATTAGGATTGGGGTTTTCGTCGGTCGAGGAAGGGATCCCCATGACCACCGAAGCCACCGAAGCAACCGCATCTGCCACCGTCGGCGCCGCCGCCCCGACTCACGCCGATATCCCGAAGGTCGTCGCTCGCCTGCGGCAGACCTACTCCACCGGCAAGACCCGCAGTGTGGAGTGGCGACGAGCCCAGCTGCGCGCGCTGGAGAAGATGATGGCGGAGAACGAGCCGGCGATCGCCGACGCGCTCGCCGAGGATCTGGACCGCAGCCCGTTCGAGGCGTGGCTGGCCGATGCCGCGACCACCGCGGGCGAGGCCCGCTATGCGGCCAAGCACGTCAAGAAGTGGACGCAGCGCAAACACCAGCTGTTGGAGCTGGCGCAGCTGCCCGGCCGCGGCTGGGTGGAGTACGAGCCCTACGGCACCGTGTTGATCATCGGCGCCTGGAACTACCCGTTCTACCTGACGCTCGGCCCGGCGGTGGGAGCGATCGCCGCGGGAAACACGGTGTTGCTCAAGCCATCCGAGATTGCTCCGGCGTCGGCGTCGCTGATGGCCGAACTGGTGCCGCGGTACCTGGACAACGACGCGATCGCGGTGATCGAGGGTGACGGCGCGGTGAGCCAGGAGTTGATTGCGCAGGGATTCGACCGGGTGTTTTTCACCGGCGGCACCGAGATCGGCCGCAAGGTCTACGAGGGCGCCGCACCGCACCTGACGCCGGTCACCCTGGAACTCGGCGGCAAGAGCCCGGTGATCGTGGCGGCGGACGCCGACGTGGACGTTGCGGCTAAGCGGATCGCCTGGATCAAACTGCTCAACGCCGGCCAGACGTGTGTGGCGCCCGACTACGTGCTGGCCGACGCGACGATCCGCGACGAGCTCGTCGACAAGATCGGCCGGGCCATCACCAAGTTCCGGGCCGAGGAGAAGACCAGCGGCCTGCGCATCGTCAACCAACGCCAGTTTGATCGGCTGACCGAATACCTGGCCACCACCAAGGGCACGATCGCGCTGGGCGGCAACTCCGACGCCTCGACGCTACGGCTGGAACCCACTGTTGTCGTCGACCCCGATCCCGACGAGCCGCTGATGAGCAACGAGATCTTCGGCCCCATCCTGCCGGTGATCTCCGTCCAATCCCTTGATGAGGCAATACGTTTCGTCAACTCGCGACCCAAGCCGCTGTCGGCGTACCTGTTCACCAAGACGCGCGCGGTGCGCGAGCGAGTGATCCGAGAGGTGCCCGCGGGCGGCATGTTGGTCAACCACCTGGCCTTCCAGGTGTCGACGGCCAAGCTGCCGTTCGGCGGCGTCGGCGCATCGGGCATGGGTGCTTACCACGGTCGCTGGGGTTTCGAAGAGTTCAGCCACCGCAAGTCGGTGTTGACCAAGCCGACCCGACCCGACATATCCAGCTTCGTCTACCCGCCGTATACAGATAGGGCGTGGAAGTTGGCGCGCCGGCTTTTCTAGCGTCGCCGCGACTGAACCGAACTGACCTGAGAAGAGTCGGGCGATGACGCCCGAGAAAGAGAGGAAGTCCATGCCCGGAGTGCAGGATCGCGTGGTTGTCGTCACCGGCGCCGGCGGCGGCCTGGGCCGCGAATACGCCCTGACCCTCGCCAAGGAGGGCGCCAGCGTCATAGTCAACGACCTCGGCGGCTCCCGCGACGGCACCGGCGCCGGACACAACATGGCCGACCAGGTCGTCGAAGAGATCAAGGCCGCTGGAGGCCGGGCTGCCGCCAACTACGACAGCGTCGCCGAGCCCGAAGGCGCGGAGAACATCATCAAGACCGCCATCGACGAGTTCGGCAAGGTCGACGGAGTGGTGAGCAACGCCGGGATCCTGCGTGACGGCACCTTCCACAAGATGTCGTTCGAGAACTGGGATGCGGTGCTCAAGGTGCACCTCTACGGCGGCTACAACGTGATCCGCGCCGCGTGGCCGCACTTCCGTGAGCAGAGCTTCGGCCGGGTGGTCGTCGCCACCTCCACCAGCGGTCTGTTCGGCAACTTCGGCCAGGCCAACTACGGCGCGGCCAAGCTGGGTCTGGTTGGGTTGATCAACACGCTGGCCCAAGAAGGCGCCAAGTACAACATCAAGACCAACGCGGTCGCACCGATCGCCGCGACCCGGATGACCGAGGACATCCTGCCGCCCGAGGTGCTCAAAAATCTGACACCGGATTTCGTGGCGCCGGTGGTGGCCTACCTGTGCACCGAAGAGGTGCCTGACACCGATTCGATCTTCATCGTCGGCGGTGGCAAGGTGCAGCGCACCGCGCTGTTCCAGAACGAGGGTGTCACCTTCAAGGCGCCGCCGTCGGTCGACGACATCGCCTCGCACTGGGCTGAGATCGACGACTTGTCCGCCGCGAAGCAGGCCAACTTCTCGCTCCGGTAATCGAGCATTCATGAAAGCCTGTGTAGTACAGGAGCTTTCAGGACCTCCCGGCCTGGTGTACACGGATGTCGACGACATCACCGGCAACGACGACACGATCGTCGTCGACGTCCGTGCCGCCGGGGTGTGCTTTCCGGACCTGCTGCTGAGCAAGGGTGAGTACCAGCTCAAGCTGCCCCCGCCGTTCATTCCCGGCATGGAGGCCGCCGGCGTGGTGCGTTGGGCGCCGGAAGACTCGGAATTCAAAGTGGGTGACCGGGTCTCGGCGTTCGGCGTGCTCGGCGGATATGCCGAACAGGTGATCGTTCCGTTGGCTAACGTGATCCACAGTCCGGCGGAACTCGACGACGCCGAGGCGGTGTCGCTGCTGGTGAACTACAACACCATGTACTTCGCGCTGGCCCGGCGTGCGGCGATGCGCGCCGGTGACAGCGTGCTGGTACTGGGGTCGGCCGGTGGAGTCGGCACCGCGGCGATCCAGGTGGCCAGGGCGATGGGTGCGGGCAAGGTCATCGCGATGGTGCACCGCACGGGCGCAACGGATTTCGTTGAGTCGCTGGGCGCCGATGTGGTGCTGCCGTTGACCGACGGCTGGGCTCAGGCGGTGCGCGAGCGTACTGACGGTCGCGGCGTTGACATCGTCGTCGATCCGGTCGGCGGGTCCGCGTTCGACGACGCCATCCGGGTGCTGGCCATCGACGGCAAGCTGCTGGTGATTGGTTTCGCCGCGGGCGCGATCCCGACGGTCAAGGTGAACAGGCTGCTGCTGCGCAATGTCGGCGTGCTCGGCGTCGCCTGGGGCGAGTATTTGCATCAGGTGCCCGGCTCGGCGGCACTGTTCGCTTGGGGCCTGAACCACCTGGTGTCGGCTGGGTTGAAACCCCCACCTCCGCAGCGCTATCCGCTCTCGGAGGGAAGTGCCGCGCTGCAGGCCCTGGCCGACGGCGGTGTGTTCGGCAAGCTCGTGCTGGAGCCCTAGCCGACGAGTTACGGGATGAGGCTGCCGCTACCGCAGACCGGTGGCGGCGCGTTCCGTATCCCCCGTTACTAGAACAGACCTGAGAAGTCAGCAGCGACCTGTGAGAAGGCATCGCTCAGGATGGAGACCTCGAATCCGGCCGCCAGCGTGCCGATCGCCGTGGTCCCCGCGATCGGTAAACCGAGAGCGTCAAGGAAGTCACCGGTCGACAGGTTGTCTATGAAAATTGATGTTTCCCACGCGGGCAGGCTGGTCACCAGTGAGTTGATGATGTCCGCGGTTGGCAGCAAGGTGGAATACAGTGTCGAGGCCGCACTCGAGAGTGCGTTGACGAAGTCGGTGAACGACGCTGCCGGATTTGCGGCGTCAGCTGACAATGCCGACAGCAGATCCGTGAGGCTCTGCCCCGACGAGGTCGCCCCCGAGGCCGCCGAATCCACCGCCGCCGAGTAGGGGTCTGTGCCGCTCATCAAGTTCTGGATGCCTTGCTCGGTGTCGGTGACCAGTGTGCTGAACACTGTTGAGAGACTGACGTCGGGGAACAGCCCGAACGGGGTAGGCATGTTCGCCGGTGAATCAGCCGTCACGGAGTAGCCGAGGCTGCCGTCGCCGTAGCCCAAGTTGATCAGATACGTCAGGTCGGGCCCCAGCAATTCTCGGAGCTGTGTCGGCAGCAGCGACACCAGCGGCGCAGTCTCATCGATCATGTAGTAGTTGGTGAGGCTGTCCGCGGTGCCGGAGTCCATCGAGCCCGGCAGCAGAATCGCGTTGGCGATCTGTTCCGCCGTGGGACCGCTCCCGTCGACGCCCCCGTTGAGATACGTGCCGTGGAGGTCTTCGATGCCCAAGAAGGCGTTGAGGTCGGACAGCAGATTGATCGGATATCGCGGGAAGTCCGTGAAGCCGTCGTATTCCAGCGAGTAGATGTTCGTCAGGTAGTCATCGGACGGCGTTGCACCGTTGAACGCGATACCCAGACTCGCCAGGTTCAGCTGGTCGACGGTGTTCGGGTTCGTCGTCGTTTCGAAGCCATTGAAGCGCTCGAACAGCCCGCCGTTGGGATTGTTGGGGTCAGCGAGCAGCAGGAATTGCGGGTCAAGCGGTCCCGTGTGCGGCGTGCCGGACGGGTCGAGCAGCTGCATCGTGACACCGGATAGCGTGGAACTCTGCGAGTAGCCCAACACCGTTGAGCCGTCTCCGGCAGCCTGGTTGGCGAGGATCGTGCTTTCCAGGATGGCGGCGCCCTGGCCCACCGAGGTGCTGGGGCCCGCAAGGCCATCGGAATTGAGTGGGTAGTTGTAATACAACTGCTGGACGCCTTGGCCGAACAGCGGATAGGCCCCCTCGGGAGTGAACAAGCCGTTCCCAAAGAACCCTGGGTCGTCGGGGTTGGTTGAGGTGGCCTGGTAGAAGGTCAGGTCGGGGTAGAGCGGCGTCATCTCGGCCTGGTTGTTGAGGTAGAGCAGGTCAGCGGCCTCCACGTACTGCGGGCCGGGGATGGGGACCGTGGTGCCGCCGATGACCAACCCGATGTCGTCTGCGTGCGCGAACGCCGGATTCATCATCGCCGTCAGGCCCAGGAATCCGGCACCGGCGGTTGTCACCAGCCCTGCACCCAACCAACGAAGCTTGCGGTCTGACATTGGGACCTCCCGGAATTTGGGCGGATCGTCAAGGGCAGGAGACTGCCCCAGCGGCGCGGGTATTCAACGTATGTTCTACTCCCCTTCCGCCTTAATGTCTAAGAAATCCACAGGTTTTCCTTTAAGTAAATTAAGTGCCTGCTGCCGGCGCGCACAGGTTGTAGCGGCAGTTGTAGTGAGGGCCGCCGGGAGTCGGTGCGCCGGGCACCGGGACGCTTGAGCAGGCTGAATTCAGCCCAGCAGCGCGCTGCGCAGCCGGTTCACGTCGTCTTCGGTGATGTCCGCGCTGCGCAGGTAGCCGTCGAGCGAGCCGAAGTTTTCATCGATGGTGCGCCGCGCGGTGTCCAGGTATTGCTCGCGGACGCCGAGGACTTCGTCGGAGAGCCGCGCCTCGGTGAATGCCATCAGCTCCGGCGTCACTTCGACGTCCGATCGCTCCCGGACCGCTTCGAGGATCCGGTCCCGCAGTTGGGGAACCGCCCGGTTGCTGCCCAGGAAGTCGGCCATGATCGCGTCCCGCTCGACGCCCGCGGCTTCCAGCACCAGCGCCACCATGAAGCCGGTGCGGTCCTTGCCGGCGAAACAGTGGGTGAGCACCGTGCGTCCGTCGGCCAGCAAGCTGACCACGCGATGCAGTGCCTGCTGTGCGCCGTTGTAGGTGGGAAACCTGCTGTACTCCTCGGTCATGTAGCGGGTGGACGCTTCGCTGACCGGTTCGTCGTCGGCCTTGTCTTCCAGCAGCCGCCGGAACGCGTGCTCGTGCGGCGCGTCCCCGTCCGGGTTGAGCTCGTCGGGCCCGAGATCCGGGATGGGCAGTAGATGGATCTCCACGCCGTCCGGCACCAGACCGGGCCCATGACGTTCGACCTCACGGCGTGAGCGCAGATCAGCGACATCGGT
>NZ_DATFZD010000272.1:0-43936 GCF_035314665.1 Mycobacterium sp. | reverse complement strand
CCTCGGTCTCCTCGGCCCGCCCGAACAGGAACGGATAAGCGATACCGGCGATCGCCCCGCCGATCAGCGGCGCCAGCCAGAACACCCACAGCTGTTGCGGTGCGCCGTTGCCGTTGAAGAACGCGACAGCGGTGGACCGGGCCGGGTTGATCGACGCGTTGGAGATCGGGATCGCCACCAGGTTGGTCAGCGCCAATGCGAACCCAATGGCCAAGCCGGCGAAGCCCTTCGGCGCCCGCGCGTCGGTCGAGCCGAGGATGACGAACAGGAACATCGCCGTCAGGACGATCTCGGCGAGGATGACTGCACCCAGTGAATAGCCACCGGGCGAGTTTTGGCCATAGCCGTTGGCCCCCAAGTGCCCAGTAGCGATGAAACCGGGCTTGCCAAAGGCGATGTAGTAGATCACCAGTCCGGCGAGCAAGCCGCCGATTACCTGAACTATCCAGTAGGCCGGCAGGACTTTCCATTCCACCCGGCGGGCCAATGCCGCACCCAGCGTGACGGCGGGGTTGAAATGCCCACCGGAGATGGCCCCGAATGCGTACACGCCTGTCAGCACAGTCAGACCGAAGGCCAGGGACACGCCAAGGTAGCCGATACCTAGTGGGTATAGATCGGCGGCGTGGGCCTCCGCCGAAAAAACCGCGCTGCCAACGCCACCGAGCACCAGCCAAAAGGTGCCGATCGTTTCCGCTGCCAATTTGTGGAACAGATTCGGTTCCGACATCGCCGACCCGCCTTCGCGTAGAGCAACTATTCCTGCCCATGAGGGTGACACGATTGAGCGCCGAAGCGCCCTGTCGTGTCCAAATCGTTTCGCGATAGATAACTGCGACGGTGAGTGCGTGACCTACCCTTTATTTCGTCGGACCAGTCGGGAAAGACCCAGTGCCCCAATGGCACCCACTGCGGCAGCTGTCAAGGCCTGCCGCGCATTGAGATCCTCGCGAAGATGCACCCTGGTCGTGATCACCGCTGGCGCGGGCGGCTCCACGGGCGCCGCCGCCAGGTTCTCCGTCGACGTCGCCGCCCACGCGGTCGCGTACAGCAGCAGCCGCGCAGTGATGTACGCAAACACCATCAGACCCAGCACCGGCCCGAAGGTGGCACCCGCCGGGCTACGCAACACAGACTTCAGGTAGATCGACGCGACCAGCTTGAACAATTCGAAGCCGATCGCCGCGAGCAGAGCCGCGCGGATCGCGCTGGCGAATCTGACTGGCTCTCTGGGCAATCGGGCGATCATCCAGGTGAATACCAACCACGACAACAACACTGATACCAGCAGCGACCCCCCGCGCAGAATCGCATCCAGGACCGGCGCGTTGTGAATACCCAGCGACCCCAACACCTTGTCCATCGGCGCCGCGGTAGCGAGCGTACTGAGCGCGAGGGTGGCGAGGATCGCCACGAACGACGAAACCATCGTCGCAAGATCGGAGAACTTGGTCCGGATGTATCCCCGCGACCCCTCGCCCTGTCTCCACATTTCGCTCAGCGCCACCCGCAGGTTGCCGATCCAGTTCAGGCCGACCCATGCCGCGACGGCCAAACCGATGACGCCGACCGACGCCCGCGAAGCGATCGCCGAATTCATGATCTCGACCACTTGTTGTCCCAGCGCGCCCGGCACCGCGGCCTTGACCTTGCTGTCGATCCCGGTCAGTACATCGGGCCGACGCGACAGCAGGAATCCGCCGACGCTGAAACTGACCATCAGCAAGGGGAACAACGCGAAAATCGTGTAGTAGCTCAGCCCGGCCGCGAAGAAATTGCCCTTGGACTCTTCGTATCGGTCGTTGGCCCGCATCGCGTGGTCGAACCAGCCGAACCGCGCCCGCAGCCGATCCAGGATGCCTGGTTTGGCCGGTTCGCTCATCACCACCCGCTAGGGACGTTTTGGCAAGAACCCTAGCCGGTCATAGACCCGGTCGACCGTTTTTGCGGCCACGTCGTCGGCCCGTGCCGCCCCGGCGGCCAGGATTGCCTCCAATTCAGCTGGATCCGTGAGTAACTCGTCGACCCGTGCCTTGATCGGTGTCACGAACTCGACGACGGCCTCGGCGGTGTCCTTCTTCAGATCGCCGTAGCCGCGGCCGGCATACTGTCGCACCAACGCGTCGATCTCGACCCCGGTAACCGCGGACTGGATGCTCAGCAGGTTCGACACGCCGGCTTTGGCATCCGGGTCGTATCGGATCTCGCGTTCGCTGTCTGTCACAGCGGAGCGAATCTTTTTGGCGGACACGGAAGGAGTGTCGAGGAGACTGATCAAACCGGCATCGGTGGCCGCCGACTTACTCATCTTAGACGACGGGTCTTGCAGGTCGTAGATCTTCGCGGTGACCTTGGGAATGAGTAGCTCGGGAACCACGAACGTGTCCGGGAACCGGCTGTTGAACCGCTGCGCGATATCGCGGGCCAGCTCCAGATGCTGACGCTGGTCTTCACCGACCGGTACCAGTTCGGCGTCGTAGGCGAGCACGTCGGCGGCCTGCAGCACCGGGTAGGTGAACAGGCCGACCGTCGTCGCATCGCTCCCCTGGCGCGTCGATTTGTCTTTGAACTGCGTCATGCGCGAAGCCTGACCGAAACCGGTGAAACAGCCCAGCACCCATGCCAGCTGGGTGTGCGCAGCGACGTGGCTCTGCACGAAGATGGTGCTGCGGCCGGGGTCGATACCTAGCGCCAGATACTGGGCGGCGGTCACCAGGGTCCGACGCCGCAACACGTCGGGATCCTGCGGGATGGTGATGGCGTGCAGGTCAACGACACAGAAGAATGCGTCGTAGTCGTCTTGCAGCTGGGCCCACTGTGTGATGGCGCCCAGCGCATTTCCGAGGTGCAGAGAGTCGGAGGTGGGCTGTACGCCGGAGAAGACCCGGCGGGATCCGGCGTTACTCATTGACGCCGCTCCTCTCCCCCGCAAGCGGGAGGTGCCCCCACATCGCTCTCCTGCTCTGCATCGTCGCTTGCGTGGTGCTCATGGTGACTCAATCTTTCCACGCCGACACCGCGCCACAGGACACGGCCATCATCAAACCGGCCGGATGCCGGAGTACATCAAACCGCTCGGGTCGTACTGTTGACGAACGGCGTTGAGCCGCGACAGATTTCCGCCGAAATACCGCGACGCCGTACTGCCCAGCTCCACGTAGTTGACGTAGCCGCCAACGGAATTGGCCCCCATCGCCTGGTGCGCCGCTACCAGCCACGCATCCCCGACCTCCACCGTGTTCGGCGGCGACGGCTCTGAGTACCACTGAATAGACGCCGCCTGCCGCCGCCACGGGAACGCGGTGCCCCCGGGGTCTACGTCATTCACCGCTCCAGACAGCGACTCGATCACCGCCGCCGCCGGGCCCGCATCCTGAGGCCACGCTGTTGCCGCGGCAACGATGGCTTGCGCAGCGGATGGCGTCATCTCCCCGACAATGTCCGAGCCCGCAACGAAAACGCGCGGATGCCATGCCTGGTCGCCACCTTCGAAGTAATGGACGAAGTCCATACGGCTCAACGTTTGGTTTGTGTTGCTGGTGGGCTGCACACCGATAGCGGCGATGATGTCGCCTGCTCGGCCCGGCCCATCTCCCGGGGGCGTCGCCAACGTAATGCTGCACCCCGGCGAAGCCTGGCCCGCCGTGACGTTGACCATGCCCCAGATTGCCCGGTCCGCGTTGCTCAGCCACTGATTCCAACCGAGAATGACTTGCTCAGCCGAACCCGCAGGGAATACCAGGTAAACGACATCACGGTCGGTGGTGGCGAATGTGCGCAACGTAAACGAGGTAACCACTCCGAAATTGCCGCCTCCGCCGCCCCGCAACGCCCAATACAGATCGGCATTGTCGGTTGCTGTTGCGGTGATCGCGTCGCCGCTGGGCAAGACGACGGACGCTGACACCAGCGCGTCACACGTCAGACCCCACTGTCGGGCATCAGAACCCAGCCCGCCACCCAGGGTCAAACCGGCGACTCCGACCGTCGGGCAGCTGCCGCTCGGGATCAATCGTCCTTGTCCGGCCAGTGTGGTCTGCACCGAATCCAGTTCTGCCGCTGCCGGAATCGTCGCGAGACCGCTTTGGTCGTCGTAGGTGATCCCGCCCGGCAGCTGACGCAGGTCGACGACCATGACGCCATTTGCCGAAGAGGCACCGATGTAGGAATGTCCGCCGCTACGAGCGGCAACCTGGACGCCGTTCTGCGCAGCGAACACAACAGCCTGCTGCACGTCGCCAGTGGATTGCACCGTGACGACGGCCGCGGGTGTCGAGTTGTCGAAGCGGGAGTTGAAGAGGTTCTTCGCACCGGCGTAGTCAGCGCTTGACGGCAGCGTGACTTGGCCCTGGATGCTCTTGCCGAGGGCACCCCAGTCCGGTGCGTCTGCCGCTGCCCGCGGCCGCGGCGCGGCCGTTTCTCCGCATGATCCCAAGAGCAAACCTGCAACCGTCCCGAGCCCGCCACGCACAAAGACCTGGCGTGAGATGTCCGGCGTCATGGCCGGATCCTAAGTCTGGATGCCGCGACACTGGTGTCGGTCCGCGAACGGCGCTTCTTGCGGTACCGGTGGTATCACCTTTAATGTCGGCGGCATGACGACTCGCGCGCCGATCCATCTCGGGTCCGGCGAACCGGTGCTGCTGCTGCACCCCTTCCTGATTTCGCAGCTGGTCTGGCAGAAGGTGGCGCCGCAGTTGGCCGGCACCGGCCGCTACGAAGTGTTCGCCCCGACGATGGCCGGCCACAACGGCGGCCCGCGCGCCGGCACCTGGTTTCTGAGCTCGGCGGTGCTGGCCGACCATGTCGAACGGCAACTCGACCAGCTGGGCTGGAGCACCTGCCACATCGTGGGCAACTCACTGGGCGGCTGGGTGGCCTTCGAGCTGGAACGCCGCGGGCGGGCACGCACCGTCACCGGCATCGCGCCGGCTGGTGGCTGGCATCGCTGGAGCCCGACAAAGTTCGAGGTGATCGCCAAGTTCGTCGGTGGTATGCCGGTCTGGGTGCTAGCCCATTTGCTCGGGTCCCGCCTGTTGCGCCTACCGCTCAGCCGCCGAATAGGCACCCTGCCAATTAGCGCATCTCCAGAGGGCATCAGCGAGGCCGAACTGATCGGCGTCATCGATGACCTGAAGCATTGCCCGGCGTACTTTCAGCTGCTGGTCAAGTCGCTGCTACTGCCTGGCCTGGCGGAGTTGGCCCAAACTGGCGTTCCCACCCACCTTGTGCTCTGCGAGAAAGACCGGGTCGTGCCCCCGGGCAAGTTCAGCGGGCACTTCATCGACCATCTGCCCCCCGAGACCAAGTTCACAACACTCACCGGCGTCGGCCACATTCCGATGTTCGAGGCACCGGGACGGGTCACCGAAGTCATCACCGGCTTCCTCGACGAGCACACTCCGCCGATCCGCGAGGTTAAGTCGAGCTGAGCGCCTTCTCGAGGTTGTCGGCGATCGCGCCGAGAAACTCCTCGCTGGTCTGCCAGTCCTGATCCGGGCCGATCAGCAGGGCCAGGTCTTTGGTCATCTGACCGCCTTCGACCGTCGCGACGACGACGTCTTCCAGCTTCTCGGCGAACGCGCTCACCTTTGGTGTGTTGTCCAGCTTGCCGCGGTGCTCAAGCCCACGCGTCCAGGCGTAGATCGAGGCGATCGGATTGGTGGAGGTGGGCTTGCCCTCCTGATACTGGCGGAAGTGGCGAGTGACCGTGCCATGGGCGGCTTCGGCCTCCACGGTCTTGCCGTCCGCGGTCGTCAGCACCGACGTCATCAAGCCCAGTGAGCCGTACCCCTGCGCGACCGCGTCGGACTGGACGTCACCGTCATAGTTCTTGCACGCCCACACATAGCCGCCTTCCCACTTGAGGCAAGACGCCACCATGTCGTCGATCAGCCGGTGCTCGTAGGTCAACCCGGCTTTCTCGAACTTGTCCTTGAACTCCTCGTCGTAGATCCGCTGGAACTCGTCTTTGAACATCCCGTCGTAGGACTTCAGGATGGTGTTCTTTGTCGACAGATAGACCGGGTAGTTCTCTTTGAGGCCATAGGCGAACGACGTGCGGGCGAAATCCTGAATCGAATCCTTGAAGTTGTACATCCCCATCACGACGCCGCCGTCTTCGGGGATGGTCACCATCTTGTGCACAATCGGCACGCTGTCGTCGTCCGGGGTGAAGGTCAGTGTGACGGTCCCGGGCCGGTCGACCTTGAAGTTCGTGGCGCGGTACTGGTCGCCAAAAGCGTGGCGGCCGATGATAATCGGCTTCTTCCATCCCGGAACCAGCCGCGGCACATTCGAGATGATGATCGGTTCACGGAAAATCGTGCCGCCCAGGATGTTTCGGATCGTCCCGTTGGGCGACGACCACATGGTCTTGAGGTCGAATTCCTTCACCCGGGCCTCGTCGGGGGTGATCGTGGCGCACTTGACGCCGACGCCGTGCTTCTTGATGGCGTACGCCGAGTCGATCGTCACTTGATCGTCGGTGGCGTCGCGGTGCTCGATGCCCAGGTCGTAGTAGTCCAGTTTGATGTCGAGGTGCGGAAGGATCAGCATGTCCTTGATCCACTTCCAGATCACCCGCGTCATCTCGTCGCCGTCGAGCTCTACTACCGTGCCTTCGACTTTGATCTTTCCACCGCTGGACATGCAGCCCAGACTACAAGCCCGGTCCAGCGCGCAACGACGTCAAGCCATTCGGATCGGCTGGCCGAGTCGCCGGCCCAGGCGATGTAGCCGTCAGGTCGCACCAGCACTGCCGGCCCGGGGTCGGCCCGCTCCGCTTGGTGCAGGTCGATCACGTCGACCGGAGACCTGCCGCTCTCACGAATCAGCACGAAGCCGGGCTCGCGCTGCAGCTCGGTGAGACGGTCTTGCATCAGCGGAATCTGCGTTGCCCGGGTGCCCACCAACGCGCTCTCGTCTGCCCGGTGAGGATACCGCAGTGTCGTGCCCGCGAAGCTCCCGGCCACCTCGTCACGTATCCGTGGGACACGAAGAAGATTGGGCACCAGTAGGTTTCGTAATCCGCGAGCGACCCGCGGGTGCAGGGTGACGCCGCGCGCCATCATGCCCGATTGCAACAGCACTCGTTTGCCGATCGGGTGGCGCTCGTCCTGATAGCTGTCCAGCACGGTGTCGTCCGCACCATCGAGCACCGCGTCGATCTTCCACGCGAGGTTCGCCGCGTCCTGGATCCCGGTGTTCATGCCCTGACCGCCCATCGGCGAGTGGACGTGCGCCGCGTCTCCGGCCAAGAACACCCTGCCATACCGATATTGCGCGACTTGTCTTTCATCGCAATGGAATCGGGACTTCCACCCAACCTCGAGCACCCCGAGGTCGGAGGTCATCGCCCGGCTCAGCACCCCGACGATCTCTTCGGCAACCACCGACTCAGTGTCGGGAACCTGATGGTTGCGGTCCCACACCATCGCCCGGTACCACGAACCGCCGTAGGGAGCCAGGAACGCGAACTCGTCGCGGGTGCTGCCGAGCGTCAGGCCACCGTCGGCAGGGCCATGCGCCAGCTTGACGTCGGCAAGCACGATCGACGACAAGATCGTGTTACCCGGGAAGTCCGCACCGACCAGCGTGCGGACCGTACTGTGCGCCCCGTCGGCACCGATCAAATACCTTGCCCGCCACAAGGTTCGGCTGCCGGCGTGATCGCCGCGCGGCCGCGCGTCGACGGTCACGCCGTCGGCGTCCTGGTCGAGTCCGACCACCTCGAAGCCACGCACGATCTCGGCCCCTTGCGCGGCCGCGTAGGCCGCCAGCGCCTGGTCGACATTGGTCTGGGGAGTGATCATCGCGAACTGGTAGGGCGAGTCGAGGTGGGTGAGGTCGATGCGGCCTCCGCCGAAAATCGTGACGCCCGGCGCCTTGTGCGCGTGCGCGAGCAGGTCGTCGGCGAGCCCCCGGGCGTCGAGAACCTCCAGCGTGCGCGCCATGGTGGCGAACGCGCGGCTGGACGGGTTGATCGCGGGCCAGCGCTCGAGCACGGCGACCGACCGACCCGCTCGCGCGAGGTCGCCGGCCGCGGTCAGCCCCGTCGGGCCGGCGCCGATGACCAGGACGTCAACCTCATGAACGGCCATCACGCCACCGCCTCCGGGTCGGGATACCAGCGACGAATGTCGTCGGGGGTGGCCACGGCTGCGCGATTGAAAACGAACCGGCATCCGGGTTGGGTGACGTGGGCGGCGTTGACGATGCACTCGAAGAGCAGCGTGTTGGCGGCGACCAATCGCACGCCGGCGCCGATGAGCACCGCGTCGTAGCGCTTGGCCTCCAGCCACCGAAGGGCTTTGTCGGCGCCCGCATCGCCGAAGTCGATGAGGCAGTTGTCGACGCGATAGCCGGCGGCGCGCAAGGCGGCCACGTTGTCGGCGTTGGCGGCGCGCAGCTTCTCCTTCGACAGGCCCGGGAATTGGGCGAAGTCGGGCGAGGAGTAGTCGATCACCTCCGGGTCGAGTCCGATCTGGATGGCCGTGACGGTCATGGTGGCGACCTCTCGTCAGGAGTTCAACAACTGTTGAACTCGACGGTAGGCTTTTACACCACCCGTGTCAACAGTTGTTGAATACACTGTTGGCATGCCATCGAAGGCGCGTGACGGACGCGACGGACAGACCACCCGGGCGGCGATCCTGGAGATCGCGCGATCGCAGTTCGGCAACCACGGGTTCGAACGCACGACGATCCGATCGGTCGCGTCGGAGGCCGGCGTCGATCCCGCGCTCGTCATGCACTACTTCGGCAGCAAGGCAGAGCTTTTCGCCGCGGCCTCCCGGTTCGACATCACGTTTCCCGATCTCTCAGATGTCGCGCCCGACCGTGTTGCCGACGTGTTACTGCCGATGTTTATCGCCGTCTGGGGACCGCAGGGACCGTTTGTCCCGCTGCTGCGGGCGGCCGCGACGAATCGCGTCGCCGCGGATGCCCTGCTCGAGGTTTTCGTCGACCAGGTAGCGCCGGCGCTATCCGCGGTCGTTCCCGATCACGCCGCCGAACGTGCCGCTCTGGTGGGGTCGCAGCTGCTGGGCCTGGCCGTCGCTCGCTACATGCTCGGCGTCCCGCCACTCGCCGGCATGGACGACGCGCTACTCATCGAATGGTTGCGGCCGGTGCTGGCCCATTACCTGGCAGACCCGGCGCCCTGACGCTGCTCGATGATCGTCAGCACGCGTTCTGCCCATCGAATGTTCTCTTGCTCGAACGAGATTCCCCGCATCAGGGTCAGGTACGGGCCCACCCGCTTCGCCTGGGCCAGGTATTCGTCTTCGTCGAGGCCGTCGAGCATGCGAGCCCGCATCCGTTCATAGCGTTGCAGTTTGGCCGTCGC
The DNA here is from genome assembly GCF_035314665.1 of Mycobacterium sp. Lineage (GTDB taxonomy): Bacteria > Actinomycetota > Actinomycetes > Mycobacteriales > Mycobacteriaceae > Mycobacterium. Next base: position 34,587 of record NZ_DATFZD010000272.1, on the reverse strand, counting down.
CCATTGCAGTCGTTCGATCGTGAAGTCGCGCACGGCCTGCCCGTTACCGACATCAACGGCCATCACCTTGACGGCGAGTTCGTCGCGGATCGCCGACGGCTTCGGCGCGCGGGAAGTGAACTGCTGGATAGCGTCGTAACCCGCCTCGGTCAGCGAGTACATCCGCTTGTTGGGCCGGCGTTCTTGGTGGACGACGCGGGCCTGGATCAGACCTTGCTCGGCCAGACGGTCGAGTTCGCGGTACAACTGCTGCGGGGTGGCCATCCAGAAGTTCGCGACCGATGCGTCGAAGCTCTTGGCCAGGTCATAGCCCGAAGATTCGCCCTCCAGGAGGGCCGCCAACACCGCATCGCGCACCGACATACGACGATACTAAAGCATCAGACTAATCAACAAAGTGATTAATCGCACTCTAGACTTCCGCGGCTGCACGCTTTAGCGTCAGACACACCTACTCAACAAATTGACTATGCGAGGTGTCTGGTGAGTTCTAAGCATCCGTTCCGCAAAGCGGTCGAGCAGCGCGACGAGGCGGGCATCGCAGCGCTGCTGGCCGACGACGTGGTGTTCACCAGCCCGGTGGCGTTCAAGCCCTATGTCGGCAAGCCGCTCACCGCGGCCATCCTGCGCGGCGTCTTGCGAGTCTTCGAGGACTTCCATTACGTCCGCGAAATCCATGACAGCAACGGCCGCGACCATGCGTTTGTGTTCGAGACCAAGATTTCCGGGGTGCCGGGCGTCAACCTCACCGGCTGCGATTTCTTGCACTTCAACGACCAGGGTCTGATCGACGACTTCATGGTGATGGTGCGGCCGCTGTCGGCTGCGACGGCCCTGTCCGAGGCGATGGGCGCCCAATTCGGTCGGATCCAGCAGGGGGCGCTGGAACTGGCCGAGCAGTTCACTAGCGTGTAGGGGGTGTCGAACATGCGGATCGGATTGGGCATCAACTACGCGGGCGGCTTCAAGGAGGTGGCCGCCGAGGTCGCCGACCTCGAACGCGCGGGGTGCGACATTGTCTTTGTCCCCGAGGCGTATTCGTTCGACGCGGTCAGCGGGTTGGGCTACCTCGCGGCCAGCACAGAACGGGTGGAGCTGGCCTCGGGCATTCTGCAGCTCTACACCCGGACGCCCACATTGACTGCGATGACCGCGGCGGGCCTGGACTATGTCTCCGACGGCCGGTTCACCCTCGGGCTCGGCGCCTCCGGCCCGCAGGTCATCGAGGGCTTCCACGGGGTGCCCTACGACGCCCCGATAGGCCGCACCCGCGAAGTCGTCGACATCTGCCGCCAGGTCTGGCGTCGCGAGACCCTGCAACACCAGGGCAAGCACTACACGATCCCGCTGCCCGCTGACCAGGGCACCGGGCTGGGCAAGCCGCTCAAGCTAATCAATAAGCCTGTCCGGGAACGTATTCCGATACTCATCGCCGCGCTCGGGCCCAAGAACGTCGAGCTGGCCGCCGAGATCGCCGAGGGCTGGCAACCGATCTTCTATCTGCCGGAGAAGGCGCAAGACGTGTGGGGCGACGCGCTGGCCGCCGGCCAGGCCAAGCGCGATCCCGCTTTGGGGAACCTCGATGTGTTCGCCGGACCGGCATTGGCCATCGGCGAAAACGTCGAGCCGCTAAGGGACTTCGTCAAACCGCACCTGGCTCTCTACATCGGCGGCATGGGCGCCAAGGGCAAGAACTTCTACCACACGTTGGCCACCAAGTACGGCTACGGCCCGCAGGCCGATCGCATCCAAGAGCTTTATCTGGCCGGCGACAAGGACGGCGCCGCAAAGGCTGTGCCCGATGAACTCGTGCGAGATGTCTCGCTCATCGGCGCACCCGGGTTCGTCAAGGAGCGAGTGGCGGCGTTCCGCGAGGCTGGGGTAACTACTTTGGTCGTGGCACCGATCGCCGCAACGCCCGCCGACCGGGTCAAGCTCATCGAGACGCTCCGCAATCTGATCGACTAGGACCGCTGCGCATCCTCCAGAGCAGCGTTGAGGGTTTTGCTCGGCCGCATCACCGCGGTCGTCATGGCGGTATCAGGCGCGTAGTAGCCGCCGATGTCCACCGCCTCGCCCTGGACCGCGGCGAGTTCGGCGACGATAGCTTCTTCGTTCTTGGCCAACGTATCGGCCAGTGCGGCAAAGTGTTTGCGCAACTCGTCATCATCGGTCTGCGCGGCGAGTTCCTGCGCCCAGTACATGGCCAGGTAGAACTGGCTGCCGCGGTTGTCGAGTTCACCGGTCTTGCGTGACGGGCTCTTGTTGTTGTCCAGCAGTTTGCCGATCGCGTCGTCGAGCGTCTTGCCCAGAATCTTGGCCCGTTCGTTACCGGTCTTGATCCCGATGTCCTCGAAACACGCTCCCAGCGCGAGGAATTCACCAAGTGAATCCCACCGTAGGTGGTTCTCCTCGACGAGTTGGTGCACGTGCTTAGGCGCTGAACCGCCCGCTCCCGTCTCGTACATTCCGCCACCGGCCATCAGCGGCACGATGGATAGCATCTTGGCGCTGGTGCCCAACTCCAGGATTGGGAACAGGTCGGTGAGGTAGTCGCGCAGGATGTTTCCGGTCGCGGCGATGGTGTCCTGCCCGCGCATCGCGCGCTCGATCGTGTGCCGCATCGCTCGTTCCTGCGACATGGTCGCGATGTCGAGGCCCTCGGTGTCGTAGTCGGCCAGATAGGTGTTGACCTTCTTGCGCAGTTCGCTCTCGTGCGGACGCTCCTGGTCCAGCCAGAACACCACCGGCATGCCCGAGTTTCTCGCCCGGTCGACCGCCAGCTTGACCCAGTCGCGGATCGGCTCGTCCCGGACGATCGGCATCCGCCAGATGTCGCCGTCTTCCACGTGTTGCGTCAGCAGGACTTCCCCGGTGTCGAGGTCGACGATGTTGGCGACGCCGTCCTCCGGTATCTCGAACGTCTTGTCGTGCGAGCCATACTCCTCGGCCTGCTGCGCCATCAGCCCGACGTTGGGGACCGTGCCCATCGTCGCCGGATCAAACTGGCCGTGCGTCTTACAGAAGTTGATGATCTCCTGGTAGATACGGGAAAACGTGGACTCGGGGTTGACGGCCTTGGTGTCCTTCTGCCGCCCGTCGGCGCCGTACATCTTGCCGCCCGCGCGGATCATCGCCGGCATCGACGCATCCACGATCACGTCGCTGGGCGAATGAAAATTGGTAATTCCCTTGGCCGAGTCGACCATGGCCAGCTCGGGCCGGTGCTCGTGGCAGGCGTGCAGGTCGCGGATGATCTCGTCGTGTTGCGACGCGGGCAGCGACTCAATCTTGTTGTAGAGGTCGACCAATCCGTTGTTGACGTTGACGCCGAGTTCGTCGAACAGCTCCTGGTGCTTGGCGAATGCCTCCTTGTAGAAGATCTTCACGGCGTGGCCGAACACGATCGGGTGGGATACCTTCATCATGGTGGCCTTGACATGCAGGGAGAACATCACGCCGGTCTTGTAGGCGTCCTCCATCTGCGCCTCGTAGAACTCGCACAGAGCCTTCCTGCTCATGAACATGCTGTCGATGACGTCGCCATTCCGCAGCGACACCATGGGTTTGAGCACGATCGTCTTGCCGCTGTTGGTCTCCAACTCCATCTTCACGTTGCGCGCCCGGTCCAGCGTCATCGACTTCTCACCGTGGTAGAAGTCGCCGTGCCGCATGGTTGCGACATGGGTGCGCGACGCCTGCGACCACTTCCCCATGCTGTGCGGGTGCTTGCGCGCATACTCTTTGACCGCATGGGGCGCACGGCGGTCCGAATTACCCTGCCGTAGAACTGGATTCACCGCACTGCCAAGACATTTGGCATAACGGTCGCGAATTTCCTTGTCCTCGTCGGTTTTCGGACTCTGCGGATAGTCCGGAATTTTGAATCCCTTGCCCTGCAGTTCCTTGACGGCCGCGACCAGCTGGGGCACCGAGGCGCTGATGTTCGGCAGCTTGATGATGTTGGTGTCGGCCAGCTTCGTCAGGCGGCCCAGCTCGCCGAGGTTGTCCGGGACTTTCTGCTCGTCGGTCAGGTAGTCAGGGAACTCGGCCAGGATCCGTGCGGCCACCGAGATGTCGCTGGTCTTGATCTGGATGCCCGCGGGCTCGGCGAAGGCGCGCACGATCGGCAGGAAGGCATAAGTCGCCAGCAACGGCGCCTCGTCGGTCAGCGTATAGATGATGGTCGGCTGTTCGGCGCACACAGTTCTTCTCCCGGCGTCGCTGTTCGGTCGGATTTCTTCAGGTGCCTCGCGTTGTACCCTGACCGCCAGTATCCCGTACCAGGGAATCGGCGGCCATCAAGGGGTACGCCGCCAAATCCCTGCTCGGCAGGCAGGCGGTGGCGATCGCAAGCGCGGCGAAGCCGGGCGCAGCGGGTCGCCTCCAAATGACTCAGTGGCACAAAGTCGGCAACGTGCGATACGCTGCCGGCAGGTCATGAGCGCCAGCGTCAAGCCCCGGCTTGCTGGCCGGCAACCCTCCAACCGCGGTGGGGTGCCCCGGGTGATGACCAGGTTGAGTAGCCAAACCGGCTACGTCGGCAAGCGCGGGTCCGCGGTGACGGGCCCCCCGAGTAGACAGGGAAACCTGATGCGCACCTATTGGGGCTGGCCCATCGTGCGTCGCAGTTGCTGACCGCTGGCTGACGGTCGTCATCTAGGGCCTCCAGATGGCGTCCCGCGCAGCCACGAGCACTCGACCACCCGACTTCCTTCCCAGAAAGCAACCCACGTGAGTTCCGAAACCAACCCTGAAAGCGACACCGATCCGACCGCGCACTGGTCGTTCGAGACCAAGCAGATCCACGCCGGCCAGCAGCCGGATCCGACCACCAACGCCCGCGCGCTGCCGATCTACCAGACCACGTCCTACGTGTTCGACGACACCGCACACGCGGCGGCGCTGTTCGGTCTGGAAGTCCCGGGCAACATCTACACCCGGATCGGCAACCCGACCACCGACGTCGTCGAACAGCGCATCGCCGCGCTGGAAGGCGGCGTGGCGGCGCTGTTCCTGTCCTCCGGGCAAGCCGCCGAGACGTTCGCGATTTTGAACCTGGCCGCCTCCGGCGACCACATCGTGTCCAGCCCGCGTCTGTACGGCGGCACCTACAACCTGTTCCACTACTCGCTGCCCAAGCTGGGCGTCGACGTCAGCTTCGTCGACGATCCCGACGACCTGGACTCGTGGCGGGCCGCGGCGCGCCCGAACACCAAGGCCTTCTTCGCCGAGACCATTTCCAACCCGCAGATCGACGTGTTGGACACCCCCGGCGTTTCCGGAGTGGCCCACGAGCATGGCGTGCCGCTGATCGTCGACAACACCGTCGCCACCCCGTACCTGATTCAGCCGATCAGCCAGGGCGCCGACATCGTGGTGCACTCGGCCACCAAGTATCTGGGCGGTCACGGCGCAGCGATCGCCGGTGTGATCGTCGACGGCGGTACCTTCGACTGGGCCCAGGACCGCTTCCCGGGCTTCACCACCCCCGACCCCAGCTACCACGGCGTGGTGTACGCGGAGCTGGGCCCGCCCGCGTTCGCGTTGAAAGCGCGCGTGCAGTTGCTGCGCGATTACGGGTCGGCTGCGTCGCCGTTCAATGCGTTCCTGGTCGCGCTGGGGCTGGAAACTCTGAGCTTGCGTGTCGAGCGTCATGTCGCCAATGCCCAGCGAGTCGCCGAATTCCTCGCCGGCCACGACGACGTGCTTTCGGTCAACTACGCAGGCCTGCCGAGCTCGCCGTGGTACGAGCGGGCCAAGAAGCTGGCGCCCAAGGGCACCGGAGCGGTGTTGTCCTTCGAGTTGGCCGGCGGAGTCGAGGCGGGCAAGGCGTTCGTCAACGCGCTCAAGTTGCACAGCCACGTCGCCAATATCGGCGATGTGCGATCGCTGGTGATTCACCCGGCGTCGACAACGCATTCCCAGCTCAGCGCCGCCGAGCAGCTGTCCACCGGCGTGAGCCCGGGGTTGGTGCGGCTGGCCGTGGGCATCGAGGGCATCGACGACATCCTGGCCGACCTCGAGCTGGGCTTCGCCGCCGCCCGAAAGTACGGCGGCGCGAAGTCCGGCAGCGGTGACCCGCACGCCGTGGCGGCGTTCTGAGGAGCCCGAGATGACGATCTCTGACGTGCCCACCCAGACGCTGCCCGCCGAAGGCGAGGTGGGCGTCGTTCACATCGGTTCGCTGATGCTGGAAAGCGGTGCGGTGATCGACGACGTCGACATCGCCGTGCAGCGCTGGGGCGAACTGTCACCTACCCGCGACAACGTCGTGGTGGTGCTGCATGCGCTCACCGGCGATTCGCACATCACGGGACCTGCTGGGCCGGGACATCCGACGCCGGGCTGGTGGGACGGCATAGCGGGCCCGGGCGCGCCGATCGATACCGACCGCTGGTGCGCGGTGGCCACCAATGTGCTGGGCGGCTGCCGCGGCTCGACCGGGCCGAGTTCGACCGCCCCCGATGGAAAGCCTTGGGGTTCAAGGTTTCCGTTGATCTCTGTGCGAGATCAGGTCGAGGCCGACGTCGCCGCGCTGGCGGCGCTGGGCATCAGCGAGGTCGCCGCGGTGGTCGGCGGGTCGATGGGTGGAGCCCGGGCGCTGGAATGGATCGTCGGCCACCCCGACCGGGTGCGCGCGGGTCTGCTGCTGGCGGTGGGTGCGCGCGCGACGGCCGACCAGATCGGCACCCAGTGCACCCAGATCGCGGCGATCAAAGCCGACCCCGACTGGCAGGGCGGTGACTACTACCGCACCGGGCGCAGCCCCGACGCCGGCCTGGATATTGCCCGCCGCTTCGCGCATCTGACGTACCGCGGCGAGGTCGAGCTGGACACCCGGTTCGCCAACGACGCGCAGGGCGAAGACGGCCGCTACGCGGTGCAGAGCTATCTGGAGCACCAGGGCAGCAAGCTGGTGTCCCGATTCGACGCCGGCAGCTATGTGGTGCTCACCGAGGCACTGTCCCGTCACGATGTCGGCCATGGCCGCGGCGGTGTCGCCGCCGCGTTGCGCAACTGCCCAGTGCCGGTGGTGGTCGGCGGGATCACCTCCGACCGGCTCTACCCGCTGCGCCTGCAATCCGAACTCGCCGAACTGTTGCCCGGATGTCACGGGCTGCAGATTGTCGACTCGATTTACGGCCACGACGGATTCCTGGTGGAATCCGAGGCGGTCGGTGAGCTGGTGCGGCAGACCCTCGACTTGGCCAGCGGTGAAGGCGCGTGTCCACGGTGACCCAATCATCGCCGGCCCGCTCATTGTCGTTTGGCGCTGAAGCGGCCGCGTATGAGCGCGGCCGTCCGTCGTACCCGCCGGAGGCGATCGATTGGCTGTTACCGGCTGGGGCTAAAGACGTGCTGGACCTCGGCGCCGGGACCGGAAAGCTGACCACCCGGCTAGTGGAGCGGGGACTGGACGTGGTCGCCGTCGATCCGATCGCCGAGATGCTGGAGATGCTGGGCAAGTCGCTGCCGGACACGCCGGCACTGCTCGGCACGGCGGAAGAAATTCCGTTGGGGGACAACAGTGTTGATGCGGTGCTCGTCGCGCAGGCCTGGCATTGGGTCAACCCGGCGCGGGCGATTCCCGAAGTGGCACGGGTGCTGCGGCCGGGCGGACGACTGGGTCTGGTTTGGAACACCCGCGACGCGCGGCTCGGCTGGGTGCGGGAGCTGGGTCGCATCATCGGCCACGATGGGGACCCCGTCCGCGACAAGGTGACGCTGCCGCAGCCGTTCACCGGCGTAGAGCGCCATCAGGTCGAGTGGACGAATTACCTTACGCCACAAGCATTGATCGACTTAGTCGCTTCTCGCAGCTACTGCATCACCTCGCCTACCGAAGTGCGCACCAAGACGCTGGACCAGGTACGCGAATTGCTGGCAACCCATCCGGCATTGGCGAACGCGGGAGGCCTTGCGCTGCCCTACGTCACGGTGTGTGTGCGGGCGACGCTGTCGGCGTAGTTGCCTCTGGTAGCGACTGACTTGATACCACCGGTGCGCTGGTTAAGCTTCGCAGAATGGGAATTTTCCGGGCAGCTACCGACGAGCTGCACTCCACGGCCAGCGGGTGGCATACCCTGGCCGGCGAGCTTAGCGCGGCTGGGCCCACGGCGCCCCGCCTGTCATTTCAACCCAGTGCCGCAGCGGTCACCGCGATTCACGCCGGGGTAGCCGCAGCGAGCGAGGCTCTCACCGCGCGCACCCAGGTCACCGCAGTCAAGACCACCGCAGCGGCCACCGCGTACACCGAAAGCGAGGCAAGCTCGGCGGATTTGCTCAACGCGCTGACCGAATCCCTATGAGGCAGAGATGTTGACGATCGGATTGCCGACGCTCCGACAGATCTATGGCTGGGATGTCGATCATCTGAGCGAAGCGGCTGACCATTGGGATTCCACCGCGAACCGTTGGGATGACGTGTATGGACAGGTTTGGCAGCAGTCGCTCGGGATGGATTGGGAAGGTCGAGCACGCGATGCGCTGGTCGAGCGGAGCACCGCCGATAAGGCGATGGTCGCCCGGAAATCTGACCGGTTACGTGAGGCAGCGCGGATAGCCCGCGAAGGTGCGGGTGATATCAGCAGGGTCCAGCGCTCGGTGCTCTACAAAGTAGATGACGCTCGGCAGGCCGGTTTTGTTGTGGGCGAGGATCTTTCGGTCCTCGACACCCAAACATCAAGCAACGCTGCAGAGCTGGCCCCGCGCCGGGCACAGGCACAGGCACAGGCATTTTCCGCTGAGATTAGTAGCCGCGCCGCCCAGCTCGTCGCTACCGATAGTGAAGTCGGCACGAGGCTCACCGCCGCCGCTGGCGATGTCGGCAGCCTCACCTTCGACGAGAAGCCGATCAACTACAACGGCAAACCCACTCGCGTCGGTGCCGATCCGCGGAACGGGACGATTCAGCTTGTCGACTGGAAACAAGCACCAACCCCAACACCTAGCCCCGGGCATACGGGCCAAGATGTCCGCGATGCGATCAAGGGGCTTCCGAAGGGCACTCGTCCGACCTTTGACGAGATCCGCAGTGAAGAGGACCTCCGAAGGCTCTGGGACTGGGCGACCGAAGGCGCACCGGACCGCACACCACCAACTACATACAAAGGCACCGAGAAAGTCTTGCGTGATGGGACGATCATCGGTCTGCGATCCGGCGACAATGGCCTGACACTGGACTTCAACCCCCCAAACGGCCCGTACGAGAAGGTTCATGTCAACGCTGCTACAGGCGGCGTTCCGAATATCCCGCGCGCGGAACCGAGTGCACCTGAAGGTTCTGAGCCCGGGCCGCGTGCGCCGGTTGAGTCTTCGCCGGTCGAGCGTGCGCCCGTGGAGGCGCCAGCGCCACGACCCGCACCAGCCGAGCCGGAACCGTTTGTTCCCATGGGGCCGATCGATCCGAACTCATTCCCGCACTTCGTTCCTCCACCCCACAGTCACCACGCCCCGCCGATACTCGGCAAAGACGACTTGGCCGACCTGCCCGAATACGAACCATAGTGACGAGACCAAGGACTGATCGAATGACCACCGCACGTGAAAAAGTACATGCAGAGCTACTCCTCGGCGCTTTAGAGGGCGCTTTGCCGCTTGCTGCTGTTGTTTCATGCGTGACCCAACAAAACCGGACAGCGTCCATGACCGAGGTACAGCGTGAAACCCTAGCTACGATTCGTTCCCTGGTCGGCGACGGCCTGTTCGTACTAGGCGACCTGTCTGGCGAGACTGGGCGTTTAGTTCCATGGAGCGAGCCGCTCGATGAGTCAATTGAGAAAATTTCGGACGTCTATGTGGCCAAGTATGACGACCGTCCCGAATGGGTCTGGTTCGTTTGGATGGAGCTCACCGACGCGGGCAAGCGGTTAGCGCGAGCACTTCAGAGGCAGGATTAAGCGATGACTACCGCACGCGAAAAAGTGCGCACAGAGCTAATTCTCGATATAGCGGCGGGCGGCGAATTGCCGATTACCCAGGTTGACTACTACGTGAAGCAGCAGTATCCGTCGGCATCGGTGCTGGACGTACAAAACGAGACCTTAGCGACGATTCGCTCCTTGGCCGACGACGGACTGATTGTATTGGGAGCCATGTCCGGTGATGAAGGACGTTGGGAGACTTGGGACGGGCCGCTAGACAACTCCATCCAAAAAATCTGCGATGTGTACGTCACTCACTATGACGATCCACCAGCCTGGGTATTTTTCGCGTGGATGAAGCTGACCGACGAGGGCAAGCGGGTAGCAGCACACTTAGAGGCAGGATTAAGCGATGACCACCGCACGCGAAAAAGTCCGTGAGGCGCTGCTTACTGCCAGTCTTCGATGAGTCGATACAGAAGATTTCCGATGTCTATGTCACCCATTACGACGATAAGCCTGCGTGGGTTTGGTTCGCCTGGATGGAGCTGACCGACAAGGGGAAGCGAGTAGCGCGGGCGCTTGAACAGAGCGCTAGAGATTCGCTTTAGCACTCGCGTCGAATGTGTGGTTGTTACAAGGTTTTCCGCCCGCACCGCGAACAGAAGCCCACACTCGGCGTCAGAAGTTGAGACCGGAGAACATGACTCGGCCGGGATCGTATTTCTGCCGTACGGCACTCAGCTGCGACGTGTTCGGACCAAAGTAGCGCGACGGCGGCTGGTTTGCCTCGACATAGTTCACGTAGCCCCCGACCGAATACGGTCGCACCGCTTGGTGGGCCGTGTTGAGCCAGCCGGTCGCTGCCGAAGGATCACCGGTTTCGACGTACCACTGCACCAGCGCGGACTGCTGGCGCCACGGGAACGCCGTGCCGCCCGGCGGGATGCTGGCGAGGGCGCCGTCGAGGGCGTGCATGATCGCCAACATGCGGCCGGCGTTGCGGGGAAAAGCGTCGACCGCCGCGGCGATCCCCTGTGCGGCGGCGGGGCTGATCGTCGTAAAGACGTCGGATCCGCCGACATATCCGAGCGGCGACGGGTTGAGGTTGCCGACGGCCAGATAGTTCACCAGGTCCAAGTAGTTGAACGTGTGGTTCTCGGTGCCGGTCGGTTGCATACCGACGGCCGAAACGATGGCGTTCGACACGCTGCCACCCGACCCGGCCGGGCAGGTCGCGAGGATACGACAGTGCGTGCCCATCGCGTCGACCGTGGCGTCGGCCAGCGCCCAGCTGCTTCGGTCGGCGGTCCGCAGCCAGTTCTGCCAACCGACGAGGACCTGCGCGAATGACTGCGGCGGGAAGTTGAGGTTCACCGCGTCGACGTCACCGGTTGGGAACGTGGCGAAGGTCAGCGAGGTGGTCACCCCGAAGTTGCCGCCACCGCCACCGCGCAACGCCCAGAACAGGTCCGGGTTGCTGTTGGCAGATGCGGTCACCGTCTGACCGCTGGGCAGCACCACCGTTGCCGATCTCAACGCGTCACACATCAGGCCGGCGTGCCGGGAATGGGCGCCCAGACCGCCGCCGAGGGCGTGGCCGGAGGCACCGACCGATGGGCAGGTACCCGTCGGGATTCCCCGGCCTGCCGCGGCCAGCATTTGGTGCATCGCATACAAACTGGTCGCTGGCGTGACGGTGACCAGGCCGGTGGAGGCGTCGTAATTGATCCCGCCGGGCAACTGGCGCAGGTCGAGCACCATGGTTCCGTTCGCGGTGGATGCCCCGATATAGGAGTGTCCACCGCTGCGTGGAGCAACCTTGAGGTTTTTGGCGGCGGCGAACGCCATCGCCTTTTGCACGTCCGCCGGAGATGTCGGGACAACGACCACCGCCGGCGTCAAGCCATTGTAGTTGGTGTTGAAAACCTGCTTGGCAGTGGCGAATTGCGGACCGCCCGGTTGTATGACCTGCCCGCCGATGGCAGAGGAAAGCGGGCCCCAGCCGGAGGCAATCGGATCGGCAACAGCCCGGCCCGATCCGGCTCGCCCCGGTCCGAGGATCGCGCCGGCGGCCAACGCTCCGACGGCACCCCGCAGAAACGTCTGGCGCGAGATCTCACGCGTCAACTCACGCCTCCCGCGATTGCGTCACGTCCCGCATTGTCAACCACCAGAACCGCGGTGCCGCATGACGTGTCGCGGGAAAACCAAAACGTGCGCGAACCTTAACCGCGCCGTGTTGTGAACGTGACCGCGATAAACGAGGGTTTCTAACCGGGACTCTTGAGTGCCGCGGTTGCACTCCCACCACGTGAGGAGCAGGACATGGCGACGCTTGAGGTCACCCGCAACTGGATTTGGCGCTTGAACAACCAACCACTGGCCGTTCGTTTGCTGTGGGGCGCCGGTTGCCTGATCACCGCGTCCGCACTGTTTTCGGCTCCGGTGGAGGCAGATCCGCACGACGACGACTTCATCGACGCGCTGAGCCATGCCGGCATCGAGTACGGCGAACCAGGAAACGCGATGGCCGTGGGTCAGTCCATCTGCCCGATGATCGCCCAACCGGGCGGTAGTTTTGCTGCCGCCGCATCGGGCGTCGCACACCGGGGCATGTCACCGCAGTTGGCCCAGATGTTCACCACGATCGCGATCCAGACCTACTGCCCGGAAGAGATGGCAAACATAATGGGCGGCAACGTATCTGGTTTGCAACAGCTGCCAGGCATGGCGGGTACACCCGGCATGCCAGGCGTGCCAGGTATGCCGGGGATGATCCCCGGGATCTAGCGAGTACCCAGCGGGTCGATTGTCCAGGCGATATAGACCATGCTCGCCGCGACCAGCGACATCATGGTGAAGTCAATTCCCTTGCTACGCACCACCAGCAGCCCCGCCCGTTCTTCGGTGAGTGCTAGCCGCAGCACGGCGGCCACTCCTACCCCGATGCCGATCAACAGCGAGCCGCGGCGCCAGAAGTTCGCCGCCGCCAGTGCGAACGCCACCGCAAAGATCAGCACGACCGTCACGATCGGCCACTGCGCGCGAACCAGCGAACGCAAAGTCATTGCTGTTCGGCCAATTCGACGACGTTCGTCAACAGGAATGCGCGGGTCAGCGGGCCGACGCCGCCGGGAGTCGGCGACACGTGACCGGCGACCTCCCACACGTCCGGGTGCACGTCGCCGACCAGCCCGTTCTCGGTATGGCTGAGGCCGACGTCGACGACGGCGGCGCCGGGACGCACCATGTCCGCGGTGAGTAGATGCGGGACGCCCGCCGCCGCCACGATGATGTCGGCCTTCCTGGTCAGCGCAGGCAGATCACGAGTTCCGGTGTGACACAACGTCACAGTGGCGTTTTCTGAGCGGCGGGTCAGTATCAGCCCCAGCGGACGACCGACCGTGACACCGCGGCCGAGGACCACGGCGTGCGCGCCGGCGATCTCGACGCCGAAGCGCCGCAACAGGTGCACGATGCCGCGCGCGGTGCACGGCAGCGGCGCCGGAGTACCCAGCACCAGCCGACCCAGGTTCGTCGGGTGCAGTCCGTCGGCATCCTTGTCCGGATCGACGCGCTCCAGCGCGGCGTTCTCGTCCAGGTGTTTCGGCAGCGGCAACTGCACGATGTAACCGGTGCACTCGGGGTTGGCGTTGAGTTCGTCGATGGTTTCGTTGAGCTTCGCCTGGCTGATATCGGCGGGCAGGTCGCGGCGCAGCGAGGTGATTCCGACCTTGGCGCAGTCGGAATGCTTTCCGCGGACGTAGGCTTGCGAGCCCGGGTCGTCGCCGACCAGGATCGTGCCCAGGCCGGGCGTCCGCCCCGAAGCGGTCAACGCCGCCACCCGTTGCTTCAGATCGACGAAGATTTCGTCGCGCGTGACTTTGCCGTCCAACGTGATCGCACCCACGCCTAACAGTCTTCCATGCCCGCGTACGCTCCCCGTATGTCTAGCCCTCCGGACGTGTTGAGCCCCGCTAAGCTGGGTCCGATCACGCTGCGCAATCGCACCATCAAGTCGGCGACCTTCGAAGCCCGAACGCCCAACGCACTGGTGAGCGACGACCTGATCGAGTACCACCGATTGCCGGCCGCCGGCGGCGTCGGGATGACCACGGTCGCCTACTGCGCGGTCTCCCGGGGTGGCCGCACCGAAGGCAACGGGATCTGGATGCGCCCGGAGGCCGTGCCCGGGTTCCGCCGGCTCACCGATGCGATTCACGCCGAGGGCGCGGCGGTCAGCGCGCAGATCGGCCACGCCGGCCCGGTGGCCAATGCCAAATCCAACAAGGCCAAGGCCCTGGCGCCGGTGCGGTTCTTCAATCCCATTGGCATGCGATTCGCCAAGAAGGCGACTCGCGACGACATCGATGACGTTATCGCCGCCCACGCCAACGCCGCCCGATTCGCCATTCAAGCAGGCTTCGACGCCGTCGAAATCCATTTGGGCCACAACTATTTGGCGAGCGCCTTTCTCTCTCCGTTGATCAATCGGCGCGACGACGAGTTCGGCGGATCGCTGGAGAACCGGGCCAAGGTCGCCCGCGGGATGGTGCTGGCCGTTCGGCGCGCGGTGGAAAACGAGGGAACGCCGATCGCGGTCACCGCCAAGCTCAACATGGCCGATGGGGTGCGCGGCGGAATCAGCGTCGAGGAGGCGCTGACCACGGCCAAGTGGTTGGAAGACGACGGCGGGCTGGACGCGATCGAGCTGACCGCGGGCAGCTCACTGGTCAATCCGATGTATCTGTTCCGCGGCGACGCACCGCTCAAGGAGTTCGCCGGGGCCTTCAAACCGCCGCTGCGCTGGGGCATGCGCATGACGGGCAAGAAGTTTCTGCGCGAATACCCCTACCGGGAGGCCTATCTGCTGCGCGATGCCAAGATGTTCCGCGCCGAGCTGACGATGCCGCTGATCCTGCTTGGCGGCATCACCAACCGAGAGACGATGGACCTGGCCATGGCGGAGGGATTCGACTTCGTGGCGATGGGCCGGGCTCTGCTGGCCGAGCCCGATCTGATCAACCGGATCGCCGCCGACGGCACCGTCCATTCGGCGTGTACGCACTGCAACCGGTGCATGCCGACCATCTACACCCGCACCCGTTGCGTGGTCACCGGCGCTCCCGACGCCCTCGGCTAACGATGGGCTCCGCCGCCCGTGTCGCGGTCGGCGCAGTCAGCCAAGCAGCTAAGGTTGGGGCGATGAGTCAAGCAGCACCGCCCGTGCTGACCGTCCGGTACGACGGTTCTCAACGCACATTCGCCGCAGGCCATGACGTAGTCGTCGGGCGCGATCTGCGCGCCGACATGCGCATCACGCATCCGCTCATCTCGCGTGCACATCTCCTACTGCGTTTCGACCAGGGGCGTTGGCTCGCCATCGACAACGGCTCGTTGAACGGGACCTACGTCAACGGCCGTCGGGTGCCGGTCGTCGACATCCACGACGGCCAGAGCATCAACATCGGCAATCCCGACGGGCCGAAGCTCGCTTTCGAGGTCGGCCACCACGCCGGCGCGGCCGGCCGGCCGCCGCAAACCGCGTCGATGCGCGCCGTCCAACAGTCAGCGGCAGCGCGGCCGCAGCCCGCACGCCCCGCGGCCGGGCTGCGGCCGGGCGCACACCGGCCACCGGCAGCAGCATCGCGACCGCATCCGGGCGCCCCTCCACAGCCGATGTATCAGGGCGCCGGAGGCCAACGGCCGCCGGGCTACCAACCACCGCCGAACCGGCAAGCTCCGCCGGCGCCGCCGCCGAACCTCCCGCCGAAACCTCAGATGGTCCGGCCGACCGGCAAGCCCGAGACGGGCAACCTCGCCACCAAGATGATCCAGGCGTTTCTCCCCGGGGTCGGCGCCCCGGAGAGGCCGCCGGGATCGGCCACGATCGGTCGTGCCAACGACAACGACATCGTCATCCAGGATGTGCTCGCGTCGCGCCATCACGCGTTCCTCGTGCAGTCGCCGCTCGGCACCGAGATCCGCGACGCCCATAGCGTCAACGGCACGTTCGTCAACGGCGTGCGCGTCGGTTCGGCGGTGCTCAACGACGGCGACGTGGTCACGATCGGCAACATCGACCTGGTCTTCACCGACGGCAACCTGATCCGCCGCACCGAAGCCGCCACCCGCAGCGGTGGCCTCGAGGTCAACGGCGTCCACTTCAAGATCGACGGCAAGGAACTGCTGGACAACATCTCCCTGACCGCCCGGCCGGGCACACTGACCGCGATCATCGGGGGGTCCGGTGCGGGCAAGACCACACTGTCGCGGCTGATCGCCGGATACACCCGCCCCAGCGCCGGCTCGGTCACCTTCGAGGGTCACAACATCCACGCCGAGTACGCGACCATGCGCAGCAGGATCGGGATGGTCCCGCAGGACGATGTGGTTCACCGCCAGCTGACGGTGAACCAGGCACTCGGCTACGCCGCGGAGCTGCGACTACCGCCCGACACCAGCAAACAAGAGCGCGCCCAGGTGGTCGCGCAGGTGCTCGAGGAACTCGACCTGACCAAGCACGCCGACACCCGGGTGGACAAGCTCTCCGGCGGCCAGCGCAAACGCGCCTCGGTGGCTCTCGAGCTGCTCACCCAGCCGTCGCTGCTGCTCCTCGACGAGCCGACGTCTGGTCTGGACCCGGCGCTGGACCGCCAGGTCATGCTGATGTTGCGGCAGCTCGCCGACGCCGGTCGCGTGGTGCTGGTGGTCACGCACTCGGTGTCCTACCTCGACGTCTGCGACCAGATTCTGCTGGTGGCCCCAGGTGGTAAGACCGCCTTCAACGGGCCGCCCAGCCAGGTCGGCGCGGCGTTGGGGACCACCAACTGGGCGGACATCTTCGCCAATGTGGGCGCCGATCCCGACGAAGCCAATCGCCGCTTCGTGGAACGCGACGGCAGAAGACAATCGGCAGCCCCGGCGCTCGAGAGCCCGGCGGACTTGGGCGAACCAGTCCACACCGACCTGCTGCGCCAGTTCTCCACGATTGCGCGCCGTCAGGTCCGGCTCGTCATCTCCGATCGCGGCTACTCGGTGTTCCTGGCGATATTGCCGTTCCTGATCGGTGCACTGTCGCTGACCGTGAAAGGGCCCAAACCGGGGCTCGGTCCCGCCGACCCACTGGGCCTCGCACCGACCCAGCCGCAGTACATCATGGTCCTGCTCAACATCGGCGCCGTCTTCATGGGCACCGCGTTGACGATTCGCGACCTGATCGGCGAACGTCCCATCTTCCGCAGGGAACAGGCGGTCGGTCTGTCCACCACCGCCTATCTGCTGGCCAAGGTCTTCGTCTTCTTTGTTTTCGCGACCACCCAGGCGGCCATCGCGACCGTCATCGTCCGGCTCGGCAAAGGTGCGCCCACCGCACATCCGCCGTTCTTCGACAACTCCACGTTCTCGCTATTCGTCACCGTCGCGGGCACCTGCGTCGCGTCGGCCATTCTGGGCCTGATGCTGTCGGCGGTGGCGCAGTCCAATGAACAGATCATGCCGCTGCTGGTGGTGTCGATCATGTCGCAGCTGGTGCTCGCCGGCGGGATGATCCCGGTGACCGGCCGGGCCGGTCTCAATCAGCTGTCCTGGGTGACGCCCGGACGATGGGGTTATGCCGCGGGAGCGTCGTCGATCGACTTCCCGAACCTGGTCAAAGTCAAGCAGATTCCGACGAACGACCCGATATGGCAGCACTCGAAGCACATCTACCTCTTCGATATGGCGATGTTGGCGCTGCTGTCGCTGTTTTACGCGAGCTACGTGCGCTGGAACATCCGGCTCAAGCGCTAGCTGTCAAGCTCGACAAGGCGTACTCGCTGACCGCGATCAGTGCATCGGTCGCCGACCTACGGTCGCGCGCATCGATGTTGATGACTGGAACGTGGTCGGCCAGCGTCAGCGCCTTGCGCACCTCGGCAACCGGATACGTTGGGGCGCCGTCGAACTCGTTGACCGCGATGAGAAATGGCATGTTGCGGTGTTCGAAGAAGTCGACCGCGGCGAAGCTGTCCTGCAGGCGCCGACAGTCAACCAGGACGACCGCGCCGATTGCGCCGCGCACCAGGTCGTCCCACATGAACCAGAATCGGCGCTGCCCCGGAGTGCCGAACAGGTAAAGGACCAGATCTTCTTCCAACGTGATCCGGCCGAAGTCCATCGCTACCGTGGTGGTCCGCTTGTTCGGGGTGGCCTCCACCATGTCGACACCCGCGGAGGCGTCGGTGACCATCGCCTCGGTTCGCAGTGGCATGATCTCCGACACCGCGCCGACGAAAGTCGTCTTGCCGACACCGAACCCGCCCGCGATGACGATCTTCGTCGACGCGGTATCTCGCGCCTTCGGATGGGGTCGGGCCTTTCGCTCAGAGCGCTCGTAGGCCACGGAGCGTCCTTCCTATCAATTCGCGGCGTTCATCACGGGTCGAGTGATCGGTCAACGTCCGGTTAACTCGAAGGTAGCCCGAAGTCACAAGATCGCCGACCAACACGCGCGTGACGCCGAGCGGTAAATCTAGCCGGGCCGAGATCTCGGCAACCGATGGGCTCTTGACACACAGGTGGACGATCCTGCCTCGTATGTCGTTGGGTGGCCATCGGTGATAGAGCGCCGACTGCAACGTCTGCACCGGCGCTTCGAGGGGAAGCTCGACGCTCGCCTTGGTCCGCCCGGCGGTCAGAGTGTAAGGACGGACCAGGCTCGCCTCAGCTGCGGGTGGCTGAGCTCCCAGTGGCCCTAATGACTCGCGACTGTCCATCGCGGCTCACGAGTGTGTCGGAGCACGTCGTGTCGACTGCACGACGTTGCCCACCCGCTCGACAAGGACGGCCATCTCGTAACCGATCTGACCGATATCACACGATGTCGTGGCCAGCGTTGCCAGATGCGAGCCGTCGCCGACCCGCATCAACAACAAGTAGCCGTTTTCCATCTCCACCACCGACTGCAGCACCTGGCCGCCGTCAAACAGCTGGGCCGCGCCGTTGGCCAAGCTCGCCAGACCCGACGACACCGCGGCGAGCTGATCCGCCCGCTCCTGCGGCAGGTGCTCGCTGGCCGCGATCAGCAGCCCGTCCACGGATACCAGCACCGCGTGCGACACCCCGGGAACCTCGCGGGCGAAATTCGACACCAGCCAGTCCAGGGAATTGTCCGAGCGGGCTGAATCGTCGGCATCGGAAGCAGAAGTCATTCGTGATCGGATCCTTGATCTGTGTCGCGGGCGTGCGATCGTCCTGCGCGAACGCCGCCGAAATGGCTACTCATCGAGGCGCGGATCGCCTCCGGGTCTCGCGCATGGGCGGGTTTGCGGCCGGACCGGAGTCCGCCGTTCGATGCCGACCCGTTCTCCTCGTCGGCGCGGTGATGTGCGATGCCGTTGTGCTCGGGGCCGGCGCCGCCCGGCACCAGCCGGGCGCCGGGGTCACGCACCGGTAGGCCATGGTCGGTGTGAGCTTGCACGGGCACGTTTTCGACCTCGGCGGCCGCCGACCAACCGTGGTCCCAAACCGACTTCCAATCCAGGTCGGTGCTACGTCCCAAATCGGTTGGGTCAACCAGAAACTCCGAAAGCATCCGCTGGTAGATCAGATCGTCCGAATCCGGCGGCTCGGTCGTCGGCGCGGGGGCTTCGGCGGGCCAGGCGTCGTCGATCTCCTGCGGTTCCGACTGCGCCGCCGGCTCGGGCGCCACCGGCTCCGGCGCGACCGGCTCGGCTTCAGCAGGCTGCTGGCGGGTGAAGCGCACCCGTGAGCCGAAGAACGACGACGTCTTCGACACCGGTTGAGCCGCAGGGGTTTCCGGGATTTCTGTAGTCGGCTCGACGACCTTCTCCCACCGGCGCAGCTGCGGAACGCGCCGTGACGGCCGATCCGGTTGGTCGGCCGGGGCAGCGGTGATGCCGCTGGATCCGGGCCGCCGCCGTGGCAACAAGGTGATCGGTGATTCTGTCGAATGTGAGCCGTTGCGCTCGGGAGTATCTACCAGCGCAGCGAGGCCAGCGGTATCGCCATCGTCCGGCGCGGGCGAGCGATCGACCGGGGCCTCTGGGCGCACCGCCGCCGTTTCGCGCGGCGCGGCACCGCCGACGTCCGCACCGACCAACAAGGTCGCCGGCAGATAGACCTCGGCCGTCGTACCCGACCGTGCTTGCTCGGTCGACAAACCGCGCAGCCGCACCCGGATACCGTGTTGATCGGCCAGCCGGCCGACCACGAAAAGACCCATGTGGCGGGCGCTGTCAGGGGTGACCTCACCACCGGCGCGCAACCGCATGTTGGCGATGCGCCGGTCGCCGTCGGTCATACCCAGCCCGACGTCGAGGACCTCGAGCAGCACCGCGGCATCGCTGCGCTGTGAGGCCGAGACCCGCACCGGCGACGCGGGCGGTGAGTAGCGCAACGCGTTGTCGATCAACTCCGCGAGCAGATGGACGAGATCGCCGGCGGCGGCGCCGTTGATCGTGCAGTCGGGCACCATCGACGTTTCCACGCGGCGGTAGTCCTCGACCTCGGAGGTGGCGGCGTTGATGACCGACGACAGCGGCACCGGGGCGCGCTGGTCGCCCCGCGAGCCCGGTGCTCCGGCCAGGACCAGCAGGTTGGCACCGTTGCGCCGCATCCGCGCGGCCAGGTGGTCGAGACGGAACAGGCTGTCGAGGCGATCGGGATCCTCCTCGTTGCGCTCCAGCCGATCGATGAGTGAGAGCTGCTGGTCGACCAGTGAACGGTTTCGCCGTGACATGGTCTCGAACATGTCGTTGACCAACCGCCGCAGCCGGGCCTCGTCACCGGCCAGTAGCAGCGCCTGGGTGTGCAATTCGTCGACCGCGTGCGCGACCTGGCCGATTTCTTCGGTGGTGTGCAGCGGCAGTGGCTCGGGAGGCTGCTCGTCGCCGGCCCGAGCGCGAGTGATCTCACGCTCAAGATCTTCGTGAGCGACCTTCAAAGCGCTGTCCCGCAGCACGCGCAGCGGCTGGACCAGCGAACGCGCCACCAGCAGCACGATGCCGAGTGCGGCGACGATGGCTGCCAGCACGACAACGGTGTCCCGGATCGCGGCATCGCGCCGTTGGCGCGCCTCGTCCTCCACGGATTTCGTGACCAACGCGGTGGAGTCTTTGATCACCTGTGCGGCGATCCCGTCGGTGGTCTGTACCGAGCGAAGCAGCGCTGGATTGTTGACCAGCAGGCTGGTCGGATCGGACATGATTGCCATCCGGGTGACCATCTGCTGCTGCAGCGTCTTGGCCTCCCCAGAGCCGACACCAACCACTTGAGCCAACGCGAACAGCGTCGATGGCTCGGTGCCGGCTAGGGTGATCATCGACGTGCGCAGCTCAGGCTCGGGCAGGTCGGCGCCGCGGGTGATTAGCAGCTGCTGCATCATCATCTGCCCGCGGGCCCCGATCGCGCGGCTCAGCCCCTGAGCCGCAGCCCGGATTTTCACGTTGTCGACGCGCACCGATCCGTCGACCGCGTTCTCGGCCGTCAACAAGATCGGGGCGTAGGTGGTCACTCGCTCTCGCAATCCGATGGCATTCGACGCGACCGCGTCCAGCAACGACTGTCCGCCGTTCAGCATGGCGGTGACCCCTGCCCGGACATCGGCGGCGACGTTTGTTTCCGCCAGCCTGGCCTGCAGCTCGTGTTTGCGGGCGTCGAAATTCTTCTTCACGCCCTCGACGTCGCCACCGGTCGAGCTCGCCAACAATGCGACATCGAGCGCCGACATGTATTTGGTAATGGCCGGAACCATCTCGGCGCGATCAGCCGCCAACCGGAGGTTGCGCGCGTCGGTCAGCGCGCTCGCGATACGGAATCCCCCGAAAACCATCGCCAGCACCAAAGGCACAACGACAATGGCCACGACTTTCCACCGAACCGGCCAATTTCGCAGCGACCATGACGCCGGCCGTTTAACCGATGAGGACTCGGCGCCGTTGCTGTCTGCGGGGTGATTTTTGGCCGGCAGAATCGCCCGCGTAGCGCGGGCAAACATAGTCACCGGACTACGTCCATGCGGGCCACCGCTCCGCTGATATGCAGTGTTGGCGCGTGATTCATGAGACTTCCTGCTGATGACACCCGCCCCTAGTGACGGGCAGGCGATATACGCCTGGCAATTCTGCGAGTATGCCAGCCTGCGGCTATGGAAACCACAATTCTTACTGAACAGACAGAGTTCGCCGACTTGTGCCAGACACCGCGAAGCATAGCCGAGCAAATTCTGCGACGACAACTGTCATGATCGACGGATGTTCCGGCTGCTGTTTTACTCGCCGCGTATCGCGCCCAATACCGGCAATGCAATCCGGACTGCGGCGGCCACCGGCACCGAACTGCATCTCGTCGAGCCGCTCGGCTTCGACCTGTCCGAACCCAAGCTGCGCCGAGCGGGGCTGGACTATCACGACCTGGCCTCGGTCACCGTGCACGCGTCACTGGCGGCCGCCTGGAAGGCGCTCTCGCCGCAGCGGGTGTTCGCCTTTACCGCGCACGCGACATCGTTGTTCACCGACGTCAGCTATCAGGCCGGCGACGTATTGATGTTCGGCCCGGAACCCACCGGACTGGACTCGACGACGCTGGCCGACGGTCACATCACCGAGCGAGTCCGCATCCCGATGCTGACTGGACGACGCTCCCTCAATTTGTCGAACGCTGCCGCGGTCGCCGTCTACGAGGCATGGCGACAGCAGGGGTTCAGCGGTGCCGTGTAACCGTTACCAGGCGTTCCAATGCGTGAGGCTCTCGGCGGGCAAACGCTTGGCCGGCCGGAAATCCGTGCCCTTGGTGTAGGCGATCGGAAACAGCCCGCCCTGGCTGTATTTCTCGTAGGGAATGCCCAGCACCTCGGCGACTTTCTGCTCACCGTCGCGAAGCAGGTGCAGCGTCGTCCAGCACGATCCCAACCCACGGGAGCGCAGCGCAAGACAGTAGCTCCAGACCGCCGGGAACAGCGACGACCAGAACGAGACGCCGCCCAGCGGGGAGGAGTCCTCGCGCCCTTCGATGCACGGGATCATCAGCACCGGCGCCTCGTGCATGTGCTCGGCAAGATAGGTCGCGGAGTCCCGGACCGCGCCCATGCGCTCACCGCGGGTGTCGCCCTCCGCGTACTCCGCTCCCGGCGAGCTGAGGTAGTCCCGGGCATTGGCCAGGTAGATCTCGCCGATCGCCTTCTTCTTGTCGGGGTCCTCGACGAACACCCACTGCCAGCCCTGCGAGTTGGAACCGGTGGGCGCCTGCAGCGCCAATTCGAGGCATTCCATCAGCACTTCGCGGGATACCGGCTTGTCGAAATCGAGGCGCTTGCGCACCGATCGGGTGGTGGTGAGGACTTCGTCGACGGACAAGTTCAAGGTCATGCCTGAACCTAACAGTGGCTTCGCCGCGATCCTTCCCACCGCGAGGAGTCACGCCAGCCGCATGCGCATGCGATATCACCGCCGTGGCAGCGCCCAGTGATATTGCATATGACCTCGTATTGAATAAGCCACTAACCCCTGAGCGAGCGACGCAAGGGGCTGCTGGTGTCAGCGAAAATCGCGCGATTTCGATCCGACCTTCAGCGTGAGCTTGGCTAACCGCTCGGCCACGACTGTGACTGCGCCACTGGCATTTTGGACCTGACCCCGGATCAGCAGCGCCGACGCTGTCTGCGCCAGCTTGCGGTGTCGCGCCCATACCCCCGGTGTGCACAGCACGTTGACCATCCCGGTTTCGTCTTCGAGGTTGATAAACGTCACTCCCTGGGCCGTGGCCGGTCGCTGCCGATGGGTGACAGCCCCGGCGATCAGCACGCGGTCGCCGTCGGGCACCGACAGCAGGGCGTCGGCGGGCAGCACCCCCATCTCATCGAGATCCGACCGCAGGAACTGGGTCGGATAGCTGTCCGGGGAGATACCGGTGGCCCACACGTCGGCGGCGGCCAATTCTAGTTCGCTCATCCCCGGTAACGCCGGGATGTGCGACGACGAGCCCACCCCCGGCAAGCGGTCCGGCCGCCCCGTGGCAGCCGCCCCGGCCGCCCATAGCGCCTCGCGCCGCGATATCCCGAAGCAGCTCAGCGCTCCTGCGGTGGCCAGTGCTTCGGTCTGCGGCACCGAAAGCTGCACCCGGGACGTCAAATCCAGCAGAGAAGCGAAGGACCCGTGGGCTTTTCGTTCCTCAACCATCTTTTCTGCCAGGTCATCGCCGATATGGCGGACGCCGCCCAGCCCCAGCCGGACTTCTATACCGGCGTTCTCCAGAGTGGCGTGCGCCAGGCTGGCATTGACATCCGGGCCGTGCACCGTCACCCCGTGCCGCCGCGCGTCGGCCACCAGCGACTGTGGCGAGTAGAAGCCCATCGGCTGCGCGCGCAGCAGCGCCGCGCAGAACGCCGCCGGATGATGCAGCTTGAACCACGACGAGTAGAACACCAGCGATGCGAAGCTCAGCGCGTGGCTTTCCGGAAAGCCGAAATTAGCGAAAGCTTCTAGCTTTTCGTAAGTGCGGTCGATCACCTCGTCGGTGGCACCGTGTAGCGCGCGCATGCCGTCGTAGAATCGGCCGCGCAGCCGTTGCATACGTTCCGCCGACCGCTTGGACCCCATGGCGCGCCGCAGCTGATCGGCCTCGGCGGCGGAAAAGCCTGCACAGTCCACCGCGAGCTGCATCAGCTGTTCCTGAAACAACGGCACCCCCAGCGTTTTCCGTAACGCCGACTCCATCGACGGATGGTCGTAAACCACCGGGTCGAGGCCGTTGCGCCGCCGGATGTACGGGTGCACCGAGCCGCCCTGGATGGGCCCGGGACGGATCAACGCGACCTCGACTACCAGGTCGTAGAACACCCTTGGCCGCAGTCGCGGCAGGGTGGCCATCTGCGCGCGGGACTCCACCTGGAACACGCCGACGGAATCGGCGCGGCACAGCATTTCGTACACCGCCGATTCGGACAGGTCCAACTTGGCCAGGTCGACCTCGATGCCTTTGTGTTCGGCCAGCAGGTCGATGGCGTAGTGCAACGCCGAGAGCATGCCCAGCCCGAGCAGGTCGAATTTCACCAAACCGATTGCTGCGCAGTCGTCTTTGTCCCACTGCAATACGCTGCGATTTTCCATTCGTGCCCATTCCACCGGGCAGACGTCGGCGATCGGGCGGTCGCAGATCACCATACCGCCGGAGTGGATGCCCATGTGCCGCGGCAGATTCTGGATCTGGGTGGCCAGGTCGATTACCTGCTCGGGGATGTCTTCGATGTCCGACGGCTGTCCACTCCAGTGGCTGATCTGCTTGCTCCACGCGTCTTGCTGCCCCTGCGAGAAGCCCAGGGCGCGGGCCATGTCGCGCACCGCGATTCGGCTGCGGTAGGTGATCACATTGGCGACCTGAGCGGCATAGTCGCGGCCGTACTTGTCATAGACGTACTGGATGACCTTTTCGCGCTGATCCGACTCGATGTCGATGTCGATATCGGGCGGACCGTCACGGGCCGGCGACAGGAAACGCTCGAACAGCAACTCGTTGGCAATCGGATCGACCGCGGTGACACCGAGGGCATAACAGACCGCCGAGTTGGCCGCCGATCCCCTGCCCTGGCACAGAATGTTGTTCTCCCGGCAGAATCGGGTGATGTCGTAGACCACCAGGAAGTAGCCCGGAAATGTCAGCCGCGCAATGATTTCCAACTCGTGCTCGATCTGGGCATACGCCTGCCGTGCCCGCGATCGCGGCCCGTAGCGGCGCTCCGCACCCGCCATCGCCAGTTCCCGCAACCAGCTGTCTTCGGTATGGCCGGGCGGGACGTCGAACGGTGGCAGCTGCGGGGCAATGAGCGCCAGGCCGAAGGCGCACTGCTCGCCGAGTTCGGCCGCGGCGGTCACCGCGTCGGGCCGCTGCGCGAACAGCCGCGTCATCTCCTCACCCGACCGCAGATGCGAACCGCCCAGTGCGGCCAGCCAGCCGGCCGCCTCGTCCAGCGACTGCCTGGCCCGTATCGCGCCCATGGCCATCGCCAGCCGACGACGCGACGGCGCGGCGCAATGCGCGCCGGTGGTGGCGACACATCTAAGGCCGAATCGGATTGCCAGTTCGGCCAATTCGGCATTGATTTCGTCGTCGAGCGGATGGCCGTGCTGGGTCAGCTCAACGCTGACCCGGTCTGCGCCGAACCGGTCCACCAGGTCGCCCAACGCCGCCGAAGCCGCGTCCTGCCCGCCGGTGGCCAGCGCGGCGCGGACATGGCCCTTACGACAGCCAGTCAAGATGTGCCAGTGCCCACCCGCCACGTCGCCGAGCGCATCGAAATCGAAGCGCAGCTTGCCCTTCTCGCCGCCGGCCAGATGGGCCGCGGCCAGCTGCCGCGATAATCGTCGATAACCCTCCGGGCCGCGAGCCAGCACCAGTAAATGCGGACCCGCCGGATCCGGGTCGTCGGTCCGGGCGCCGGGCCCTAACGAGAGTTCGGCCCCGAATACGGTACGCATGTCCAATTCCGCGGCCGCTTCCGCGAACCGCACCGCCCCATACAGGCCGTTGTGGTCGGTCAGCGCGATGGCGCGCAGATCCAGCTGCACCGCCTCCTCGACCAGCTCCTCCGGCGTGCTTGCCCCGTCCAGGAAGCTGAACGCCGAATGCGTGTGCAACTCGGCGTACGGGACGGACGAGCGAACCGTCCGGTTATCGTCCGGCGGCTGGTAGCTCACCCGCTTGCGCGACAGTGGGACGTCATCGGCCGGTCCCCACACAGATGGCGTGCCGGGACGGCGCGGCTTACCGGCGAGCACCCGCTCCATCTCCGCCCAGCCCGGCGGGCCATTGCTCCAACCCACGCCGCCAGTCTATCGAATATATGTTCGACTAGGTAGGCCGTTCGTTCCCGCGGTTGTCAGTCCGCGTTGACTCTTAAAAATTCTCAGACGGCTGGGACGGAATTCTCAGACGCCCGACAGAATTCTCAGAATGCAAGGCGCAGAACGCGTCTCATAGCCAGCCCACTCCCCATGACTATGTTGTGACCCATGGTCACTCGTGAACTTTTGTGAACCACGTTGCCACACAATCGACTCCATTTGTTTACACGATTTAATGTGAAGGCCACCTCCCGTCGAGGACGCCCGCGAATACTCGTACAAAGTCCCAGGGGTGAACGGCGGTGCCGAATCGTGGAGCAACTGAACGCGCTCGATGCGGGTTTTCTGATGGCGGAGGATTCGGACCGAAACGTCAGTCTGGCGATCGGCGGGATTGCGATCGTCGACGGTTCCGTTCCCGACCACGACGAGTTCAAAGACACTCTGGCAGAACGGATCCGCGCAATACCGCGGTGCACGCAGATGCTGCGCACCCAACCCTTCGACGTCGGCGCCCCGCAGTGGGTCGAGGATCCGGGATTCGACTTGAGCCGCCACGTGCGCCGGATAGCGGTTCCGCGGCCGGGCGATGACGCCGAACTGTTCCGGGTTGTCGCCGATGTGCTGGAACGCCGCCTCGACCGGGACCGTCCGCTATGGGAGTGCTGGGTTATCGAGGGCCTGAAAGGCAATCGCTGGGCGATGTTGATGAAGATCCACCACTGCGTGGCCGATGGAATCTCGGCCACTCGTATTCTCACCCGCCTGTGCGATCACATCGACGGGGATGCTTTCGCGCGCCCCGCGCCCGCCAAACGGGCCGCCGCCGCCCACCCACATCTGCAGCCGGTGCCGGACCCCAAACCGCTGAGCAACCCGCTGGACAACCTCTGGCGCGCGGCCACCAGCATCACCAATGCGGCCACCCGGACAGTCAGCGGCGCCGCAGAAATTGCCGCCGGCCTGCTCCGCCCGTCGGCCGGCTCGTCGCTGGTAGGACCCGTCACCGCGATGCGGTGCTATCGCGCAATTCGGGTCCCGCTCGCCGAAGTCGAGCAGGTATGCCGAAAGTTCGACGTGACCGTCAACGATGTCGCACTCACGGCGATCACCGAGGGGTTTCGCTCGCTTTTGCTGCATCGCGGCGAGGAGCCTCGTGCGGACTCGTTGCGCACCCTGGTGCCGGTATCGTTGCGCTCCGCCGACGCGGTCGACAAGCCGGGCAATCGCTTCTCGGTCATGCTGCCGTATCTTCCCGTCGAGCAGGACGACCCGATCCAGCAGCTGCGCATCGTTCACAGCCGGCTCAACCGGGCCAAACAAGGCGGTCAGCGGCAGGTCGGGAACATGGCGGTGTCGCTGTCCAACTACGTCCCGTTCATGTTCTCCTCGTGGGCAATTCGGTTCCTGACGCGTCTGCCGCAACGCGGCATCGTGACGCTGGCGACCAATGTCCCCGGACCCCGTCGCCAGTTGGAGATGATGGGCCGCAAGGTTGCGCGCCTGCTGCCGATTCCGCCGATCGCATTACGGTTGCGCACGGGTGTCGCGG
Organism: Mycobacterium sp.; assembly: GCF_035314665.1. GTDB lineage: Bacteria > Actinomycetota > Actinomycetes > Mycobacteriales > Mycobacteriaceae > Mycobacterium. The sequence goes on along the minus strand of NZ_DATFZD010000272.1, from coordinate 6,328 downwards.
TGCTGAGCTATGCCGATGACCTGGTATTCGGCATCACCGCCGATTACGACGCCGGAGCCGACGTCGACGAACTGGCCGACGGCATCAAGATCGCCGTGGCGCGCCTGGAAATGCTCAGCCAGGACTCGATCTTGCTGTTCGCTAACAAATCGGTCTGACTGACTAACCTGGCTACCGGCATCGCAATGGCATGCCGGGAAGGCAGGGCAGGCGGATGTCGGTCACTATCGACCCGCGCCGCCATGACGCGGTGCTCTTCGACCTCGGTGACCTGGCCACCGACGAATCGCTGGTAAGGCACTTGCGCGACGCCGGCGTGGTCACCGACGACCATCGCCAACCCTTTCTCGAGACGGCAAACCGGTTGTCGGTGCGGCCGGACCGATGCGCCGTCGTCACCGCGACCGGCAACGGTGTCGCCGCCGCCCGGGCCGGCGGGTTCGCGCTGGTGATCGCGATCGACGCGGCGGGAGACGGCGACGAGCTGCTCGGCCGCGGCGCCGACGCGGTGATCACCGACCTGCACGACATCAACGTGCGCACCGGGGACCGCCGGATGTCCGAACTGCCCGACGGGCGCCACGCCCTCGACGTCATCACCGGCCGGCGCCCCGCGGTGTTCTTCGACTTCGACGGGACGCTCTCCGAGATCGTCGAGAACCCCGATGCCGCGCAGCTGGTCGAGGGGGCGGCCGAGGCGCTGAAATCGCTGACCGCGCAATGCTCCGTCGCGATCCTGAGCGGCCGCGACCTCGCCGACGTGCGGCAGCGGATCGGCTTGCCCGGCATCTGGTACGCGGGCAGTCATGGTTTCGAGCTGACCGGACCCGACGGCGCACACCACGAAAACGCCGAGGCGGCGGCGAGTATCCCGGTGCTCGAGCGTGCCGCCGCCGAACTGGCCGATCAGCTCGGTGACATCGCGGGTGTCGTCGTGGAGCACAAGCGGTTTGGTGTCGCCGTGCACTACCGCAACGCCGAGCGGGACCGAATCGGCGAGGTGGCCGCGGCGGTACGACGCGCCGGTCAACGCGCTGCGCTTCGCGTCACCACGGGTCGCGAAGTCATCGAGCTACGTCCAGATGTCGACTGGGACAAGGGCAAGACCCTGCGCTGGGTGCTCGACTATGTCCGCGACGACGAACGGGCCGGCCCGCTGTCACCGATCTACCTCGGCGACGACATCACCGACGAGGACGCGTTCGATGCAGTGCGCGACGACGGTATCGCGATCGTGGTACGGCATTACGACGATGGCGATCGCGCCACCGCAGCCAGCTACGCGCTGGACAGTCCCGAACGAGCACGCGAGTTCACTGAGCAGCTGGCCCGTCAGCTCGCTCGCTGATCACAAGATCGCTTGGCTTTGCAGCACTTTGGCGACCAGCTTGCCGTCGTCGCCGCGAACCTCCGTCTCGAGCACGATGACGCGCTTTCCGATGTGCAGCGGGCGACAGTGCGCCTTGATCGTTCCTGAGCGGGTGGCAGCCAGAAAATTGGTTTTGGATTCGACGGTTGCGGTTCCTCCCGCCCCGTCGGGCAGATTCAGGAACGCACATACCCCGCCCGCCGAGTCGGCCAGGGTCATGACCATCCCGCCGTGCAGCACGTCGTTACCGGTGCATAAGTTCGGTGCCCAATCCAGACTCAGCACCACCTCGTCGGGACGGGCGGCGTCGGCGGTGATGCCCAGCGTTGCGCACAGCGAGAGTTGCGTCTGGATGAATTCGGTGGCGGCGCTGTCGATCATGACCCCTCCTGTGCCCGAACAGCCTGCAGCGTCTCGGCGGTTTCCGCGTCAGCGGGATAGAACGACTCGATCGCCACTTCGGCGACCGTGACATCCAGCGGCGCACCCACGACGGCGGTCATGCTGAAGAATGCCAACTCCTGGTCGCCGTAGCGGAGGCGCAGCGGCACCGCGACGTCGGTGAGCCCGGGACGCTCGGCCACGCCACCCGGATAGGCCGACAACTCGGCGTGCAGCTCGTCCAGCCGCGGGTCACGCGTGGCCCGGACCTGGCGGTGCAGCCGTTCGAGGATATGCGCGCGCCACTCGGCGAGGTTGGCGATCCGTGGCGCCATGCCGTCCGGGTGCAGCGACACCCGCAATGCGTTCACCGGCGGCGTCAGCAGTGCCGGATCGCATCCTTCGGTGAGCACCGCGACGGCAGCGTTGCCGTCGAGCATTTCCCACCACCGGTTGACGACCAGCGCGGGATACGGCTCGTGGCCGGCGAGGATCTGACGCAATGCCACCCGCAGCCGGGTCAGTTCCGGCTCGTCGAGCGAGTGTTCGGGATAAGCGGGCGCGTACCCGCCGGCCAGTAGCAGCGCGTTGCGTTCACGCAGCGGCACGTCGAGTTGCTCGCTGAGGCGCAGGATCATTCCCGGGGTCGGGCGGGACCGGCCGGTCTCCACGAAGCTCAGATGCCGAGCCGAGATGTCGGCCTGAATTGACAAGTCGAGCTGGCTTATTCGACGCCGCTCGCGCCATTCGCGCAGCAGCTGACCGACCGGGGGTTTCGCCGGGGCCCGCGGGGCCAGAGTCGTCACCGTCACGATGCTAGCCACGTGGGCTCACGACCACGATTACCTGCTGGGTAATTTCAGCGATGCTGGTCAGGGGCCTAAACCGCGTGCGAGCTGTGGAAACAGCGTTACAGAGATGACAAGCGATCACTCGATTGTGGGCAGATTGTGGCCACGGCGTGGGCACGACCCGGTTACGAACACCCGAAAGCGGGGTGCAGCGAACTGCCAAGCGGTCCAGTCGGCCGGCAAACAAGGACCATGGCGCAATGACCAGTTGACCAACGATTTGTCGGACCCCGATGGGAGTATCGAGCGATGAGGCTGTTGCAGTACATCACCACGGTTGAAGTGCTGAAGAGGGGGTAGCGCGCCTCAGGGATGGAGATCGGCGAATTCGATGCCCGCGTTGACTTGATCGATCGCCTGTCGGACCAGCATCATCGCCTGGTCACGGTGACCACCTTTGTCCGGGTCGGCCGTCTGCAACTCGAACATGGCCTGGTTCAGGTGGTCTCGAGCATTGATCATGTGGGGCTGAAAGGCATAGGCCGCGCCGGCGCCCGCGAGGCTGAAGCTGGCCGCGGTAACAACGCCCGCGACCGCGAGACGGAATTTTGAGATCTGCATGGTGTGTCCTCCTTTATGCCCTCGGACGATACTGCAGAAGCAGCTGCTGTCAGCGGAGTCGCGCATTTGTTCGGCCCCCGTCGGGACGGTCGACCATCGTCAGAGGCCGGGGATCACGTCTACCAGATTGATACCGGGGTCATCGCTGCCATGCTCGCTGCGGCCGGTACGGCCGGCGCCGACCCGACACCTGCCCCAGCGCCGCCGTATGTGATCGTCACGCCCGGAGGGCCGACGGTCGGGGGTTTGCGGACACCCTTCCGCCGATCTGCGCGGCGCAGCCGAGGGCCTGCAATCTCAACTGGAACCCGAACACTGGGGCTTGGGACGCGCCGCCGGGAACCGGCTAGACCCAACCCGCGTCTGAACAGTTATCGGCCCGCCACAACCTCTCCATGTGGCGGGCCGATCCGGCGTTTAATGGGCGGGTGAGCGAATTTCCATTTTACGAACCGCCCAGCATCCCCCCGGTGACGCCACCGCTCGCCCCCAAACCACCAGAGGAGCAACCCGCAACGAGGGCGGACATGTGGAAAGTCAGTCAGGAACTCGGCGCGATCCGTGAGGTGTTGGAGGAGATCCGAGATCTTCTCGGCGAGGTGCAGCGATGAGCGCCGAGGGCGCGTGGCTGAAAGTCACCCAGGGCCTTTAAGGCCAAAGCTATTCGGCTCGCCTGTCATCGGGTGGGTTCTCTCCGGTAACGGCGTCCGGTGCAATCCGCAGATCGTCGGTGGTTACCTGCTGGACCCGCTGCCTCAACGACTGCATATCGGCCTGTCCGCGCGACACCCGGCGACGCCTATTCATCCGTGGCAATTGCTTTACCTTTCAACGTGTTTGGGGTGGTGGACCGGCCCGCAGCTCCCGATGGAGGACTGGGGCCGGCCCACCTAGCGACGGCGCGGGAGAGAATCGAGATCCGCATCCGCGGGGCACTTCCCGTCCCTCGACCGGCGCCGCCGGGTCTATTTAGTTATCCGCGTCGTCGGCGTCGAACTCGTCGAGGCCGAGGCCGAGGTCTTCCCACCAACGCACCGGGGGACGGTACGGGTCGACGACGTTGGTTCCCTGCCACGGCATTAGCTGCCGTAACCAGACGCCAGCGTGAAGCCGGTAATCGAAGCGACACCAGACGGATAACGGCAGATCATCGCAATTCGCTCGTCCAGCGTCACGCGCAGCGCCAGGTTGCCAGACAGGCTGTAGGGGTCGACCAGGGCCCGCAATGCGGTCAAGGTCAACGGGACGACCGTAGTTGGCACGCTCAAGGGCGGTAAGGATCGCACGGTGGTGCTACCGGCGTTTGTGATCGACGCGATTGCCGAGAGCTGCCACGGCAAGGGCAAGGGTCGCGACGAACTGATCTGGTCAACCGCAGCGGGCGGCTACCTCGCGCCGCCGGGAGGGGGGTCATGGCTGGCCGGCGCAGTAGCGCGCTCCCAGGCCAGCGATCCAACCTTCCCGCGGATCACGGCCCACGACTTGCGCCACACGGCGGCGTCCCTGGCGATCCACGCGGGGGCACACCCCAAGGTGGTGCAGCGGATGCTCGGGCACGCCAGCGCGGCCATGACGCTCGACGTGTACGCCGATCTGTTCGACAGCGACTTAGATACGGTCGCGGCATCTGTGGGCAAAATGTGGGCAGAGCGGGGTTAATCGCACGCCTGTTCACCCCAAAAAATGCCCCTACCAGCGTAAACAGTGTCGGTGGGGGCGTACTCACGATTACCTGCTGGGTAATCGACAGCGCGCGGTCAGTCGTCCTTTTCTTCGCCTTTATCGTCTTTGTCGCCTTGGTCGTCTTCCTTGTCCGCTTCGTGCTTGCCCTTGTCGCGGTCCTTGTCTTCTTTGTCTCGATCTTTGCCGGCCGTCAGCTCGAGGGTCGCCCAGTGGCTTGGAGAGATGAAGACCGTCCACTTCCCGGCCTCGCGGCCCATCTTGACGACACCGTTTTCGACTTCCCACTTGGTGCTGTCGTCGTAATCCGTCTCTTGCCCGTCGTTGTACGTGAGTTTGAATGCCATGACGCAGGCTGCCACCATGGCGGCCCCGTTAAACCTCGGTGTATTCCACCGCGCCGTCCTCGAGGACCAGCCGTGCCTCGCTGCCGTCGGGCGCAGAGGCTTCGGTCCGAAATACCGCCTTGCCGGGTTCGGTGCGCCAGATCAAGGTGGTCAGCGTCTCGCCCGGAAAGACCGGCTTGGTGAACCGCGCATCGATTGACGTGATGGCGCTGGCGTTGCCGTTGCCGAGTTCGGCGATCAACGCTCGGCCGGAGAAGCCGTAGGTGCACAGCCCGTGCATGATCGGCCTCGGGAAGCCCGCGAGTTCCTTGGCGAACCACGGGTCGCTGTGCAGTGGATTGCGGTCGCCGGAGAGCCGGTAGATCAGCGGCTGATCCTCCCGGGTGGTCAGCGCGACACGGGCGTCGGGCTCGCGGTCGGGGATTTCCGGCGCCGCCGGCCGCTGGCCGGGCTCTCCCCCGAAACCGCCCTCGCCGCGGATCACCAACGTCGTGAAGGTCTCGGCGATCAGCGTCCCCGTGTCCGGGTCACTACCGCGCCCACGCAACATGATGATCGCGTTCTTGCCCTCGCCCTTGTCCTGGATGTCGGCCACCTCGGTGACCACTGACAGCTTGCCCGCGGCCGGCAGCGGCGCGTGTAACCGGATGCCCTGCGAACCGTGTAAAAGCATGGCCCAGTTGAAGGATCCGACCTGTCCGGCCGCGCCAAACGCCGGGCAGCAGATCACCGCGTAGGTGGGCAGCACCTGCTGGTCGATGCCGTGGCTGTTCTCCGTGGTGAACGACAAGTCCTCGATTCCGGCGCCGACACCGAGCGCGTACAGCAGGGTGTCCCGGTCGGTCCATTCGAACAACATCGGGTCGGTCGTTGCGCCGACGGCCTTCGGGTCGATCGCCATGCGGGTCTCCTAATCGGTTAGTAGGAATGGGTTACTGGTCGTGTTGACCGGGTCTGTTCCTGGCGGTCTGCCGCCAGGGTGATGCCTGGTGTCTCCCGGCGTTCGACGCCTTTTGAGAGAGCGGCGCGCCTGGCGGCAGATCACCTGTGTGGGTGGTGGGATGCCGTTGCCCGAGCCCGCCGCGGGGTTGACTTCCCGATGGTTGTTCCCGAGCCTTGAGCTCTTCGATAGAACGAGG
>NZ_DATFZD010000271.1:0-2980 GCF_035314665.1 Mycobacterium sp. | reverse complement strand
GGCGCCGGCGACGTGTGCCCATGGTGCCGCAGTTCCTTTGGCGGGCCGCAGGCTATTTACCTGTTGGTTGTGGCAACTCGCGATGGTCGCGGAGTACGATCTGGCGGCTGAGCCGGTAGAGCCACGAGGCTGATGCATAGCCGAACCTAGTCCTGGAACACCACACGGCATCGCGACAGAGAGCGTGGTGCAGAACTGCTCGCAGGTCAATCTCAGGGTGAGGGGGACAAGTGAGCACATCAGAAACAGCGGCCCGCGAAATCACCCAACCCCGTGATGACCGCAACGCGCCCCTGCCGGGAGGGGAGGCGTCGTGACCTCGGGCGATGACAACACCAGCCGCCCCGGGGCATCGGCTGGCAGCGTCGAGGCGGCCGTAGCGCGGCGCACCGCGGTGCTCGACACCGCGCACCTGGGTGATATTGAGGGCGCGTTCGGGCGCATCAGCGTCGGCGAGACCGACCGTCCCCGCACGCTCAAGGTTCGGCTGCTGACCCTGCTGGCCATCGTCGGTCCCGGCATGATCGTGATGGTCGGCGATAACGACGCCGGTGGGGTGGCCACCTACGCCCAGGCCGGCCAGAACAATGGCTACTCCCTGCTGTGGGTGCTGCTGCTGCTGATGCCGGTGCTCATCGTCAACCAGGAAATGGTGGTGCGGCTCGGCGCGGTTACCGGGGTCGGGCACGCCCGGTTGATCAACGAGCGCTTCGGCCGCCAGCCCTGGCGGAGTTTCTGGCCCTACTTGAGGCCGAACACGGCGGCACCGTGTCCGCATTCGATCACCTCACTCTGGCGATCCGCAACTTCCACAATTCCTCTGGCTATCGGAAGTCCTGGGCGCCGAGCTAATCATCCCGGCCTACGGCTCGGTCACGATACCCATTCCCAGCGTAAACGAGAAGGGCGACGCCGATATTGGGAGCGGTGTCGTTCTCGACCAATTCCACATTCTCACGAACGCGCATGTAGTGCTCGACATGACGGTCGATAACCGTCTTCCGCAACCGACGATGTCACAGCCGGGTAATCCCGGACTCCGAGTGGGATCACACGTTCGCGTGGTCGATAAGCAGCCTCACGATAAATTCGACGTCGCCGTAATCACGGTCGAGCCAATCATCGGGTCGCGTGGACTCCCCCGCTGGACGGCGTCGCATTCCGGCAACCGGATTGGGGCGACGACACCCACGTTTTCGGCTACCCACCCGTTCCGCGGAGCGCTAAAACGGCTCTTCGCAAATGAGCGTGCAGCGGTGGTTGGCGGATATCCGCGGTGGGGGTTCGTGTCGTTGAGCTGAGGTGGGGCCTCGGTGGGTGACGATTCAGGTTCCTACACGCCGCTTCACCAACACCACCGAGGTGACCCTTGCCTGAGGCTACCGCCTGCCCGCCGTCTGTTGTTGCCGACACGATCATGCGCACCATCGAGTTGGGCGTGACGATCACCGACGCCGCCGTCGATGAGAAGGTGACGACGATCTTCTGCTCGCCGGTGACTCGGGATCCACACTGCCCGGACTGCGGGCGTGAGGGCCGCTACCGCGACACCATCACCCGGCCGCTGACCGACCTGCCGGTCGCCGGGTATCCACTGGTCTTGCGGGTCGCCGTGCCACGCTACCGATGCACTAGCGCAGAGTGCGGGAGGATGGTGTTCAATCAGGATCTCGGTAAGTTGGCGGCGCCACGATCAGCTACGACACGGCGGTGTGCGCGGTATGTGTTGCGGCGGCTGATGATCGACCGCACCACTGTCTCGGCGATCGCCGCCGAGCTGGGGGTGTCGTGGCACACCGTGAATACGATCGCCATGCAGGCCACCGCCCAGTTGGTGAGCGCAGCCGGCCCGGATCGGCTGGCCGGGGTGAAGGTGATCGGCGTCGACGAGCACCGCTGGGCACCTCGACGCCTCGGGGCGGCCGGGTTCGTCACGCTGATCATCGACCTCACCCCTGCCTACGATCACAGCGGTCCGGCGCGGTTGCTTGACCTAGTACCCGGTCGTTCAGCGGCCGCACTGGCCGACTGGCTGACCGCCCAACCCGCCGACTTCGCAGCGCAGGTGCAGGTGGTGGCGATGGACGGGTTCGCCGGCTACAAGACCGCCGCCGCCGAGGTGCTACCCGATGCGGTCACGGTGATGGACCCGTTCCACGTCGTGGCCTTGGCCGGGACCAAGCTCGACTTGATCCGCCAACGCATCCAGCAGCAGACCCTGGGCCGGCGCGGGCACACCGGAGATCCGCTCTACGGCATCCGCCGCATCGCCCGCACCCGCATCCAGCTGCTCTCCACCCGCCAGTACACCCGGCTGACCGGCGTGCTCGATATCGACGAACACCTCGCCGTGAAAGTCGCCTGGTTGATCTATCAGAAGATCATCGCCGCCTACGCCGACCCGAATCGCCGGCGCGGCAAAAAGGCGATGACCACACTGATCAACTCGATCCGCCGAGCCGTGCCCGCAGGACTGGAGGAGATCGCCCAACTCGGGCGCACCCTGGCCCGCCGCCGCGACGACATCCTGGCCTTCTTCGACCACCACGCCTCCAACGGCCCCACCGAAGCCATCAACGGCCGCCTGGAAGCACTGCGCCGCAACGCCCTCGGCTTCCGCAACCTCACCCACTACCGCTGGCGCTCACTGCTGCACAGCGGCGCACTACACGCACTCGTCAACGCACTCTGAATTACGAAGAGCCGATAAACGTCGTATGGGATATTCAGTGTGTCTCTAGCCGGGCCAGCCGTTGCTCAAGCTCTATGATCGCTACGGCCAGGCGAGCCACTAAACCGGGTGCGCTTGAGATGTCTTCACTCGGACGCTGTTCCCCGATCCACTGAACGAGGGCTCTGCTAACCGGCATGTTGTGGGGGAATTCGGCAATGCGGATCCTGCGCAAGATTTCATCGGGTGTGTCCATAGTCATCGCGCTCCGCCTTTCGCACTCGCGTCGACAGTGCTAACCCTTGATCG
>NZ_DATFZD010000270.1:0-2544 GCF_035314665.1 Mycobacterium sp. | reverse complement strand
GCGGTATCGGACCGCTGCGTCGATCTGGGAGACATCAGTGCTGGGGCACCGAAAGACACCGTGATGGCTGTCGTCAGCCCGCGCGATGATGGACCGGAACGGATTCAGTGAGCCAGAGGGCGTTGACCAGCCACTCCAGCTCGCGTTGGTGCATGGATATCGTAAGTGATTGATAACGCTACTTTTATAGAAACATGGCGAGTGCGCTAACACATTGATATAATTGATTTCCTCGAGTATCCATGCACCAACGCGTGGGGCTGGCGGACGTGCCGTTCGACGTCCCGAATATCCGTTGCGAGACGGGGGCGGCGGTGGCGCACACGCGAATCGGCTGGTTCCGCTCGGTCTATAACGTCCCGCACGGGTTCGCCGTGCAGAGCATGGTGGCCGAACTGGCGCACGCCACCGGCCGCGACCCCAAGGACATGCTGCTCGAGCTGATCGGTCCGCCGCGCATCGTCGATCCGCGCCCGCAGATGGCCAAGGACATGTGGTGGGACTACGGCGAGCCGTTCGACAGCTATCCGATCGACGCTGGCCGGCTGCGCCACGTCGCCGAGTTGGCGGCGGAAAAGGTCGGCTGGGGGCGGACGCTGCCGAAGGGTCACGGCCTGGGCATTGCCGCGCATCGCAGCTTCGTCACCTACGTCGCCACGGTGGTGGAGGTCGCCGTGGACGACAAGGGCGAGGTGTCGGTGCCGCGCGTCGACACGGCGATCGACTGCGGCTTCCACGTGAACCCCGAACGAATCACCTCGCAGATCGAGGGCGTGGCGGTCATGGGGCTGAGCATCGCCAAATACGGCGCGGTCACCTTCAAGAACGGCCGCGCGCAGCAGAGCAACTACAACGACTTCCGGGTCGTGCGGATCAACGACGCGCCGACGGTCACGAACACCTACATCGTGCCGCATCCGTTCGCGGTGCACGCGAGCGGTGTCGGCGAGCCGGGGCTGCCGCCGTTCGCGCCGGCGCTGTGCAACGCGATCTTCGCAGCGACCGGCAAGCGCATCCGCAGCCTGCCGATCGGCGATCAACTGAAGGCATGATGCCCGGCTAGCTTCCTGCTTGGCCGGTTGCGCCGGCCATGGCGCTCGACTCTCCACTCGCGCGATGAGCTTCGTGCGCGAAGTCGTCCGCGAGCCGTAGGTCGGTTCCCCATCTGTGGCACTCGAGAGGACATCCCCGGATGATGTCCGCTTTCAAGAACAGCCGCATTGGACTGCAACGACCGGCACGGGCGCACACGGGCCGAAACCGGACCACTTGAGGGCCTTGCCCTTCGCTGGTCTGTAAAGCCATGCGCTGACAAGCCATCGGAGACGAGTCAGGACGTTCGTTACTTGGCGGCGATGACGGCCGTCGCGTCCACTTCGATCATCATGCCCGGCCAGGCAAGTTGGCTGATATTCACCAAGGTATGCGCGGGCAAAGCAGCGCCACTCATCGCCTCGGCAAAGCACTTGACGTAGTCCTGACTATACCTCATGTCCGTAACATAGGTTGTGATCTTAACTACATCCGCCATCGTCGCACCTTGCGCTGCCAGGATCTTCTTGATCTTGGCGTACGCATATCGGCACTGCTCCAGGAAGTTGCCCTGATACAGGATGGCTCCGGTGTTCACGTCCTCGGCGCCCATGCCGGCGAGGTAGATGGTCTTGGCAGGGCCAGTGACTGTAACCGCGTCGGCGAAAATGTTCTTGCTCCACACGCCGAACGTCGTCTGTTTCTGGAAGGTTCCGGTTGCGGGCTCTGTCTGTTGCGCCCGACTGACCGTCGACGTTACCAGGAGACAAGAAGCAGCCAGAGCTATTCTGAACGCCGACATCTCATCCCTCGATGTTGTGGAGTTTCGATCAGTGAATAGACGTTAGCCCATTCATACCGGGCAAGTCGATAACCGACCCGCGTACAGGCAATTTGGTGCATGGATCGCCGGCCGGAATATGTGCGTGTAAACAGGCCCTAATCACGGTCGGTGCCTGATGGAGGACGTCCGCGCCGACCGTAGGGAGCGCGAAGTAGCTCGGGCCGCCGTACCGGAGCAATTTCTCCTGTTACGGTCGCTTCAACTCGCCGCGCACCACTGGCGCGACGCGTCAGCCGATTCGCAACTGTACTAGCCTGCACGATGTCGGCAATCCAATCGTCGAAATCAGCGAAGACGGGTGGGTCTTCATCGAGAAAATCCCGAGCGCGGGGCGGAGTAGTTTCTCCGGCCACTTCCAAGGAGCAGATGCTCTACGGGGTGCAGGATCCGGCCAACTAGTTCCGCCCGCTGGGTGGCAGTGCAGTAAGGGGCGAAATCGGGGCCTGCGGCGGCTTGCAATCACGTTCCCGCCGCCTACCATGGATTGCGTAGCTCACCCTACAGGAGCGCAGCCATGGAACTCACCATGGTGCCCATCGTCAAGCCGGACGCCGTCAACTTCATCTTCGGCCAGTCGCATTTCATCAAGACCGTGGAAGATCTGCACGAGGCGCTGGTCGGCGCGGTTCCGGGCATCCGCTTCGGGCTGGCCTTCTGCGAGGCCTCCG
>NZ_DATFZD010000269.1:0-35184 GCF_035314665.1 Mycobacterium sp. | reverse complement strand
CGCCAAAGGCTCGGTCACCCACTACCGCAGTGCTTCGCAAAGCGGAGTTCAGGTGCTCTCGATGCAGCTGGGGGTCATGCCAATCGCTTCCCCCTCCGGTGGCCTGGCTGAGTACCAGCCCCCGGGCTTTCCACCGGTCGGGATCGATCACGTCGCCGGGCTGGCTGCCGCGTTCGATGATCTGGCAGATCCGCTCACCGCGACCCTGCGTGGGGGAGCGGCGTCGCGTCACTACGCCGATCACTTCAGCGTCGATCGCACAGTGGACGGCCTTGTGGATGTGCTCACCGAAGTGGGTCATCGAATTGGCAAGGCACCAGCATGAATCCGGGTTGCGGCAGCCTGTTCCAACCGGGCCGAGAAGCAAAACGGTCGATGGGCTGGTGGCATTCGCCGTTGCTGGCCTTGCCCTGGCGTCACGGTACATGCCGATCACCAATCACGTCGTGGCGTTGACGGCGGCCCTTTCGCCATACCCGATGCTTTGCGGACCACTATCGGTGGTTTGTTGAACCTGGCTAGACGCTGGATTCTCGCCGCCATCGCCGTGGGATTGACTATCGCGACGCTGGCAGTGAACTCGCGCCGCGAGCTTTGATCGCAGTGATTGGGGCCCGCGGTTTCCCGGGTGTGTACGTCGTGGGTTCACCGGCCGCTTCACGAAGCGACTCGAGCATGATCCGCGCGACGCGCTCGACCACGGGCGGATCAAGCATGCTGTAGTGGTCAGCGGCAAGACGGTGCACCGTCAACGGTCCTTTGTGGAATTCGTCCCAACCCAATAGATCTGCCTCCACATCGGTCGCGGTACCCTCGGCCACGAACAGCTGCATCGGCACCTCGTGTCCGGGCTCGTGATAGCGGCGTGCGATCTCTGCAACGCCGCGGAAGTCGAAGTACTGTGGCGGCCGCAGCGCACCACTCCGAAGCAGCCGGAGCGCGACTTCAGTGTACTTGGCCCACTGCTCACGCGCGGGCTGTTGGCATAACCGGCGAAGCCGCCATCGCAGCGTGCACTGCGCGGGCAGCGGTTGCGCCATCGATGGTGCCGCAGCATCGAGAATGCCCATCCAGTCGACTTGCTGCCCTGCATCGACAGCCTGACGTGCAACTTCGTAAGCCAACAGCCCCCCGATCGAGTAGCCGGCCAGCGCAAGCGGACCATCCGGCTGCCGGCTGCGGATCGTCGAAAGAGCTTGGCTGGCATGCTCTTCGATGGTCACCGATCGGTCGAACCGCCCGCCTGGCTGATCGGGGATCAGCGTGTGTACCGACTGCGCCGCACCCCACCGCGCCGTAAAGTGTCTCAAGCTCATCGCCGAATTAAGGTTGGGGAAGATGAAATGCAGCGGTGGGCCGGACGTGACGTCGCCGGTCCGACTGGGGCTTCGGGCATCGAGTAACGCGGCGAGTTCTGCAATAGTCCTGCCGCTGTCGAGGAACGTCGAAAGCGATAGCGGCACAACGAATGCCCGCTGAATTTCAGAGATCAGCCGGGCCGCCAGCAGCGAATGTCCGCCGATATCAAAGAAGTCGGAGTTGACGTCGGTCACGGGCATGGCTAGCAGATCAGCCCACAGCGCCGCGACGCGCATTTCCGTGTCGTTGCGTGGCGGCTGGGCGCTGTTGCGGACCGTTCCCCGCGACGCCGGTGCGGGCAGTGCGGCCTTGTCCAGCTTCCCACTAGCGGTCATCGGGAGCGCGCTCAGACGCATGAATGCGCTAGGAACCATATATTCCGGCAGGCGGCGACGTAGCCAATCGCGTGCCTCGGCGTCGCTCGGGCACCCCGTCTCGCCGACGACGTACGCGACCAACTGCTGATCGCCGTTGGGCGCCTGGCGGGCGACCACTGCGCAGCATCCCACGTCTGGGTGCTCGCACAGGGTGGATTCGATCTCGCCCGGCTCTATGCGAAAGCCGCGGATCTTGAGCTGGTCGTCACTGCGGCCCAGGTATTGGATGCGGCCGTCGGGCAAGAACCTGCCACGATCGCCCGTTCGGTAGATCCGCCCGCCGACATGGAATGGATCGTTTCCAAACCGGCGCGCTTCCTCGTCAGGGCGATTGAGGTAGCCACGAGCCACTCCCACACCGCCGATGGCGATCTCTCCGGGAACGCCTATGGGTTGGAGTCGCCCGCGGGGGTCGGTAATGTACACCCGCACGTTCGGCAGGGCCCTGCCAACGGTGATGGTGTCTCCCTCGGCCACCCGCGCGAAGTTGGTGCCAGCCGTGGCCTCGGTGGGGCCATAGCCGTTCCAGACCGCACCGCATCGCTGCAGCAGCGCTTTGGCCAGCTCGTCGGTGAGTGTTTCGCCGACCGACACCACCGTGAGACGACGGTCGCCGCACCAGCCAGCGGCGAGAAGCGCCTTCCAAGTGGTTGGTGTCGCCATCATGTAGGTTGCGCGGCTGTGGGCGATCAGCGGGCTTAGCTCAGCGGGGTTCGTCGCCTGTGCGGAGGTGGCGAGCACCAGGCGCGCTCCGCACGCCAGCGCGCAGAAGATGTCGGCGAGGGCGAGGTCGAAGCTGATGGAGGCCACCGACAGCACGGTGTCGGACGCAGCGATGCTCATCTCGCGAAACATGGTGCGCATCAAGTTCGCGAGGCCGCGATGCTCGATGGTCACCCCCTTTGGGCGACCGGTCGAGCCGGACGTGTAGATCACGTAGGCCAGGTCAGTAGACGACACGGTGCTTGACCGGGAGCCGTGGCAAGGTGCGGACGGCTCCAGATCGCCGAGATTGACGACGGTCGCCGTGACCGCGTCCCCACCGGTCGGCAGGTGACAATCGATCAGAACGACGTTCGCGGCGGCGTCGTTGATGAAGAAGGTGTTCCGGGCGGCCGGCTGCGAGGGATCCAGCGGCAGAAAAGCCGCGCCGGATTTGAGAATTCCCACAAGGGCCGCCACCAGGTCGGGCGTGCGGTCCAAGAGCACGGCCACCACCGTGCCAGGACCGGCACCCGCCTGCACCAACCGCGATGCGATGGCCTCCGCGCGGTCGTCCAGTTGCCGATAGGTCAGCGTCGCGTTGCCGACCTGTACCGCTACCGCGTGGGGCGTACGTTCGACCTGCGAGCTGATGATCTCGTGCACGCATTTCGGCGAAATGCCGTGTGGGGTGGTCAGATTCCCGCTGAGCTGACGCCGGCGCTCATCCGGGGTGACCAGATCATGTTCGGCCATCGGGATTCCAGGCGCCGCCGCGACAACATCGAGCAGGCGGCGCCAGTGCGATGCCATCTCGCGTGCCGTCTCACGGTCGAACAAATCCGTGCTGAAGACGAACCCTCCGGCGACGTGTCCCTCGGGCCGCTCGTCCAGCTCGATGCTGATGTCGAACTTCGCCCATCCCACGGCGTCACGAAGATCGGGTTCCATCATCTGCAGTGACCAGTCATCAGCCGGGGTCGGCGGCGGCTCAAATAGCAACGCCGTTTGAAAAACCGGATTGTTGCGCGGGTCTCGCGGAAGGCCGAGGCCGGCCACCAGAGTATTGAACGGCACCACATCGCTGAGCGCTTCGGTGACCACGCTACGGATTCGGCCTATCAGTGCGGTGAAGGGCTCCTCGCCGGACACGTCACATCGTAGGACCACCGGGGTGACACAGGAGCCGGCCACCGCCAGCAGGTCGTTGCGGGGGCGCAGGTCGTGCTGGCTGCCGAAGACGACCTCGGTGGAGTCGGCGTAGAGATGTAGCCACCACGCGTATGCGGCGGCCAGCGCGTGGAAAAGGGTGCCGCCCGCGATCCGAGCCGCACGGCGCAGCCCTTCAACGGTGGTGTGGTCAATCGTCAGCGGGATCGTCCCGCCGGCCAAGGTCTGACGCTGCGGTCGCGGATGATCGAGCGGCACCTGGGTGTCCGTGACGCCGGCAAGCCGCCTGCGCCAGTTAGCAATTCGGCTGGCTATCTCCGGTCCGCAGACCCAATCGAGCTCCCAGGTCGCGTAGTCGGCGTACTGCGCCTGCGGCTCGGGCAGCGACGACGGCACGCCCATGGCGTAGCTGCGGTACAACGCCGTCAGCTCTGGGAATACCACGCGGCGCAGCGTTATCCCGTCAAAAACCAGCTGGTGTAGGGCCAGGTAGAGCCGGTGGTCGTGCTCGGTGACGCGGATGAGCCGCGGACGAATCAATGGCCCGTCGGCAAGGTCATAGGGACGCAGCGCGTCGGCGGTGGCGATCTCGGTGGCCCGGTGAACCGCGCCCTCGGGACCTAGCTCTGACAAATCGGTAACGGGCAGATCGATTTCCGTTGGCTCCCGTACGACTTGCTGCGTCACGCCGTCGACAGTCACAAAGGTGGTTCGCAACGCCTCGTGCCTTCTCACCACCTCGTTGAGCGCCCGCCGTAACGCGTCCACATTGAGTGCACCCCTCTTATGGATCACGAGCAGCTCGTTGTACGCCCGCGAGTCCGGTGCGAGCTGGCTCAGGTACCACAGTTGAGTCTGCGAAGCCGAAAGGGGGAGCGGGCCGGATGCGGTTCGCGAGTTGACCGCGTGCGGTTTGGCCGCTGGGCGCGAATCGCCAGCTCGGACAAGCGGCTCGAAGACCGCGCGACCCCTACCTTTCACACGACCGCCCGGGCATGCGGTGGCTGGCGGGCGTGCCAGCACGCCGTACTCCTGGCGACCACTGCAGAGCCACCGCGATCCAGGTCTCGGCGAACGCCGGCATTTCTGGTTGTGTGGTCACGAATAACAAAGTGCTCTTCCTAGCTGAAGCAGGCCCAGCACACCGCGGTTACCGCACCACGGTGACGGTGACGCCGAGTGCGAACCAAAACATACCTGAGATGTAACTGTAGCACCAGGTACATACTAATAGTCTATTATAGACCATGCAAGCCAATCTCTGGTTTGGTCCATGTTAAGGATCACCGCGGCCCGAAGACTCGGAAAGAAAACAGACCACGCGCTCTGTCAGCCCTGGTGCGATATGCCCGTTTTTTCAGGTGTTAGCCTGCGCCAGGAGCGTCGAAGTTCCGCCGATGTGGGTGACCACAGCCCGCGGTTCAAGAATCACGTGTAAACCGACCATTTCGAGACTTCGTGCAAGCGACTCTTCTTGGTGGTAAAGAAAGTAGCGCTCGTCAAAGCCGCCGACCCGCCAAAAGTGCTCTGCGCTTATCGCGATGCAGGATCCTTGTACGTACGGGACCTGACCTCCAGATCGATAGACCTCTTGGTCCGCCGGAATATCGCGCCTAACCGATTTAGTTGGAAAGAAGACTTCCGCAAGATCCGACCGCACACGCGACCAATATCGTGCCCTAGTCGCGTCATTACCTGCGGAATCCAGGATCCGAGGTCCGACCAAAGCGCCCCTGTGCAAAACCGTGTCCGCCAAAATCCGCACACTATCGCGGCCAAACGACGCGTCCGGGTTAAGGAAAATGAGCACCTCACCGGTCGCATTCGCCGCTCCATGCTGTCAGATATTCCGCAGCTCAGGCCGAGAATCTGCCAACGCGTAGGCTTCGGCGTCGGAGCCGCGCGATCCGGATCAGCATGAGCGGGTGGTCGGGCTGCCGCGAAGCCACGCGACAGCGGTTGACGGCTTTGGGAAACAGCGCAACGATTCTCGTGCACAGCATCACAGGGCGTCGACGACAATCCATGCCGACGGGGAGACCTAACGTGGCCTTTGATCCGGCCGAGTCTGCGGCGAGCGTCCTACGCGGTTGGGCGCACGCGATGCTCGCGCATCGCCATGGCAGCGAGGTCTACCAGACCTCGACGATGGGCGCGTTGCTCGACGGCGTCTACGACGGCGACGTCACGATCCGGGAGTTGTTGCGGCACGGCGACTTCGGTCTCGGCACCTTCAATGGCCTGGACGGCGAAATGTTGGTGCTCAACGGCGCCTGCTATCAATTGCGCGGCGACGGCAGTGCGCGGGTCGCCGATCCGGACCAACGTACCCCGTTCGCCGTTGTCACCTGGTTCGCCGCCGACCGCTCATTCGACGTGACCGCGCCGGTCAACCGCGCCGAACTCAAAGCGCGCATCGACGAGTCGCTGCCCAGTACCAACCTCATCGTCGCGGTCCGCGTCACCGGCGATTTCAGCGTGATTAGTACCCGCACCGTAACCGAGCAACACCGGCCCTACCCACCGTTCACCGAGGCCACCCAAGAGCAGCAGGAACTGAGCTTCACCGACGTGACCGGCACGCTGGCCGGATTCCGGATGCCCGAGTACGAACAAGGTATTTCGGTGGCCGGCTACCATTCCCACTTCGTCGACGCCGAGCGTCACCACGGCGGACACGCCCTCGACTACCGGCTGACCCGGGGCACCGTCGAGATCGGTCTGCGTTCCGATCTTCACCTAAGTCTGCCGCGCACACCGGAATTCCTTGCCGCCGAATTGCACAAACCAGACCTCGACAGCCAAATCCGCCGTACCGAGGGAGAATGACGTGAGCGATAGCGACGTGCGATCCGCCCAGCGTGTTCTCGAGACGCTGTCCGCGTACGGCATCCGTTACATCTTCGGCGTGCCGGGCGCGAAGATTGACTCGGTCTTCGACGCTCTGGTCGACGGCGGGCCGGAATTGATCGTTTGCCGCCACGAGCAGAACGCCGCGTTCATGGCCGCCGCGGTCGGCCGGCTCACCGGCACACCCGGTGTCGCGCTGGTGACATCGGGGCCGGGCACCACCAACTTGGCCACCGGCCTGGTCACCGCTACCACCGAGCAGGACCCCATGGTCGCGATCTGCGGGGCCGTCGCCCGCGCCGACCGGCTGAAGCGCACCCATCAGTCGATGGACGCCGTTGCGGCGCTTAAGCCCTTCACGAAATACACCGGAGAGGTCAACGACCCCGATAACGTGCCGGAAGCGGTCGCCAACGCCATCCGCGCCGCGCTCGCGCCGCCGCGAGGTGCCGCCGCGGTCGTGCTCCCAGCCGATGTGTCGACGGCTGGCACATCGGCAGCGATCGTGAAGCCATCGCCGGTGCCGACGCTGGGCGCGGCGCCTGCAGACCGAATTGCCCAGGCCGCCAGCCTGATTCGGGAGGCAAAGCGCCCGGTCCTATTTGTCGGTGTTCGCGTCGGCGATCCGGAACCGTGTGCGGCGCTGCGTGAGTTGCTCGCGGTTACCGACCTGCCGGTCGTAGAGACATTTCAGGCCGCCGGTGTGGTGTCCCGAGAACTCGAGGATCACTTCGTCGGGCGCGTCGGGCTGTTCCGCAATCAGCCCGGCGACATTTTGATCAACCACGCCGACTTATTGGTGACGGTCGGCTACGACCCCGTCGAATACGATCCGCGGTTTTGGAACTCGTATGCAACCCGCACGCTGATCCACATCGACGAGGTTTCGGCCGACATCGACAACCACTACCAGCCGACGCTGGAATTGCGCGGCGACATCGCCGCGACACTCGCCGAATTGATCCCGCCGCTGTCGGGGCTGCGGCTGTCCGCGGAGGCCAGCAGCGCGATAGCCGAGCAGCGGACAGCACTGCTGCAGATCAACGACGAAGCACGGGCTCATCCCAACACCGGCATCGGTGCCAACCCGGCGGCGGTGGTCCTCAAGATCCGGGACCTGATCGACGACGACGCCACCGTCGCCTGCGACATCGGATCGCACTACATCTACATGGCCCGGCACTTCCGCGTCTATCGGCCTCGCCGGCTGCTGTTCTCCGACGGCCAACAGACCCTCGGCGTCGCGTTGCCGTGGGCGATGGCCGCCGCGATGGTCCGGCCGGGCACCCAGGTGGTGTCGGTATCCGGCGACGGTGGATTCCTGTTCAGCGCACAAGAATTGGAGACCGCGACCCGGCTAGGGCTCAGCTTCACTCACGTGATCATGCGCGACAACACCTACGACATGGTCGCGTTTCAGGAGCAGCTCAAGTACGGGCGCACGTCGGGGGTGCAACTGGGCGACTACGACGTCACGCACTACGCTGCGGCGTTCGGCGCCAAAGGCATTCGGGTCAGCGGCATCACCGAGTTCGAGGCCGCGCTCAAGCAATCTCTGAACGAACCCGGGATCACCATCATCGACGTGCTCGTCGATTACAGCCGCAACACCGAACTGTTCGCCGAGCTGCACGACGGCGTTGTCGAATAAGCGTGGAGTGACGCCGGACTACGGGATCACGTCCACCAAGTTGACAAAGGTTCCTGCAGTCGCCTCGGCGACGGGTGCGGCGGCGCCGAACAAGATGATGAACGGAACCATGACCACGTCGGCGGCGATTGGGTCAGCGATCGCGTTGATCAGGTTGCCGGCCTCCAGCTGGTCCAAGAACATGGTCGCGTCGTATGCGGGCAAGCTGGTGAGGAGCGCATCGACGGTGTCTGCAATCGGCACCAAAGTCCCATAGTCGGCTGCGACGGTGCCGATCAGATCGTTGAGAATATCGGTCGGCGACGACAGCAACGTCGCGTCCGAAATCGGGTAGTTTGCTGCCTCGCCTAGCCCCTCTTTCAAAATTTGGAAACCCTGCTCCAGCGACGGGTGCAGGGTGTCGGTCAAGCCGGTGTTGACCGCGGACATCAACAGCGTCGACAGCGACAGGTTATCTGCCAGCGGCGTTATTTGGTAAGTGCTCGGATTTTCCAGATCCTGAATGGCTGTGCTGATTCCTTGCTGTAGGCCGTTGCTCAATGCGGTGGAGACAGCGGACCAGTCGAGGTTCGTCGGAAACAGCTCGAACGTGGTAGGGACGTCGGCATCTCCCTGATCCCAGCCGTCGGTGATGCTGCCGTAGCCCAGGTTCACCAGGACGCGCGTGTCGGGTTCGAGCAGGTCGTAGAGCGGCTGTCCGATTACCGGGAGCAGCCGCAGCGGGTCCAACAGTGGCAGGCTGTCGTCGGGGATGATGTAGTAGTTGGTCAAGGTGTCGGCCGCCGATGTCGGCAACTGGATGGCCGAATCGATCTGTGCGGCAGTGTCGCCCAGATACGCACCGTGGTCATAAAGGATTCCCAGCGCGGCGTTGAGGTCGGAGACGAGGTTGAGCGGATATTTCGGGAAGTCGGCGAAGCCGTCGTATTCCTGCGTGTAAATGTCGGTCGGGTAGAGGTCGTCGGGCGTCGCGCCGGTCAATGTGAAGCCCAGGCTCGGGAAGCTCGGGTCGGTACCGGCAGGGAAATCGAAGCGTTCCATGACGCCCCCGTCGGGGTTGCTTACATCACCAACGAGCACGAAGTGCACATCGTCACGGGGCACACCCTGGTTCGTCAGTTCGGTCATGGTTGTCGAGGCGATTATGGAGCTCTGCGAGAAGCCGAACACGACCACAGGGTTGGCGGCGTCTGCCTCTCCGGTAGCGATCTCGTGCAAGATTGCAGCGTCCAGAATCTGTTGCCCCTCCGCAGCTGACGTGTCGTACGGCAGGCTGTGCACCCCCGTGCCCGGATACAACCCCTCGGGAGTATCCAGCGCCTGCGGGGTGCCGGTGAATCCGCGCGGCTCTAGGTATAGCTGGTTGACGGCATCCACGTAGGCTGGCGGCGGTGTCGGAAGGCCGCTACCGCCGATGACGAACGCGGTGCCATCCCCGAGTGCGGAATCCGCCGTGTCACCGCTGGTCAGCGCGACGTCGCGGGCTTGGCTGGCGGTTAAGGGTGCGGTCACCGGCGTCGCGGTGATCAAGCTGGCACCTGTGATGGCAACACCGGTGGCGAGGCAGACGCGAAGCATCGAACGGCCCAGCATAGAGACTCCTCGGCTAAGAGGTGACTGAGCGAGTCTAGTTGACGGCCGACGACGACGGGCCGCCTTCGTTCCAGCGCCGAGGCTCGGCGTGAGGCATTGGTGCAGGCCACCGCCGACGTGGCGGCCGCTACGCGCTGAACAGTAAGTACAAACCGGTGAACGTGTAGCTCACCATGACCAGCATCATGGTGAGCTGGCCGGTGAGTTGATGGCCCGCGGGAAGCAGCCGAAGCAGCCAGCCATCAAGATTCCGCCGACGGGGGCGTACCAGTTGCGGGTAATGCGTACCGCTGCCGGGCCCGGCTTGTCGAACGGGATCACCACCGCCAACATCCCGGCCACGAAGATGCCGAACAGGCCGATGATGATGAAGTAGTGGGCCGGGTTGGCCAGCGGACCGGGGTCGCGACCGTTGCCGATGTGCCAGCTGACATCCCAAATGAAGCCGAACAGGGCGCAGATGATCGAGGTGGTGAACACCAGGATCGTCAGCGCCACCCAGGGCGGACGGTTGAACTTGTGTCCCAGCCGCTCTGCAACCGTGTTCAACCAGGTGATCCGGTGCGCGCGGTGGGCCCAGCCGACGTACAGCATGACGGCGCTGATGATCATGGCCGCGATCGAGAGGCCGATGACCTGGTTGAGGCCGGCGCCGCGCGCCGGCGGCTCGGCAAGAATTGTGAGTTCCACGTAATACCTCCCGACCGCCCTGTGACCGGCCGCGGAACCCGCAGGCCGCTAACTTACTTCACGGTAGGTTGCCAGGTCGACGTCCGTTTAAACTTCGGGCGTTTTGGGGTGGTCGCTTCTCTCTGCGTCGTCGCCGACCAGCTTTAGGCGCCGCTTCTTCGCATCGCTTGGCTCTGCGTCGTCGCCGGCAGGGGTCATGCGCCGCTCCTTCGCATCGCTTCGCTCTGCGTCGTCGCCGGCGCGGCGTCTGTCGCGGATCGCGATGTACAACACAACCCCGACGACGATCACCGCGGGCATGAACGCCGGTCCGGCCAACAGGATCCAGTGGTGGGCCAGGTAATGGACGTGCGGATCAGTCAATTGCGTTCACTTCCCGGGGCATCTACTTCCCGCACTCCTGGCGTACCCCGCGGCGGCCGCTGCAACCACATCACGTTTGTGCAGGTGCACACCGCTAGCCTAGCCTTGGCACGTTCAACGCAGGCTGCGGTGAGCCGGGGGCGTCTTATCCCGCGTGCTCTGACACCACGCGGCCGTGGTTCAACAGACAT
The DNA here is from genome assembly GCF_035314665.1 of Mycobacterium sp. Taxonomy (GTDB): domain Bacteria; phylum Actinomycetota; class Actinomycetes; order Mycobacteriales; family Mycobacteriaceae; genus Mycobacterium. The sequence goes on along the minus strand of NZ_DATFZD010000269.1, from coordinate 24,238 downwards.
AAGGAGTAGCTGGTGACTCAGGCGGCGACTCGCCCACACCCCGGCACCGACAGCACCGACATCCTGACCGTGGCCCGTCAGCAGGTGCTCGAGCGCGGTGAGGGGCTGGGCCAGGAGCAGGTGCTGCGGGTGCTGCAGCTGCCCGACGACCGGCTCGAGGAACTCTTGGCCCTGGCCCACGAGGTGCGGATGGCCTGGTGCGGACCCGAGGTCGAGGTCGAAGGCATCATCAGCCTGAAAACCGGTGGCTGCCCGGAGGATTGCCACTTCTGCTCTCAGTCGGGGCTGTTCGCGTCGCCGGTGCGCAGCGCTTGGCTCGACATTCCCAGCTTGGTGGAGGCGGCCAAGCAGACCGCGAAGACCGGTGCCACCGAGTTTTGCATCGTGGCCGCGGTACGCGGACCCGATGAGCGGTTACTGGCTCAGGTCGCGGCCGGCATCGAGGCGATCCGCGATGCCGTCGACATCCAGATCGCCTGCTCGCTGGGGATGCTGACGGCCGAGCAGGTGGACCGGCTGTCGGCGATGGGTGTGCACCGCTACAACCACAACCTGGAGACCGCCCGCTCCTTCTTCCCCGACGTCGTGACGACGCATACCTGGGAGGAGCGCTGGCAGACGCTGTCGATGGTGCGTAACGCCGGCATGGAGGTGTGCTGCGGCGGCATTCTCGGCATGGGCGAGACGGTGGAGCAGCGTGCCGAGTTCGCCGCCAACCTGGCCGAGCTGGACCCCGATGAAGTGCCGCTGAACTTCCTCAACCCCCGTCCCGGCACGCCGTTCGGCGACCTCGAGGTGCTGCCGGCGAGCGAAGCGCTCAAGGCGGTGGCCGCGTTCCGGCTGGCCCTCCCGCGCACCATGCTGCGCTTCGCCGGCGGTCGCGAGATCACGCTCGGCGACCTGGGCGCCAAGCAAGGCATTCTGGGTGGCATCAACGCCGTGATCGTCGGCAACTATCTGACCACCCTGGGTCGGCCCGCCGAGGCCGACCTCAAGCTGCTGGACGATTTGCAGATGCCCATCAAGGCGCTCAACGCCAGCCTGTAGAACTGGAACTTGATGGTTCGCGATCTGCCCGCGCCGATCGGGGCGGGCGCTTACAACGTCTACACCGGCGCCCGTGTCGACGACACGGCCGGCAGCACCGTCCCGACGGCGGCCCAGCTCGGTCTGGAGCCGCCCCGGTTTTGCGCCGAATGCGGCCGCCGGATGGTGGTGCAGGTCCGGCCCGACGGCTGGTGGGCCAAATGCTCGCGGCACGGGCTCGTGGACTCGGGTGACCTGGAGGCGCGCCGATGACCGAGCCGGAGCCCGGCGCGCCACGCATTTCGCGACGGCGGGCGGTTTTCGCGATCGCGGCCGGGCTGCTGATCGCGGGTGTGCTCGTCGGCGGGCTGTGGGCGTGGATCGCCCCGCCGATCCACGGCGTGGTGGTGCTGACCCACGGCGGCGACCGGTTGCACGACTATCTGGGCAATGAATCCGACCATTTCTTCGTCGCGGCGTTCCTGATGCTCGGGCTGCTGAACGTCGTCGCCGCGGTGGCGGCAGTGCTGGCATGGCAGTGGCGGGCACACCGCGGACCGGGGATGGTGACCGGCCTTTGCGCCGGTGTGGTGATCGCCGCGGGGGCCGCTGTCGGAGTGGGCGCGCTGCTGGTGCACCTGCGTTATGGCACAATCGATTTCGCCACCGTGCCGGTAAGCCACGACCACCCGGTGCACTACTTCACCGAGGCGCCGCCGGTGTTCTTCGGTCGCACTGCGTTGCAGATCGCCTGCACGCTGCTGCTACCCGCGAGCACCGCAGCGCTGGTCTACGCGGTGCCGGTTGCCGCAACCGCGCGCGATGATCTCGGCGGCTATCCGGCCGTCGGCGCGGCTTATCCGCAGCCCGCCAAGACGCCGACCTCCGCGCCGTCATAGCGGGCGGCGGTGAATCGCCTTTCCGGTGATCACCTTGGCCGCGATCACGGCCAGCCGCGCCATGCCGACGTAGGTCGCGGGGTTGAACATCGTCGGCCACTTGGTCCTGACCAGGTGATCGGCCAGCGGTCGGCCGGCAAACCGGTCCTGCAGCCAGCGCAACGCCATCGGGGCGGACAGCGGATGCAGCAGCAGGTGCTCGTTGAACCCATCGCGGTGGTAGGTGACATCGGCTCCACCGGCCGAGTAGGCATGGGCCAAGTCATCGATGTCCTCGACGTCGATCAGGTAGTCGTGCACGGCCTGCACGATCAACACCGGCGGTGTCGGCACCATGGCGCCCAGCTTGATGCTGTCGAAGACGTGCTGAACCTCCGGCATGGAGAGGATCTCTTCGAGCGGCCGGTCGAGGTAGACGCCGACGTCCTTCTTCGCCATCCGCAGCACCGCGCCCACGGTCGTCATCCCCTCCAACCGCTTCAGCAGGGCGTGCCCCTCAGAGTTGGCGTGCTCCTGGATCACCCGGTCCAAGTCGGGATAGATGTGGACGAGCGCCGCGATCACCATCGCGGGCAAACCCGACAGGAAGGTGCCGTTGAGCCGACGGAAGGTGTGGCCGAGGTCGCCGACCGGTGATCCGAGTACGGCGCCGACGATGTCGAGTTCGGGCGCGTAGTCGGCGCACAGTTCAGCGGCCCAGGCGGTTGCCAGTCCGCCTCCGGAATATCCCCAGAGCGCGATCGGCGCCGACTGGGACAGTCCGAGCCGCTCGGTGCCCAGCGCGGCCCGGATCCCGTCGAGAATGAAATAACCGGGTTCGTAGGGGGCGCCCCACATTCCGTTGCGGCCTTCGTGGTCGGGTATCGAAACCGCCCAGCCTTCGGCGAGGCAGGCGGTGATCAGCAGCAACTCCAGCTGCGCCAACGCGCCGACCGCCCACGCGTTCCGTCGCAGCGCATAGGACGGAAAGCAGCGCGATGCCACGGCGTCGATGGCGCACTGATACGACAACACCGGGCAGGGACGTTCGGGAGTGACATCGGCGGGGACGATCACCGTACTCACCGTTGCGTCGGGCTTGCCGTTCATATCCGTGGTCCGGTACAGCAGCTGGGTGGCCATGGCCCGCTGCGGAATCAGCCCCAGAAATGCCAGCTCGACGTCACGTGAACGCAAGACGGTGCCCGGCAGCGCGTGCTGATACCCAGGCGGCGGCTGATAGAACAAATCATCCGAGGGCAGCAGCGGGCGGGCCTTGGGCCGCAACTCCTCGTGCGGCGTGCGTCCGATCCATTCCGCGCCGGTTGTCGTCGCAAGACTGCCAATGTCCATCTGGGCATTGTTACTTAAGACGGCATTAAGAATCCAGTCGGCCCGCCGGGAGGACGTAGGGCGGCGAATTCGTCGGTGACCCGCAGTTGCGAGTCGGTGAAGCGGAACAGCGCCGCCGGGCGGCCGCCGCTGCGACCGGACTGCGCGACGGTGCCGGTCGCGGTGATCACGCCGCGGCGGGCCAGCACGCGCTGCAGGTTTGTCGAATCAACCTGGTGCCCCAGCGCGGCACTGTAAATGTCACGCAGCGTCGATAGCGCGAATTCGGTTGGCGCTAGGGCGAATCCGATGTTCGTGTAGGACATCTTTGCCACCAGCCGGGTGCGTGCGTGTTCGACCATCGGGCCGTGGTCGAAGGCCATCGTCGGCAGCGCGGTGACCGGGTGCCAGCGGGTGTCGGGCGGCAACTCCGGGGTGGCGGGGGAGGGCACCAGGCCTAAGAACGTCGACGCGATCGTGCGGGTACCGGGCACCCGCGCCGGATCGGAGAACACCGCGAGCTGCTCGAGGTGAGCGACCTCACGCAGGTCAACCTTCTCGGCCAGTTGACGCCGCACCGACGTCGTCATGTCCTCGTCGTGGCGCAGCCGTCCGCCCGGTAACGACCATGCACCTTTCTGCGGATCGCGGGCGCGCTGCCACAGCAGGACGTTGAGCTGGGGCTTCTGGGTCTTGGGGCCGGATCCCAGACCGCGAACCTGAAACACGACGACGAGCACTTCGTGTGCAGTGCTACCATATGGCATGTTTTCGATTATAAGTCGAAAACCGGGGTCGGGGGCGAAAGGAACGGCCATGACGGTCCTGAATCGCACGGATCCGGTGGCGTCTGAGCACGTAACAGAATTGGCCGCAGCAATCACCAGCAGTCCCACCGGATACGCCGGCGTCGAAGGCGACGAACGATGGGCGGCCGAGATCCGGCGCCTGGCCGAGCTGCGCAATGCGACGATTTTGGCGCATAACTACCAGCTACCGGCCATCCAGGACGTCGCCGATCACGTCGGCGACTCGCTGGCGCTGTCCCGGATCGCAGCCGAGGCGCCCGAGGAAACCATCGTGTTCTGCGGCGTTCACTTCATGGCCGAGACCGCGAAAATCCTCAGCCCCGAAAAGACCGTGTTGATCCCCGACCAGCGGGCGGGCTGCTCGCTGGCCGACTCGATCACCCCCGAAGACCTGCAGGGCTGGAAGGACGAGCACCCCGACGCCGTCGTCGTCTCCTACGTGAACACCACCGCGGCGGTCAAGGCGCTCACCGACATCTGCTGCACATCGTCGAATGCCGTCGACGTCGTTGCCTCCATCGACGCGGACCGCGAGGTGCTGTTCTGCCCCGACCAGTTCCTCGGGGCGCATGTGCGCCGGGAGACGGGCAGGGAAAACCTGCAGGTGTGGGCCGGCGAGTGCCACGTGCACGCCGGGATCAACGGCGACGAGCTCACCGAGCAGGCCCGCGCGCACCCCGAGGCCGAACTGTTCGTCCACCCGGAGTGCGGGTGCGCCACGTCGGCGCTGTATCTGGCCGGCGAAGGCGCCTTCCCGCGGGAGCGGGTGAAGATCCTGTCAACCGGCGGCATGCTGGACGCCGCGCGGGCCACCCAGGCCCGCCAGGTGCTGGTCGCCACGGAGATCGGGATGCTGTATCAGCTGCGCAATGCCGCGCCCGGCGTCGACTTCCGCGCGGTCAATGACCGCGCCTCGTGCAAATACATGAAGATGATCACCCCCGCCGCGTTGCTGCGCTGCCTGATCGAGGGCGCCGACGAAGTTCACGTCGAGGCGCAGACTGCCCGGCTGGCGCGGCAAAGCGTGCAGCGGATGATCACCATCGGTCAGCCCGGAGACGGCGAATGAGCATTCACCCGGCCTGGCAGCAACAGGCCGACGTCGTGGTCATCGGCACCGGGGTGGCCGGCCTGGCCGCCGCGCTGGCGGCCCACCGCGCCGGGCGGCGAGTTGTCGTGCTCAGCAAGGCCCGCCGCAGGTTTGGTGTGACGGCCACCCACTACGCCCAGGGCGGGATCGCGGTGGTGCTGCCGGATACCGACGACTCGGTCGAGGCACACGTCGCCGATACGCTGGCTGCCGGCGCCGGCCTCTGCGACGCCGACGCGGTGACGTCGATAGTCGCCGATGGCTACCAGGCAGTAGCCGAATTGGTAACCGAGGGAGCACGATTCGACGAGGCGTCGGTCGGCAGATGGGCGCTGAGTCGCGAAGGCGGGCATTCACGGCGTCGCATCGTGCACGCCGGCGGCGATGCCACCGGCGCCGAGGTCCAGCGCGCGCTCGACCATGCCGCGGCCACACTGGCCATCCGCACCAACCACGCCGCCCTGCGGTTGCTGCACGACGGTGATGCGGTGACCGGGGTGTTGGTGGCCAATCGCGACGGCATTGGCATCGTGCACGCGGCGTCGGTGATCTTGGCCACCGGCGGGCTGGGACACCTCTACAGCGCGACCACTAATCCCGACGGCTCGACCGGCGACGGGATCGCCCTGGCGCTTTGGGCGGGTGTCGCGGTGAGCGACGTCGAGTTCATCCAGTTCCACCCCACGATGCTGTTCAACGGCCACCGCGGCGGTCGGCGACCCCTGGTCACCGAAGCGATCCGCGGTGAAGGCGCGATTTTGGTTGACAGTCAAGGCAATTCGGTTACCGCCGGCGTCCATCCGATGGGCGATCTGGCGCCGCGCGACGTGGTGGCGGCGGCTGTCGACGCCCGGCTGCGCGCAACAGGTGACCCGTGCGTTTACCTCGACGCCCGCAGCATCGTGGATTTCGAGGACCACTTCCCGACCGTCACCGCCGCGTGCCGGAAAGTCGGCGTCGACCCGGTCCGCGAACCCATTCCAGTGGTTCCGGGCGCGCACTACAGCTGCGGCGGAGTCGTCACCGATGTGCACGGACAAACCGAGCTGCCCGGGCTGTTCGCCGCGGGCGAGGTCGCTCGTACCGGAATGCACGGCGCCAACCGGCTGGCCTCCAACAGCCTGCTGGAGGGCCTGGTGGTCGGGGCACGGGCGGGACGAGCCGCGGCGGCGCACGCGGTGTCGGTCGGGCGTCCGCGCGCGACGGCGCCGGAATCGATTGGCCGTGCGGCGCTGGCCCGCGGCGACCTGCAAGGGGCGATGAGCCGCGATGCGTCGGTGGTCCGCGACGCCGATGGTCTGCGCAGGCTGACCGGCCAGCTGTCGACGGCGCCGGTGCGGGCCATGTTCACCCATGTCGACCTGGAGGACGCGGCATTGACGGTGACCGCCCGCGCGGTCGCCGCCGCCGCGCTGACCCGCGACGAAAGCCGCGGCTGTCACTACCGCGCCGAATACCCCGACGCCCCCCTCGCTCCGGCGCGCAGCATCGTCGTCCGGCTCGCCGATGACGACAGCGCGCAGGTCGAGGAGCCGGTGGCGGCGTGCTAATGCGCCTCTCTGAATGTGAGCTCGCCGACGCTCGCGCCACGATCAGCCGCGCCCTCGCCGAGGACCTGCGCTACGGACCGGATGTCACAACGTTGGCGACGGTGCCCGATGGCGCCACCACCACCGCGTCGCTGATCACCCGTGAGCCGGGCGTGATCGCCGGTGTGGACGTCGCATTGCTGGTGCTCGACGAGGTGCTCGGCGCCGGCGGCTACCGGGTGCTCGATCGCGTCGGAGACGGCGCGCGGCTGCAGCCGGGGGCGCCCGCGTTGACGGTGGAGGCCCAGATGCTCGGCCTGTTGACCGCCGAACGAACCCTGCTCAACCTGATCTGCCACCTGTCCGGGATCGCCACCGCAACGGCCGCATGGGTCGATGCCGTGCACGGCACCAACGCGAAAATCCGCGACACCCGCAAGACGCTGCCGGGCCTACGGACCCTGCAGAAGTACGCCGTCCGGGTCGGCGGTGGCGTCAACCATCGGCTCGGCTTGGGTGACGCCGCGCTGATCAAGGACAACCACGTTGCGGCGGCGGGATCGGTGGTCGCGGCGCTACGCGCGGTGCGGGCGGCGGCACCCGATCTGCCGTGCGAGGTCGAGGTCGACTCGCTTGAGCAGCTCGACGACGTGTTGGACGAGAAGGCTGAATTGGTGCTGCTCGACAACTTTCCGGTCTGGCAAACCCAGATCGCGGTGCAGCGCCGCGATGCCCGCGCGCCGGAAACCAAACTGGAGTCGTCGGGCGGGCTTTCGCTCGAGACCGCAGCGGAGTACGCCGGTACGGGCGTGGATTACCTGGCTGTCGGCGCGCTCACCCACTCGGTGCGGGTGCTGGACATCGGCCTGGACATCTGACGGCTCTCAGGGCTTGACGCAGTCCAGCAGAACAAAACTCGGATACTTTAGGAAGTCGTCCCAGTACGCGGGATCGCCGTCGGGGTTATGTGACACCTCGGGCATGTGCACCGCGAAGTTCGCGAAACCCGTCTGGGCGAACGCGGATTCGTAGGCCGCGATCGGCATGTAGTAGTTCTCGATCTCGAGCCTCGAATCCCCCAGCAGCAGAATATATTTCGTCGGAGCACCTTCGACGGTGCGGCCGGAAAGTGACAGCTGAAATCCATACTTGCGGTAGTCGGGCAGTGGGTCGAGACCATACACCGCGGGGTTGCCGACCATGGTGACAAGACGCCCGCCCGACCTGAGCCGGCTCGCGAGCCCGCGGCACATCTGCACGAGTTCGGCTCGGGTTTGCGCGTACACCAGCAGCCAGGCGCCGACGACGAGGTCGAAATCCGCGTGCTCGGCCACGGCGCGGGCGTCTTCGACGCGGTATTCGATCCCGAGCGGCTGACGCGTCTCCTGCTCGCGGGCCAACTCGATCATCCGCTCGGAGATGTCGATCCCGACCACTTCGGCGGCGCCGGCCTTACCCAGCAATCGCGTGAAATGTCCTTCGCCACAGGCGACGTCGAGCACGCGTTTCCCCTCGACATCGCCAATGAGGTTCATGAATGAATAGGTTTCGGCGTGCGCACGCCAGGACTGAGCCTTGGCTTGTTGATACTGCTCCGCGATCCGATTTTCGTTGTAATCGGTGACCATGATGACCAAGACTAGCCCCGGATCTCACCACCGTGGCGGCGCGGCCCCTCGCCCGAAGCCCCACGTCGACTGACCCAATCTGGGCTTACGCGGTTCGTCAGGCGTCTGCTGAAAGTCGGCTTGCAGCAACGGTTCCGCATCGGCGCCCTCGGTGAGCGCCGAACAGGGCGTGGTGAACTCGCAGTCGCGACAATGCGCGGCGAACGTCGGGTAGACGGTTGGCCAACTGGTCATGTCGACCGCCTCGGCAGCGATCTGCGGCCCCACCGTGGCGATCTGGTGGCGGCTGCGACGGATGCGGGTACGACGCAGTACGCCCGCGGTGCGCTGCTCGGTCCGGTCGGTCGCACTGCGGCGCGATGCCTGCGCGGACACCCGCTGGTGCTGAGGGAGCGATCGACCGCCACCGCTGGCCTCGTGTTGGGCCACCGCTTTCGGCAGGCGCTTCATCGCCGACCCGGCCGGCGGGAACTTGAGCGGGCCGGCGACGCGCACCTCGTTGTGGATGGTTCCGGCGATCTGTACGCCGATGTAGTCGTGCTCGAACGCCCAACACGACGCCACCGCCTCCTCGTCGCGGACCAACGTGTCGATGTCCTGCCAGTCGTCGACGATCCGATGGCAGACCACCCAGTACTCGTCGGCGGCGTCCACGGCCACTAAATCGATTTGGCACGGGTAGATCACCGGCGATCCGTCGTGCACCAACAATCCGCCCTCGGGATCGTCGGGATCCGGGACCAGGGCCTCGACATCGAGGTTGATCTTGACCGGTGCGAAGTCGTCGACAACGTTTGCCCAGGCGTCATAACAGTCCAGCAGCGCTGCTGCCTTGTGGAGCATGTCGGTCGCGTCGGCATCGTCCAATGACCGCGTGAGTGCCTTGTGCACCAGGGGTTGGGTCACCTCGTGTTGCCAGTCCCAGGTGCCGGGGTAGTAGTACACGGCCAGCGCATCCTTGAGCGCAGCGGGCAGGGCAGGGTCGACGAACCCGGCCGGTCGCAGGTTGCGGCGATGCGGTGACGCGAAATCCCACTGCCGCCGGCAGCGCTTGAACCGTGCGCGCTCCTCGGCGGTGATCCGATAATCGACCATGTGCCACGCCGCTCAATGATGGTGCGCGTGCTGTTGCGGCCAGGGCTCGTCGATCGGCCACCGACACCGGTCCGCGGTGTTGGCCATCGACTCGAGTTCGGCGAGCAGATCGTCGAAGAAGGCCCGAAGCCGTCCGGGTTCGTCTTGCGGCCACGCGGCCGAAAACGACATCCACACGTCGGGCGCGGTGACGGGAGAGGGGATTTGGGCACCCGTCAGCACTCGCCAGTGATAGGCATCGCCGCAGCGCTCGAGGTACACGAGGTCGTCGCGACCGGGGCGTGCCGCCACGATCGAGGCGAAGAGTTCATCTCGAGTCATGCCGTGCCCCGTTTTTCCAGGATAGGCCTGGCGGCGGTTGCGATCTAGCGGTGAAGTAGGCGGCGTGCGGCCGGTTTGGCGGCGGCGAGCGCATCCGCGTCGCCCGCGATGCGCGACAGGATCAGCGCTCCCTCGATCAGTGAGATGACTGCCACTGCAACGCTTTTCGCGTCGTTTGTCGGCCAGCCGTCGACGTGCAGCCGCTCTTCGATCGCCGTGCACCAGCCGGAGAAGGCGCGCGCCGACGCCTCGCGCATCTGCGGGCTGGCATGCACCGATTCGGTGGCGATCGGCTCGATGGGGCAGCCGTCGCGCCGATCGGCGGTCAGCCCGCCGACCAGCAAGTCAATCCACCGGTCGACGATGTCAGCCACCGGCAGCCCGCCTGCCAGGAATCTGCGCAGCAGTTGCTCGATGGCGGCCCCGGCGTGATCGACAACGGCGGCGGCCAGCTGCTGCTTGCCCTGCGGAAAGTGGTGATACAGCGAGCCTGGCTTGATGGCCGCTTCGTCGAGGATCTGGTTGAGCCCGGTCGCGGCGTAGCCCTGACGGCGAAACAACGTGGCCGCGGTGTCGATCAATGCGGCTCGGCTGCGGTCCGGTCTCGGCACGGTATTGACTTTACTTGAGTGATCGCTCAAGAATGCTGCAATGAAGCAGCTGACATTCGAAGATGTCGGGCGATACGTCTGGCGCGACGTGCCCGATCTGGAGATCACCGCGCCGGAGCAGGCCCTGATCAGGCCTTTGGCGGTGGCCTGTTGCGACCTTGATGTCGCAGTCGTCCATGGCCGATTGCCCATGCCGCCCGGACATGCAGTGGGCCACGAGGGGCTCGGCGAGGTTGTCGCGGTGGGTGACGACGTATCCGGCGCCCGAGTGGGCGACCGCATGGTCGTACCGTTTCAGATCAGCTGCGGATACTGCCGCGAATGCCGCCGCGGCGTCACGGGTTCCTGCGCGTCGCTGCCGCTCATGGCGATGTACGGAATGGCACCGCTTGCCGGTCTGGACGGTGGCGGATTCATGAGCGATCTCGTACTTGTGCCCTACGCCGACGCGATGCTGATCCCCGTTCCCGACGCCGTGGACCCGATCGCTATCGCCTCACTGTCGGACAATATTCCCGACGGTTGGCGCGCGGTTGGGCCTTACCTTGCGGAGCTGGCCGGGCTCGATCAGGCCGATCGCCGCGTCCTCGTCGTCGGCCGCCTGTCGATCGGGCTGTACGCGGCGGCATTCGCGGCAGCACTCGGCTTCCATGTCGACTACTTCGATACCGATTCGGACCGCCTGGCGGCCGCCGAGAAGCTCGGGGCAGCGGTCCATGACGTAGCCAAACCCGACAAGTCTTGGGATCTGTATCCCGTCACCGTGAACACCAGCGGCGATTCAGCGCTGCTGGCCGCATCGCTGCGTGCCACGTGGCCGGACGGGGTGTGCACCGACACCGGGATTTACCCCGAATACAACGTCGAGATGCCGCTGCTGCCGATGTACACCCGCGGTGTGCGGTTCGTCACCGGGCGGGTCAGTGCGCGCGCCGTCATCCCGGAAATCCTGGAGCTACTGGCCGGCGGCTGCGATCTGTCCCCGGTTGTCGACCGTGTCGTGGCCTGGGAAGACGCACCGTCGGTGTGGCCGACAATGGCCGGCAAGACGGTTTTTAGCCGGCTCTAGGCGATATCGGCGACGAAGACCCCGACCCGGCCGATCTGCTGGCGGGCCAAGAAGGGCAGCCCCCTGCCGTCGCTGCCGGCGGGCAGGACCCGAGGGTTGGTGATGTGGACGTCCTTGCGGATGAAGTGCACGTCGGCTTCACCGGCCGCCAGCACGTTCTTCACCCAATTCGTTTTGCCGTGGGCCAGCCCGATGGCCAGCACGTTGCCTTTGCGGTACGCGGTCACGATGGTCTCGTACTGCTTGCCGGATGTGCGGCCACGGTGCTTGATCACCGAGAACGTCGGAAGGTAGCGCGCGAACGGCTTCACCGCGGGGTTGAAGTACTTGGTCTGGAAGTTCTCGAACCAGACCGGGAAGAGCATCGGGACGCCCGGGGCGTTGTTGGGATGGTCCTTTGTGGACATGGCGGCTCCGTTTTTCGTGGTGTGCCGCCACTGTACCGGCCTGGTATGGCGCTGATCTGCGCTGGGACAGTGACTTCCACTCCTCAGGCAAGGCGATCAGCCAATTTCGCGACAGCGTTGCTGACGTCTATCTCCGGGTCGAGTTGGGCCGCGCACCGTAACGACGTGATGAGGAGCTCGACGACTACTTCGACCAACGCGTCGGGATCAAAAGGGCGGTCGTTCTTCAGCCAGTAGGCGGTGGCCTCGTCGAGAGCGCCCGCGCAGGAGCGCAGCATTAATCGCAATGCCGGCCCGGTGATGTCGAGTTCGAGCAGCTGACAGGTCCACTCGATGGTGTGCCAACGCGACTGATCGAAGATTTCCCACGCTTCGGGGTCGCCGCCGCTCCCGCCGAGCACCAATCGCTGGGCCATCCCGTCGTGTTCGCTGAGGTAGGCCAAGTGGGCGCGCAACATCCGTCGAAATTGCTGACCGGCAGAGCCGTCGCTGGGCGGCGGTGTGGTGGCGGCGTTGAGTTTATTGGCGGCATCGCGTAGGGCTTCGAGGTAGATCTCGCGCTTGTTCCCGAAATAGTGGAACAGCAGGCCCTGGGCGACACCAGCGGTTTCGGTGATGTCGCTCGTCGCGACGTCGTCAAAGTGACGGGCCGAGAAGTGCCCGACAGCGGCGTCGAGAAGCTTGCGCCGGGTCAGTTCGGCCTGCGCCTGACGTTGCGTCTGGCGGCCCAGGTTGGCGTTGCCGGCGGTCACAGATAGATCGTGCTTCACGACGACTGGCGAGCACAACTCAACGAATCTAACTCATAGAGGTTCACTCATTGACTCTAACTCAACAAGCTGCGTACGTTGTTGGCATCCGCACCGGCCCGAGGAGACCGCTCATGTCCGCAGCCAAGACGTTCGTCATCGTGCAAATCCTGATCAACGATCGGGATGCCTACCACCAGTACGAAACCGCCGGCCACCAAGAGATCTTCGACAAGTTCAGTGGGAAGGTCGTCGGCCTCGACGAAAAGGTCGAAATCGTCGAGGGCAGCTGGCCCTTCACCCGGACGGTGCTCATCGAATTTCCGAGCAAGGAACTCGCGCGCGCCTGGTATGAGTCCGACGAATATCAGGCCGTGGCTGGGTTACGCCATGGCTCCACCACATCGAATCTGGTGCTTGTTTCGGGTTTCCCTGAAGCGCCTTGATTCTCACCCGCGGGGCGATCACCGGCCCGAACCCCCCGAAAACTAAACCCGTTGCTTCCATCGGGGACAATGGTCGATGTGAACGTGATGGTGCGCATCGACCTGCGGGGTAAGGAGCTGTCGACTGCCCGGCTGCGGGCAGCGTTGCCCCGCGGCGGAGTGGACGTGGATGCCGCGCTGCCGTCGGTGCGCCCGATCGTCGAGGCGGTTGCTGAGCGGGGCGCGGAGGCCGCGCTGGAATACGGCGAGTCGTTTGACGGAGTGCGCCCACCGAGCGTCCGGGTGCCCGCCGCCGAGTTGGACGGCGCGCTGGCCGGCCTGGACCCCGACGTCCGGGTCGCCCTGGAGGTCGCGATCGAGCGCACCCGTGCCGTGCATGCCGACCAGCGCCGCACCGACTCCACGACGACGCTGGGCCCGGGCGCCACCGTCACCGAGCGGTGGGTTCCCGTCGAGCGGGTCGGGCTGTATGTGCCTGGCGGCAACGCGGTGTACCCGTCCAGCGTGGTGATGAACGTGGTGCCGGCGCAGGCTGCCGGCGTCGGCTCGCTGGTGGTGGCCAGCCCGCCGCAGGCGCAATCGCAGGGCCGATTTCAGGGACTGCCGCACCCGACGATCCTGGCCGCCGCGCGCATGCTGGGCGTCGACGAGGTGTGGGCGGTCGGCGGGGCGCAGGCGGTGGCGTTGCTGGCCTACGGCGGAACCGACACCGACGGCGCCGATCTCGCACCGGTCGACATGATCACCGGGCCCGGCAACATCTACGTCACCGCGGCCAAACGGATCTGCCGCTCGCGGGTCGGCATCGACGCCGAAGCGGGGCCCACTGAGATCGCCATCCTGGCCGACCACACCGCCGACCCCGCGCATGTCGCCGCCGACTTAATCAGCCAGGCCGAACACGATGAGATGGCCGCCAGCGTGCTGGTGACACCGAGCGCCGACTTGGCCGATGCGACCGACAGCGAGCTGGCCGTCCAGCTGGCCACTACCGTGCACCGCCAGCGGGTGACAACCGCGCTTGCCGGGCGGCAGTCGGCGATCATTTTGGTCGACGACATCGACGCCGGTATCCGCACCGTCAACGCCTACGCCGCCGAACACCTGGAGATCCAGACCGCCGAGGCGGATCGGGTTGTGGCGCAAATCCACTCGGCGGGCGCCATCTTCGTCGGCGCGTACTCGCCGGTCAGCCTCGGCGACTACTGCGCCGGTTCCAACCACGTGCTGCCGACGGCGGGAAGTGCCCGGCATTCCAGTGGCCTGTCCGTGCAGACATTTCTGCGCGGCATCCACGTCGTCGACTACACCGAGGCAGCCCTGAAAGATGTTTCGGGGCACGTGGTTACGTTAGCCAAGGCCGAAGACCTGCCCGCACACGGCGAGGCGGTACGGCGCAGGTTCGAGCGATGACCAAACAGCCGGCGCTCGACGACCTGCCGCTGCGCGACGACTTGCGCGGCAAATCGCCCTACGGTGCGCCGCAGCTGGCGGTTCCGGTGCGGCTGAACACCAACGAGAATCCGCATCCGCCGACCAAGGCACTGGTCGACGACGTTGTTGCGTCCGTGCGCGATGCCGCCGTCGATCTGCACCGGTATCCCGATCGCGACGCGGTGGCTTTGCGCCGTGACCTGGCCGCCTATCTCAGCGTGCAGACCGGTGTTCAGCTTGGCGTGGAAAACCTTTGGGCCGCAAACGGTTCCAATGAGATTCTGCAGCAGTTGCTGCAGGCTTTCGGCGGACCGGGGCGTAGCGCGATTGGATTCGTCCCGTCATACTCGATGCACCCGATCATCTCCGACGGCACGCATACCGAATGGATCGAGACGGTGCGCGCCGCGGACTTCAGCCTCGACGTCGAGGCTGCCGTCGCCGCGATCGCCGACCGTGCGCCCGATGTGGTGTTCGTCGCCAGCCCCAATAATCCGTCGGGGCAGAGTGTTTCGCTGCCCGATCTACGGAAGTTGCTGGGTGCGACGCCTGGGATCCTGATCGTGGACGAAGCCTATGGAGAGTTTTCGTCGCAGCCCAGCGCGGTGTCGCTGGTCGCGGAGTATCCGACCAAGCTGATCGTGACCCGCACCATGAGCAAGGCCTTCGCCTTCGCCGGCGGTCGGCTCGGCTATCTGATCGCCACCCCGGCGGTGATCGACGCGATGCTGTTGGTGCGGCTGCCATATCACCTGTCGTCGGTCACTCAGGCCGCCGCCCGGGCCGCGTTGCGGCACGCTGATGACACCTTGGGCAGCGTCGCGGCGTTGATCGCCGAACGCGAGCGGGTGAGCGCGGCGTTGAGCGGCATGGGATTTCGGGTCGTCCCAAGCGACGCCAACTTCGTGCTGTTCGGGCAGTTCGCCGACGCGCCGACGGCCTGGCAGCGCTATCTGGATGCCGGCGTCCTGATCCGCGACGTCGGTATCCCCGGCTACTTGCGCGTCACCACCGGGCTGGCCGAAGAGAACGACGTCTTCCTGCAGACGAGCGCCCAGATCGCCGCCACCGAATTGGCCCAGCCGTTAGGAGCGTCATGAGCCCGCAGCGCCACGCCCGCGTCGAACGCACCACCAAGGAATGCGACATCGTCGTCGAACTCGACCTGGACGGGACCGGAAAGGTGCACGTCGACACCGGAATCCCGTTCTATGACCACATGCTGACCGCGCTGGGCAGCCACGCCAGCTTCGACCTGACGGTGCGGGCCAAGGGTGATGTCGAGATCGAGGCGCATCACACCATCGAAGACACCGCGATCGTGCTCGGCCAGGCTCTCGGGCAGGCGCTTGGGGACAAAAAGGGCATCCGCCGGTTCGGCGACGCCTACATCCCGATGGACGAGGCGTTGGCGCATGCCATTGTCGACGTGTCTGGCCGTCCGTACTGCGTGCACACCGGCGAGCCGGATCACCTGCGGCACTTCACTATTGCCGGTAACACCGTGCCGTATCACACGGTCGTGAACCGCCACGTGTTCGAGACACTGGCGAACAACGCGCGGATCGCGTTGCATGTGCGGGTGCTGTACGGCCGCGACCCGCACCACATCACCGAAGCCGAGTACAAGGCCGTCGCCCGCGCATTGCGCTACGCCGTTGAGCTGGATTCGCGGGTCTCCGGTGTGCCGTCCACCAAAGGGACCTTGTGAAACCCAAATCCGTTGTGGTTTTGGACTATGGCTCAGGCAATCTGCGGTCTGCGCAGCGTGCGCTGCAACGCGTCGGCGCCTCGGTCGACGTGTCGGCCGACCTCGACGCCGCCGCGGCGGCCGATGGATTGGTGGTGCCGGGCGTCGGCGCCTTTGAGGCGTGCATGTCCGGGCTGCGCGGGATAGGCGGAGAGCGGGTCATCGCCGAGCGAGTCGCGGGCGGGCGACCGGTGCTGGGCGTGTGTGTCGGCATGCAGATCTTGTTCGCCCGCGGTGTCGAGTTCGGGGTCGAGACCGGCGGCTGCGGACAGTGGCCCGGCGCCGTGACTCGGTTGGACGCACCGGTGATCCCGCACATGGGGTGGAACGTGGTGGTGGGTGCGCCGGGCACCGCGCTGTTCAAAGGGCTTGATCCCGATGCCCGGTTCTATTTCGTGCACTCTTACGCGGCCCAGCGGTGGGAAGGCCGATCCGCGGCGCTGCTGACGTGGGCCACCCATGGAGTGCCGTTTCTGGCCGCGGTCGAGGACGGGCCGCTGACTGCCACCCAGTTTCATCCGGAAAAGAGCGGGGACGCCGGGGCGGCCGTGTTGAGCAATTGGGTTGAGGGGTTATAGAGGGGTAAGCCGTGTCGTTGATTTTGTTGCCCGCTGTCGACGTGGTCGAGGGTCGGGCGGTGCGCTTGGTGCAGGGCCGGGCCGGTAGCGAAACCGAATACGGCTCAGCTTTGGACGCCGCGCTGGGCTGGCAACGCGACGGTGCCGAATGGGTTCACCTGGTCGACCTGGACGCGGCGTTCGGCCGCGGTTCCAATCGTGAACTGCTGGCCGAGGTGGTGGGCAAGCTCGACGTGCAGGTCGAACTGTCCGGTGGCATCCGCGACGACGACTCGTTGGCGGCCGCCCTGGCGACCGGATGCGCCCGGGTCAACCTGGGGACCGCTGCGTTGGAGAATCCGCGGTGGTGTGCCCAGGTGATCGCCGAGCACGGCGACAAGGTTGCTGTCGGCCTGGACGTGCAAATCGTCGACGGCGATCATCGGCTGCGCGGCCGCGGCTGGGAAACCGACGGCGGCGATCTGTGGGAAGTACTGGAACGCCTTGACAGCGAAGGGTGTTCGCGGTTCGTCGTGACCGATGTCACCAAGGACGGCACATTGACCGGGCCCAACCTCGGTCTTCTTCGCGCTGTCGCCGAGCGTACCGACGTGCCGGTGATCGCGTCGGGCGGCGTGTCCAGCCTGGACGATTTGCGCGCCATCGCCACCCTGACCGGGAGCGGGGTCGAGGGCGCGATTGTGGGAAAGGCGCTTTACGCCGGACGATTCAGCTTGCCGCAGGCGTTCGCCGCGGTGGCAGGTTAGGACGGCAATGGATCTCGACGTGCACGTGGCCTCGGTAGTGGAGAAAGCGTCGGCGATCCTGGACGCCGCGGCGGAGCCGTTCATCGCCGGTCACCGCGCGGATTCCGCCGTCAGCAAGCGGGGTGACGATTTCGCCACCAAGGTCGATCTGGAGATTGAGCGCCAGGTTGTCGACGCGCTGGTGAAGACGACCGGAATTGACGTGCACGGCGAGGAGTTCGGCGGAGCTGACATCGACTCGCCGTGGGTATGGATTCTGGACCCGATCGACGGCACCTTCAACTACGCCGCCGGCTCGCCGATGGCCGCGATCCTGCTGGGTCTGCTGCACGACGGAGATCCGGTGGCAGGCCTGACGTGGTTGCCGTTCACCGGCGAGCGCTACGTCGCGGTCGCAGGCGGCCCGCTGATGAAAAACGGTGCGCCGCAAGAGGCACTGACCAAGGCCGAGCTCACGGAATCGGTCATCGGTGTCGGAACCTTCAACGCCGACTCGCGTGGCCGGTTTCCGGGCCGCTACCGGATCGCGGTGCTCGAAGAGCTCAGCCGGGTGTCATTGCGGCTGCGGATGCACGGCGCCACCGGCATCGACCTCGCCTATGTTGCCGACGGGATTCTCGGCGGTGCAATCAGTTTCGGCCACCATGTATGGGATCACGCCGCGGGTGTGGCGCTGGTGCGGGCCGCAGGTGGCGTTGTGACAAACCTGGCCGGCGAACAGTGGACCCCCGATTCGCGGTCCGCGCTGGCCGCCGCCCCCGGTGTGCACGCCGAGATGCTCGAAATGCTGGACAGGGTAGGACGACCGGATGAGTACTGACGCTTACTGTGGCACCGATCTCGCGGTGCGGGTGATTCCCTGCCTGGACGTCGACGGCGGTCGGGTGGTCAAAGGTGTCAACTTCGAGAACCTGCGGGACGCAGGTGATCCCGTCGAACTCGCCGCCGCCTACGACGCCGAGGGCGCCGACGAGCTGACCTTCCTCGACGTGACCGCGTCGTCGTCGGGACGGGCCACCATGCTCGAGGTGGTGCGCCGCACCGCCGAGCAGGTGTTCATCCCACTGACCGTAGGCGGCGGGGTGCGCACGGTGGCCGACGTCGACGTGCTGCTGCGGGCCGGCGCGGACAAGGCGTCGATCAACACCGCTGCCATCGCGCGCCCCGAGTTGCTGGCCGAGATGGCCAATCAGTTTGGCTCGCAGTGCATCGTGTTGTCCGTCGACGCCCGCACCGTGCCCGCCGGCTCGGCCCCCACACCATCGGGTTGGGAGGTCACTACCCACGGTGGGCGCCGCGGCACCGGCATCGACGCCGTCGAATGGGCGGCCCGCGGCGCCGAGCTCGGGGTGGGGGAGATCCTGCTCAATTCGATGGACGCCGACGGTACCCAGGCCGGCTTCGACCTGGCGATGCTGCGGGCGGTTCGCGCGGCGGTGACCGTGCCGGTGATCGCCAGCGGAGGCGCGGGTGCGGCCGAGCATTTCGCACCGGCGGTCGCCGCGGGTGCCGATGCGGTATTGGCCGCCAGCGTCTTTCACTTCCGGCAGTTGACGATCGGACAGGTGAAGGCGGCCATGGCCGCAGAAGGGATCACCGTCCGATGACGCTCGACCCCGCGATCGCCGCACGCCTCAAGCGCAACGCCGACGGGCTGTTCACCGCCGTCGTCCAGGAACGCAGCAGCGGCGACGTGTTGATGGTCGCGTGGATGGACGACGAGGCACTGGCCCGCACCCTGGAAACCCGTGAAGGAACGTATTTTTCGCGGTCACGCGGCGCGCAGTGGGTCAAGGGAGCGACTTCTGGAAACACCCAGCAAGTGCATTCGGTGCGTCTGGACTGCGACGGCGACGCAGTGCTGCTCGTGGTCGACCAGGTCGGTGGCGCCTGCCACACCGGTGACCACAGCTGCTTCGACGCCGACGTGTTGCTGGAGCCGGACGACGACTGACCGGGTCGAGACGGCGGTGCCAGGTTGCCAGCGTGTCGTTACGCCGCGGCGGAGGCGGCGGGTTATCCACAGTTGGGTGTTGCTCCACAGGTCGCCCATTCGTGACCCTGCCAAAAAGGTTGAGTCAGTGGAGACGCCTAAGGTCGAAAGTATGTTCGACAACTCGCTGCCGGATCTTGAGGAGCTGAAGCGCGCCGATGACTCGATGGTCGTGGCCGCGGTCACGGGCTGGGCGCGGGTGGAGGCCGCGGCGTCAGCCCGCCGATTTGCTGCCATAGCCGAACTGGTGAGCCGCAGGGTCGAAGGCGGCTCTGCCGAATGCGGGCGGTGGTCCTGTGACAACTGGGATGCGATGGCTGCTGAAATTGCTGCTGCTCAGGGCATTAGTCATGGCATGGCATCAGGTCAGATGTATCTGAGCGTCGGACTACGTGACCGGCTGCCTCGAGTAGCTGAGCTCTTCGCCGACGGGATGATCAGCTACTGGCTGGTGCGGATGATCGCTTGGCATACCTACCTGATCAAAGACTCCGAGGCGCTGCGGCTGGTCGATAAGACCATCGCCGAGGACGCCGCACTTTTCGGGCCGATGTCGATCCACAAGACCGTCCAAGCCATCGAGGCGATCGTGGACCGCCACGATCCGGGCGCGCTGCGTCGCACCCGTGCAACCGCACGCAGCCGGGAGGTAGTGATTGACTCGGCCGACCAACAGTCCGGCACCGCAGCAATATGGGGCCGCCTATTCGCGACAGACGCGACCGCGTTGGATCGGCGGCTGATGCAGATGGCCCACGAGGTTTGCGATGACGATCCGCGTACCATCGCGCAGCGCCGCGCCGACGCATTAGGGGCGCTGGCCGCCGGAGCCGAACGGCTAAAGTGCGCTTGCGGCAACGCGAACTGCCCGGCCGATGCAGAAGGCGCTGAGCGGTCTAGCGGTGTGGTCATCCACGTCGTCGCCGATGCATCGGCGGTGAACGCCCAACCAGACCAGCATCTCTCTGGTGCCCCCACGCGGCAACCCACTGCCACCGGCGCACCACTGGTGCGGCCTCCCGCGCCCGAACCCGAGCCACCCGGAGGCTGGGTGGCCAAACCGCCGGCCGCACTCATCACCAGTGGTGGTGTGGTACCCACGCCGCTATTGGCGGAGCTAATCAAACGTGGTGCGAAGATCCAGCCGCTGTGGCATACCGGCGGCGCCGCACCGGAATCGGGCTACCGGCCGTCGGCCGCCGTGGAGCGGTTTGTCCGCTGTCGGGATTTGAGCTGTCGCTTTCCCGGCTGCGATCGACCTGCCGAGTTCTGCGATGTGGACCACACGGTGCCCTACCCGCTCGGGCCGACGCACCCCTCCAATCTCAAATGTCTCTGTCGAAAACACCACCTGCTCAAAACATTTTGGGGAGGTACAAACGGCTGGCGCGATGAACAGCTACCCGACGGCACTGTCATCTGGACCGCGCCGACCGGGCAGCGGTACACCACTCGCCCGGGCAGTCGCCTGCTATTCCCCAGCTTATGCCTGCCGACTCGCGAATTGCCTTCTGCCCCAACGGTGGATCGACCGCCGGGCGACCGGGGGGTCATGATGCCGGTGCGCCGACGAACTCGGGAGCAGGACCGCGCGCATCGCATCGATGCTGAACGTGCACTGAACAACGCCCATATCGCCGAACGCAACCAACCGCCGCCTTTCTAAGCCGGCCTGGGTCTCAATCCCTCGGCCTGTGCTGCCGCCGCGCGAGCCATTCGCGGCGCGTTACGGCCGCTCGATGTGGCTGCGCCGGATTGCCTCCATGTCGATCGCGGTTGCGTTTTGGGAACCGCATTGCTGAACGAAGGTGGTTTTGGTCTAGCCTGCGCTGCTCGTAGTGCGCAACGATGGACTAGGACGAGTGGATGGAGCGGAGATGCGTGAATCACGGTTGATGGGCGGTGTACGCAGGGCCCTTGTCGTCGGCGGTGCAGTGTTCGGTATCGCCCTGTTGAGCGCTGGTGTGGCGGGTGCCGCCGACCCGGTCCAGTTGAAGAGTCGATTGGGCAATTGGTGTCTAGACGCTCCGGGTGGGAACAACACTGCGACGATGGTCAACTCTTGCGATGGGTCGAAATCCCAGCTCTGGAATCGCAACTCTGCCGGTCAGATCGAGAGCGTTGCCTTCCCCGGGGCTTGCCTTAGCATCAGTAACGCGGCAGATACCACCCCGGTAATCCTCTCGACCTGTCAGGCCAATTCGAACAACCAGCTTTGGAGCACCCAACCCAACGCCCAGGTGACGAGTGCGCTCGGTCCCTGCCTCAACATCGACGGCGGCGTCGCGAACCCGGGGACTGCGGTAATCGCCTACCACTGCATCCCCGATGTGACAGACGAGGAGTGGGATAGCGTGCCGTGACCGGCCTCCCTGCTAGCCGGCGGCCTCTAATCCGTTGGCGGCCCCTACCGCCGCACGGGCCCATTCGTCGCTTCGCACAGCGGGCGCGATCCGATCCTTCCGAATCAGCTCAGCATTGACGCGAGTTCCGTTGGTTCCGTTGGTCATTGCGACCGGCGGTCGAAATGCGAAGGTCCGATTAGCAGTGGCGATGGCCAAAAGCCCGTCGGTGTCACTGAATCCGTTGGCGCGCATGGTGTCCTCGGCCCATCTGAATGGGGTGAGCCCGGAGAAATCGTTGACATACGCCACCCAAAGGTGGACGTTGCGCTCGGTGAAGAGCTTCGAGATCGCGCCCTCCACCGCGGCGCGGCCGGCAGGGGCCAACACGCCTGACGGATCGGTGATGTACCTCGTGAGTTGGATCGACGATGGCGCCGCGGGGCCGCCGTTGCTTCGCTGGCTCGGGCCGGGGCTGGCGCCGTCGCCCGGCTGGTTCGTGGCGGTATGGACGCCGGTGCCTGACAAGTGCGCGTGGCGACGCATCAGATCTACGCCGACCACACTCGCCACCGCGAGCAGCACGAGCGTGGCGACGACAGTCGAGATCAGCACAGCTGGCCGCAGCCCGCGGCGCCGACCTTTCGCCTGCGTGGACTGCGGCGGCGCCGCAACACGAGTCGTGGGGGCGACGGCCGCCTGGGCGGCGACAGTGTTCGCCACCGCGGCGTTCGGCTGTCCGGTGAGTGCCGCTGCGAAATCGGAACAGGTCGGGTAGCGATCATCGGGGTCCTTTGCCAGCACTTTGGTGATCACGTCATTAAGTTCCGCGAGCTCGGGTCGTCGTTCGCCGATCAGTGGGGGCGGCGCGGATAGGTGTTGGGTGATGACCACTGCCGGATTGGAATTTTGATACGGCGCTGCCCCGGTCAGCAGGTGAAAAGCGGTGCAACCGAGTGCGTATTGGTCGGCCCGCCCATCGATATCGGAACCCATGAGTTGTTCGGGCGCCGAGTAGGCCGTGGTCCCGACCACCATGTTGGTGGCGGTGAGACCGCTGATATCAGCGATTTCTCTGGCAATGCCGAAGTCGGCCAACAAGATCCGTCGCGTCCGCGGATCGGCATCAGTCAGCAGGATATTGGCGGGCTTGACGTCTCGGTGCAGCAATCCCCGTAGATGGGCGTAATCGAGGGCGTCAGCGACGGCGGTGACGATCTCGAACGCTTCGTGTTTCGGTATCCCGGTTGGATATCGGCTGCGGAGCAACTCGGCGGCGTCGGTTCCCTCGACATAGTCCATCGAAAGCCACAGCTGTCCCTCGAACTCGCCACGGTCGTGGATGCCGACAATGTGGGGATGCCACAGCTCCGCGGCGAGGTCCGCTTCGCGGCTGAATCGCTGACGGTACTCGTGGTCCGCGGTCAGGCTGGCCGGTAGCACCTTGAGGGCGTCTCGGCGGGGCAGCCGCGGATGTTGGGCCAGGTAGACCTCGCCCATCCCGCCGGAGCCCAACCGCCGCACGATCGTGTATCCGGCGAACACATCTCCGGGGTTCAGCGGCATGCGTTTCTCCTATGTCAAGCCGCTGCCAGTTGGCAAGGGTTATTACGGGTTTGGTGGTCGGTGTGGAGGTGGCCAAAGACGGTGCGAGCGATGCGCCGTTTTAGGCAGCGCAGCGCTTCTGCCGAGGAGTCGCCGGCGGCGAGTCGCGTGCGGTAGTAGGTGCGTCCGAGGCCGTCGAGACGGATCTGGGTGACCGCAATGCGGTGCAGCGCAGCGTTGAGTTGACGGTTGCCCGAACGTGTCAGCCGTACGCGGCCGGCGGTGTTACCTGACCACACCGGAATAGGTGCAACCCCAGAGTGGCGGGCAAACGCGGCCTCACTTTTAAAGCGGGCCACCCCGGCGGCTTCACCGACGAGTTTGGCCGCAGTGAGCTCACCGCAGCCCGGAAGGGTTAGCAGCGCGGGAGCAACCTGGCGACTGCGCTCACCGATGCGTTTGGTCAACACCTCGATCGCCGCGCTAAGCCGGGTAATGTCGGCCAGCTCGTCTCGGGCCAGCTCGGCGACCAGACCCGCTACGGTGTCCAGCCAGACGCGCAACACATCGCGGTGCTTAACCAGATGCAGCGAACCCGGCTTAGGGGCGCGTTCGGGATCGAGTTCATGAACCCGCCACCGAAGCCGGTTGATCGTCGCCGTGCGTTGGGCCACAAGCACTTCGCGGCGATCCACCAACAACTTCAGTTCCCGCGACACTTCGTCATGTGAGGCGACCGGCAAGTCGGGTTCACGCAGATACCCTCGCGCCACCGCCAAGGCATCAATCGGGTCAGACTTACCCCTGGTGCGCGCCGAGGCCCGGGTCTGGGCCATCAACTTCGGTGGCACCCGCACCAC
>NZ_DATFZD010000268.1:0-5482 GCF_035314665.1 Mycobacterium sp. | reverse complement strand
TAGATCCCGGTCGCCACCTGATAGAGCAGCGGCTGAAACAGATGGCTGTTCGTTTTCGAGATCAGCGTGATGTCGACGTCGGCCCGCTTGAAGGCTTTGGCCGCGGTCAGCCCGCCGAATCCCGATCCGACGATCACGACGCGGTGGCGGTGGTCGGTAGCCGGCATAGTCACGGACCTCCTCGGTTACGACTCCGCTTGGGTCTCAGGCTAGGCCGATGCCACACCTCAACGGGAATCTGCCGGATCCGCGGCCGCCGCGCCCGGGGTGCCGCATCGATGATCGTGAACGGATAGCAAAATTACTGGGGCGGGTCGCTGACAAATGCGGAGGTGCGGTAATGAGTGTCGCCAGATCGATTCTGCTGTTCGCGGTGGCCGCGCTATTCGAGATCGGCGGCGCCTGGCTGGTCTGGCAAGGTGTCCGCGAGCATCGTGGATGGATCTGGGCCGGCTTTGGCGTAATCGCTTTGGGTGCCTACGGGTTTGTCGCCACTTTCCAAGACGATCCCCACTTCGGCCGCGTTCTGGCCGCCTACGGCGGTGTGTTTGTTGCCGGGTCGCTGGCCTGGGGCATGGCGCTGGACGGTTTTCGGCCGGACCGGTGGGACATCATCGGCGCCGCGGTGTGCCTGGCCGGGGTCGGCGTGATCATGTATGCACCCCGCGGGCGGTAGTCAATCTTTAGGCTCGACGACGCCCGTCGCGTGCTGCGCGCGGTCTTCGTATGCCCGGCGCGCGGTGCTGTCGAAATTGAGGAAGACGGTGTCGTTGCCCATCTTCTTGTTGAGCCAGCGGCGGCCCCGATCCGACAACAGCTGCGACACGATCGCGATCAACCGGCCGTTGGCGGGCACCGACACCTGGGTCTTCGGCTTGTCGAGCACCTTGACGATCGCCGCGGCGATATCGGCGGGCTCCACCGGCTTCTGCGCGGCCGATGGCGACGTGCCGGAGATCAGCTCGGTGTTGGTGAACGTCGGTAGTACCGCGGTGACCTTGACGCCGTGTGGGGCGAATTCATCCGCCATCCCGGTAGACAGGCCTACGACCGCGAATTTTGTTCCGGCGTAAACGATTTGACCCGGCACCGCCACCATGCCGGCCAGCGACGCGATATTGATGATGTGCCCGCTGCGACGCTTGACCATTTCCGGCAGCACCAGTTGGCAGCCGGTCAGCACGCCGTAGAAGTTGACCTCGATCGATGAGCGGATCGCCTGTGCAGACTGCTCGAGAAATGGGCCTACCGGCATGACGCCGGCGTTGTTGATCAGCACGTCAATGTGGCCGCCTCCGTCGGCGCGGGCCTTGTCGAGGAAGGCTGCGAACGATTCGCGGTCGGTGACGTCCAGTGGATGACCTGACACCGAACCGAGGCTGCTCATGCCGGCGACCGCACTCTCGAGGACGTCGATGTCGCGGTCGCCGATGATCACCCGGGCACCCCGCGCCAACAGCGCTTTGGCGGTCGCATGTCCGATGCCGCGGGCGGCACCGGTGATGACGATGGTCTTGCCCCTGATGTTGTCCATGTCGACGGACTTTACAGGTGTCAAGTCCGCCGGGGAACCACGCTCCCGGCCCCGGTGGGCCGGCAATTCGCCGTACCGCGCGCCTGCGGTTCGCCGGACTGCGCCGCCCCCGAACCAGATTCGTGCCCGGCGTCACATACCAATAGCCCAGGTCAGGCGACCGGAACTAGCTACAAGAATAGCTCTTGTCTAACTGACACGCAGTTAGTATGGTCAGCCGATATATCCATACTAAAAGCATGATAACAATTGTCTAGCGTGCAATGTCAGTTTGGCGCGCGCTGGAGAGGAAACGGATGGATGCAGTTTCATCAGCTACCGCAACCGGCGAGGCGTTGTCTCTTGGGCAGGGCTTAAGCTGGCGCGATCCCGACATCGGCTGCACGGTGGTGATCTCGCATCCGTCGGCCGACCCTGGTTTGTGGTCCGAGTTTCTGGCGGGCGCGTATCGCAGCTATCGCAAGCACGGTGTGGAGTGCGTGCTCGACGTCGACGCGCTGCGCAGCGGTTTGAGCGTTAGGAACCAGCCTCCGCTTGTACCGCGTCGCCCGGCTGCTGCTCGCCGAGCAGCTCGTCCTGACCGACCTCGGGAAGGCTGCTATCGCGACCGTTCCCTCCGCGCTTCGCCGGCTTCTTCTTCGCCGTTTTTTCCGGAGTGGCCGCAGCCGTAGACGGCGCGGACTGGTGCCCATTGGACGGCAGCCCAACCGATGCGCCGACCATCTCGATCGCCTTCTCCGTGTACACCCGATAGCCGAAGTCCGGCGCGTAGCCGTGGATCTCCTTGGTGTCCAGATCGCGCATGAACTGCAGGATTTCGCGGCTGAACACCTGACCCGGCACCAGCACCGGGAAGCCCGGAGGATAGGGCGTCACGTAGGTCGCGGACACGATGTCGATTCCGGCGTCCAGCTTTTCGTCGATCTGCTCACCCATGAGGTATTCGCAGTTCGTGTCGTCGTAGGACAGGTAGAACGCGCGACGGACATCGCCCTCGGGTGTCGGCTCGGCTCCGCTGTGATCCCGGAACGCCGGATGGAATCCGCTGAAATTACACAGCGGCACTGGACGTTCGGTCAGCCGATACACCGCCTGCTCGAAGTGTTCGCGCTCACCCAGACTCATCTCGGAGATTTCTTGGTCGAGTTCGGAGGCGATATTGACCAAGACCTCGACCAGGAAAGCGACCGAGCTGCGCGTGGTGCCGATGTTGGTCATGAACAGCACGCTGTTGCGTGACGTCTTGTTGATCTGAATGCCGTAACGGTCCATCAGCTGCTCGCGTTTGAACGTATCGCCGTCATAGCCGGTACGCCCGATGGACAAGGTGATTCGCGACGGGTCGAGCACGAACTCGTCGTCATGCCAGGCGGCCATCATGTTGCGCAGTCCCGAGCGCAGAGGTTGGTCGATGGCCGTCGGACGGAATCGATCGGGGATCAGATGAGCCGTACCAAGGCAGTGCATGTATTTGCTGAGCAACGGATGATTGTCGATCGCGTCGCGCAGTTGCATCGCGTTCTCGATTTGCCGCTGCACCAATTCGGCGCCTTCCAACGCCACCTGCCGACGACCCAGGTCCAGCGACGCCAGGATCTGGTAGTTGGGTGAGGTCGACGTGTGCGCCATGTAGGACTCGTGGAACGGCTCGGCCACCTTCTGGTCGAAGTCCTGATCGAAGACGTGAATCATCGATCCCTGCCGCAGCGCGGTCAGCGTCTTGTGGGTCGATTGGGTGGCATACACCCGCACCCGTGCCCGCGCCGGGTCGGCCATCAGGCGGCGGTCCAGCAGGTCATCGTCGGTTGGCTTACTCGCGGTCTGCTCCGCCAGGTACTTCTCGTAGCGTTGCCGGTAGTCGGGGCTCTGCAGCCGCTCGCGCAGTGCCTTTGCCGACGCCATCGCGGTGCGGGTCCGATAGACCGGGTGGAAACGGGCGAACGCGAACCACGCCTCGTCCCACAAGAACACCAGATCGGGCTTGATCGCGAGGCACTCTTCCATCACGCGCTCGACGTCGTAGACGATGCCGTCGAAGGTGCAGTTCGTCAGCGACATCATCTTGACGCGGTCGAGCTTGCCGGCACGCTTGAGCGCCAACAACTTCGACTTGATCTCGCGCAGCGGCACCGCGCCGTACATCGAGTACTCGTTGAGTGGATAAGCTTCCAAATAAATGACATTCGCGCCGGCCATCATCATGCCGTAGTGATGTGACTGGTGGCAGTTGCGGTCCAGCAGCACGATGTCGCCGGGCGCCACTAGCGCCTGGGTGACGATTTTGTTAGCCGTTGACGTTCCGTTGGTGACGAAGTACGTGTGCCGCGACCCGTAGGCTTGCGCCGCGAGCTGTTGGGATTCACGCAGCGGACCGGTGGGCTCCAACAGCGAGTCAAGGCCCCCGCACGTCGCCGAGGTCTCGGCCATGAACACTTCCAGGCCGTAAAAGCCGACCATGTCCTTGATCCAGTGCGAGTTGACGATCGACTTGCCCTGCGAGATCGGCAGGGCGTGGAACACACCCGTGGGCCGGTGGCTGTACTGCTTGAGCGCACTGAAGAACGGGGTGCGGTAGCGTGCCTCGACGCCCTGCAGGATCGACAGGTGCAGCTCGAGCATGCCTTCGCGAGCGTGAAACACCCGGCGGAAGTACTGACCGAGGCGCCCGGCGATGTCCTCCACCTCGATCTCGGTCATCAGATAGAGGTCGAGCTCGGGACGCAACTTCGCCAACGACGTGGCGAGAATCTGCGCACGTTCTTCGGGCGAATAGTGATCACCCAATTCGTGCGACACCCCGGTGTCGACGAACTCCGACAGCGATGACAGATCCCGGGTTGATTGATGCGAAAAGCGCCGCCGGATCACCACCGCCTGCAGGTTCACGTTGAGCCGTGCCGCGATGAGCGCCTCGTCTCCGCTGGCCACCACCACAAGTTCGTAGACGAATTCGTCGTCCGGGCGACGCCACTTGCGTACCTCGTTGCGCAGCGCGTGTTCCTGCGCTTCGGTCATCTTCTCGACGACCAGCACCTCGAAGTAGGGGCGGTCGCGCTCCGCTTCCGTCTGACGCTCGAGCTGACGCGGATCGGACGGAAACATGTCCAACTCGTCGGCGCCGGCGTTCTCCACGTCCCCGGTGCGATACGACTCCGTGGTCAGCGCTCGGTTGACCCGCGCAACCGCTTGGCAGAACTTTTCGTAACTGCCTGTGGTAAAAAGTCGCTGAACTAGGGCGAATTGCGGCGCGCCGGGGTAGGCCCAATACGGTTCCAGTGTGCTCAGACGAGCCAGCAAGTCTTGGCAGTCGCTGATGCATTTTTCTTTCAACGCGCCGGCGGTGTCCGGGCGGGTCAGCCGATCGGCGGACTCCTCCAATCGGCACCACGAGTCGCTGCGGACCTGCCACAGACTGTTGTAAGCACGCAGGTGTTCTGTCATGGCGGCCCTTTCGTCGAATCAAGGTTCGCAGACCCAGCCCGCACCTTGGTGACCAGCAGACAAACAGTGCGCGTCCGTCGAGTGGCAGCCCGAACAGGAGTGTGGTGCGCAGTTATGCACAGTCGGCAGTTCATTAACAAGCCGGGCGTCTGGCTCGTCGTGTTGCCTCGTGTCAAGATGCGCGCGTCGAGTTTCTGGTTGCCTCATTTGAGAGTGCGCGCTTAGCGGCACGGGCGTTGGTTTTCGATCCGGCTTTGCTGGAGGTCAGGGTGGGGAGTTGGTTGGTCAAGGCCTGAATCCGGCGCTGCGTGGCGGCGGGGTTAATCCGGCCCTGGGCTGTGGCCAGGCCCACGATGCGGCCCTCGGTCATCGTTGGGTGATTGATCGCGCGCTGAAACGGGGTGGCCGCAGTGTCGTATTTCTTGGAGACCTTGGCGCCGTCACGGACCTTGGATATCAGTTTTTGCTGCGGGTAGAAGTAGTTGGTCAGCTTGGATTGAAGCTGCC
>NZ_DATFZD010000267.1:0-14844 GCF_035314665.1 Mycobacterium sp. | reverse complement strand
AAAGTGCTCTGTATTCGTTAGCCCGTTGTGTGACAACGTATTTAGGATCTGTGGAGCGAGGAACCGCACGTCAACCTCGCCGAGCTTTCGCGCTGCCATTGCCGAAATTCCATGTAACCGATGTGTGCACACACCATGAATCATTCTCAGCCGGTGTGCACCACACGGCGCGTCCTCCGGGGTCTTATGGCTGCAATATCTCGGCTTGTGTGCTCGCGCCCGGGCGCCGGCCACCGCGACCGCTCACGAAATATCGCTAGGAAGGGCTGAGTATGTCGACGTCAACACTGACGATGCCCAGGCCAACAATGTCGACAACCGACCCACCGCGCCCGCCCAGCCTAGCCAAGCTCATCTTTGTATCGCTCCTTGTCGTTGCGCTCACAGTCCTGAGCATCTCCTTGTACTGGTTCGAGCACCACAAAGGCCACCATCCGACTGTGCTCGGCGACACCGACAACCCCGACCATGTGACCCTCACCATCCTCATCCAGAAAATCGACCCGTCTACAGCACGGGTAAGTGCCCAATTGGAGCTAAAAGGCGCGGGCTCCTTGGTGGACGAGCGCACACATGATCTGAAACAAGATGCGACCCTCATCAGCAACGCGGTCAGCAACCGCACCTTGGTCTCCAAAGCACATCAACGCCCAGAATTCGTCTCGATCCCGTTCATCACCCTGCCGTCGTCGCCCAGCTCGACAATCCCGACCAAATCACCCCGCGGATCCTGGCAGCCGCGCTCGAGCAGGCCGAACTGGTCGGGATGCGACGCTCCACGATGGAAGACGTCGCCCGCTGCAGCGGCGTCGGCCGCGCGACCCTCTACCGGCGTTTCCCCACCAAGACTGCGCTGACCGACGCGCTCGTGCTCGCCGAGGCGCGCCGCTTCCTGCAGGGCAGCGAGGCCGCCCGCTCGCGCGCCACCACATTCGAAGACCGGATGGTCTACGGCACCGTGTTCACCGTGACATTCCTCCGTGAACACTCGCTGCTGAGGAAGATGCTGCGCACTGAGCCCGAAACGATCCTGCCAAGCCTGACCATCGACGCCGGCGACATTCTTGATTTCGCCACCGACTACTCCGTTGCGTGGTTGCGCACCGAGCTCTACGGCACTGCCAAGACAACGCCTGCCCAGGAGCGCCACCTGCATACCGTCGCAGAACTACAGACTCGGCTCACCCTGTCGTTCATCGTCACGCCACACACCAGCATCAAACTCGCCACCATCGACGACACCCGCACATACGTGCGCGACTACCTCATGCCGATGGTCACCGGACCTACGCTCCCATCAATGTGAAACGGGCCCTTGGCAATTGAGAGTGCCGTAAGTTAGCCGCGACACGCCGAGACGTGGCGACTCGGTCACCGCGACCTCACCTAAACAGGTGACTGATCGCCGCATCTGCACGTGCCATGTTGGTGGCGGATAGGAGATCCTTGATAAAGTTCAATGACGCTGCGCGCCAACTAATCGGTTCCGACCCAGCGACGCTGGTGACAATTAACCTCGACGGCAGCGCGCAGGTGAGCGTGGTTTGGCTGGCGCTGCAAAGCACGGCCGACGGCGACGACGAGTTGGTCACTGCGCATCTGCAGGAGCATCAGAAGGTTCGCAATATCCGGCGTGATCCGCGGGTGTCGGTGACTTTCGTTTCCACCAACCGGAGCGGGCCGTTCGTTCCGTACCTGTCGATCAAGGGCAGGGCGCGCATCGAGGAAGGCGGTGCACCCGAACTGCTCGAACAAGTCGTGACAGAGAAGTTCGGTCCGGGCACCGCCTTCCCGCCCCCCGGCGCACCGCCCGGATACGTGACGCGCATAACGGTCCAAAAGATCGGTGGCGTCGGCACCTGGACATCCTGACGGCGCTGGCAGCCATCGAGTTGCGGTCTATGACGGTTGGTCGTCCGGCGGTCGCCAGTCGGGGTTGCGGCCGAGCCGGGCAAGAAGTTTCGATTGCACGTCGCTGTGGTCGGCCACTGCGACGGGAGCGTCGAACATCCCCGCAGGGCTGAGCGCTTGCAAGTCGCTCGGCAAGGCCGCGTAGAACTGCTCGCACCAACCGGCGTCCAACCGGTCGTCAGCGCCCACCGCGCGGGCCAGGTCCCAAGTGTGCACCAACACGTCGCGGGTCAGGTTCGGCATCATCGCGCGGGCATCCCGTCGCACCGCCGGATTGCCCTGTAACTCCGGGATGTCAACGACGCGTTCGAACAGGCGACGATCGGGTTCGAACGCTTTCTCTAGCGCCGCGTAAGTCAGCTCCCACCGCGTCTGTGGATCGTCGCGCGGGCGATCGGGCTTGAGCCCAAGCGGTCGCAGCAGCAGCACATCGTGAAAACCGATGACGTGCTCCAGCACTCCCCTGGCGTCCCACGCATCGCAAGGCGATGCACGCTCCCATTTTCCGATCGCCGCGCGGACCGACTCGCCGAACCGTCGGCACACCGCCAGGTGTCGTTCGCCAACGCCGTCGGCCATCGCAGTTACCCGGGTAGTTGCAGGGTGAGCTCGACCGGACAGCACAGCTCACCACGCTGGTTGGTCACTTCGATCTGCAAATCGAGCAGGTAGCGCGGCGGTTCGACGGTGGTGTCGCGGCGCTTGGCGACAACGCGTCCCCGGCCAACCATGGTGTCGCCGGCGTAGATCGAGCCGGCCAACCGCATCTTTCGGCGCACTACCCGGCTGTCGGGGCCGGCCCAATCGGTCGCGATGCGATCAGCGAAACCGGCGAGATGCATGGTATTGACGAAAATTGTTGGATGGCCTTGGCTTTCGGCGTAGGAGGGGTCGAAGTGGCCCGGGAAGTAATCCCACGTCGCGCCCGAGTTCATCACCACCCGCTGGTAACTGATCTCATCGCGTACTTCGGCCAGATCAAACGGAACGCTGATCTGCTCCCAATTCATGACGGCGCCTCAGGGGTGAAGCGGAACAGCGTATTCCGGTTCCTGGCCACCACCGCACCGTCTTGGCGGGTAAAGGTGTCCAACGTCTCGACGAAGTGGCCGACACCGAGCCGGGTTCGTTTCTCCGGTGAAACCGACACCACTTCCTCGACGATGGTCAGCCGGTCGCCCTCGACGATGGGCAGCGGAAACTCGGCCTCGTTCGCCGCGTTGATAAACGTGGTGCCGGGCAACGGAACCCGGATGGCGATCGCCGACACGACCGGTTGCCCACTCGGCTCCCAGGGCGGCGGCGTCAGCCATCCCATCAGCAGCGCTGGCGGAGCCAGCAGTCCGCCCCAGGTTCTCGTGGCGAACTCGGCGTCCCAATATGATGGGTTGCTGTCGCGCACCGTGGCGGCGAACATCCGAATCCGCGCCGCACTGATCACGGTCCCCGCAGTTCTTGCCTCGGTTGCCACACCGACCATCTTCAGGGCGTCCTCATAGGTGCCGAATGCCAACCGGTAGCTGATAGGTGGTGTCACCAAAGATGCCGCTTCCGTCACACCGTGAGCGAGTGCCCGTTCGGCACCGAATCCCATTCGAGCTCTCGTGTTGTGAAGTACCAGCCGCCACGTTCGTAGATGAGCTGGTCCCGATAGCTTCCGGTGGCGCGCAAGCTGGTAGTGCCGTCGTCACCGACGGCGAAAAGCAGTGCGACGCAGCTCTGCGTCGCGTTGATGCCGTCGACGGCGATTTCGTGATCGACCGTGGCCAATCGTTGGTTGCCGCCGTCGAAGGCGGCACCCAGATCGCTGAACTCCTCGCCGTCGCGGGTGAAACTCGCGCCAGAGTGCCGGAATGTCGTGATCCAGCCGGTGCGGTCGCCCTCGGAATAGCAGCGGTTGTGCCGTGCGGTCAGATTCAGGATGGCGTCGCGTCCTGCTGCGCCGTCGAGTACGTACTGCTGCTGGTAGGTCATGGCCATCTGTGTTCTCCCTGTCTCACCGGCTGACGATGTATCCGTGACTTTCGCGGTCCCAGGCACCGGGCCCGACACCTCGGCTGCGAAGAATATCCTTGCGGACCCGCCCGATAATGGTCTTCGGCAGCTCGCTGACGACCTCGACGTACCTCGGCACACAGAAGTACGGCATCCGGGCGCTGCAAAAGTCCAGCAGCTCGGCATAATCCAGTGCGGAGTCCGATCGCACCGCGACCACCAACAGGATGTCGTCCTCACCGAGGTCGCTGGGCACGCCGACCGCGGCGGCTTCGAGCACCGCCGGATGACCCATCACCACGGTCTCGACTTCCACCGACGAAACGTTCTCGCCGCGGCGTCGCAGCGAATCCTTCACCCGGTCCACGTAAGTCAGGTTCGCATCGCCGTCCAGCACGCCGAGGTCTCCGGTGCGAAACCATGGCGGGTGCGGGTCCACACCACCGTCACCGTTCACGTAGCCCTCGCTCATGACGTGTGGGTAGCGCGGCCGACAAGCGATCTCCCCCACCGATCCGTCCGGGAGCGGCTCGCCCGCCGAGTCGACAATCCGCACGTCGAAACTGGGATTAGGCTGGCCCGACGTTCCGGGCACGCCTTCGTCGGCAACGCCTTTGACCGCGATCGGGAAGGCCTCGGTCATGCCGTACATGGTGACGATTCGGCACGCGTAACGCTTTTCGATGTCGCGATACACCGCAGCGTCAATCGGCGCCGCGGAGATGAACCGTAGCGGCAACTGTGCATCGCGCGGGTCGGGCGGCTGCCGCAGCAGCATCGAGACCATCGCGCCGGCGCCGGCGAATCCGACTGCGTCGCATGCGCGCACCTCATCCCACACCGTTCCGGGGTGAAAAGCTGGCGCCAGCACCGTTGTCCCACCGACGAGCATTGGCGCCAGCACTGAAGGCGCCGCGCTGAGATGGAACAACGGCATCGCCGTCCACAGCACCTCGCCGGCGTTAAACCTCCAAGCCGACGCGGCCGTCGCGGCCGTGGTGAATAGGTAATGCCACGTGGTGGCAACCGCTTTCGACGGCCCGGTGGTGCCCGAGGTGAAGAACAGCGACCCGGTATCCGCGACGTCGCCGACATGTTCGGCAACGGAATCCGAGTTCCCGTCGAGTGAATCGTTCTGGACGACAATGCTACTCAACCCTGGCAGTCGTTCAGCCACCTCAGCGACCCGCGCCCGCCGTTCAGTATCGGTGATCACCGCCTTCGCCCCCGACAATCGAAGCGCGTGCAGTAGGAACTCGCCCTTGTTGGCGGCGTTCACGGCCGCGCTCACTGCGCCGATGCGCGCGGCGCCCAACCAGAAGTAGACCCATTCCGGACATGTCGCGGTGAACAACGCGACGCAGTCCCCCGGCCCGATACCCAAGCCCAGCAGGGCATTAGCCGCCGCGCACGAGCGCCGCCGCATCTGCTCGAAGGTCACATCGACGCCGGCGATCGACATCATCACGCGATCGGGGTGTTGCTCGGCCCGACGATCCAGCACGGCAGACACGGTGAAACTGTCGACACCGAAATCGGAGGGACCGAGGGGTCCGCTCCGGTCAGCGCACATCAAGCCGGCGCGGCGGCCGGGTCGGGCTCACCTTCGGGGGTGTAGCCGAAGTCTTCAGGCGAGCGTTCTTCGCCCGGGTAGAAGCGATGCGCCCAGCGTCGCAACGCCGCGTAGTCGTGCGCCTCTTCGGGTGCCAGGTTCGGCTTCTCCAGGTACTTCATGTTCTCCCAGGTGAAGAAGTCCTGTTTGATGACTTCTTGTTGCAGGGCAAGGAATTTCGCGGCGCGGCCGGTCGGCTTGTCACCGGCGTCTCCGGGCTCACGAATCGAGGCCTGGGTGTAGAAGTAGTCGGTGTAGTCCTCGTCGACCGGAGTCTGGCCCGTCACCTCGATGGTGGCCACCAGTTCGCTGGGGAAACGGACGATGCCCAGGCCCAGCGAGTAGTTGTCGTAGATGATCTTGGCGTCGACCGGCCCGTTCGGGGTCAACCACGTCGACCCGCGGCCGCCGCCGAAGTGGGCGCTGACCGTGGCGTGCAGGTGGTAGCCCGAGACCTCGAAGGAGGTGGTGTTGGCCGGGTTCGCGGCCTTGTGCACGTATTGCACGTGATACGGGTCGGCGGCGTTCTCGATGATCATCTGCGCGTGCACCTTGACCCGGTTAAGCATGCGGCTGTGCGGGTGCAGCGGGTAGTACTCGTCGGTTTCCAGCTCGGGCAGCACCGGCGGTTGCCAGTACGGCGCCCGGCCGTGCCGCTCATGCCAGACCAGCATGAAGCCATACCACTCCGTGCTGTAGTGGGTGCGGACACGGACGTTGTTTTTGCAGCCGATCTTGCTGTACGGGATAAGCGCATTGCTTCCGTCGCCTCGCCACCGCCACCCGTGCCACGGGCAGACGATGTTCTCCCCCTCCACCGTGCCGCCGACACCCATGTTGGCGCCCAGGTGCTGGCAGTATGCGTCCAGCACGTTCAGCTGGCCCGACTCGGTGCGAAACAGCACCATCTCCTCGCCGAAATAATGAACCCGCTTAACCTCGCCAGGCGCCAGGTCCGAGGCGAAACCGACGATGAACCATCCGGTCGGAAATCGGTACGGCGAAAGGCTGATGCCGCTTGGCCCGAATTCTCGTTCGGACGGATCTATGGAGGAGTCCGAAACCGTGTCCGTCACTACCCTCTCCGTTCCCGCGCGGCCGAGTCGCGCACGGCCGCGCTCACAATCACCGCGCTTAATTCTCGCTGTGCGTGGACGACTCAGTCTATTTTTACTATTTTAAGCATTGAACGTCAACGCGCGTCGTTGGCGGCAGTAAGGTTGGGTCAGCC
Organism: Mycobacterium sp.; assembly: GCF_035314665.1. GTDB lineage: Bacteria > Actinomycetota > Actinomycetes > Mycobacteriales > Mycobacteriaceae > Mycobacterium. The sequence goes on along the minus strand of NZ_DATFZD010000267.1, from coordinate 8,095 downwards.
AACCGCGCCCTGCGCGGTTCTGGCGTCCGAGTGAATCGAGGTTGCGGATGACGGCTACGGCAGTCGATCTGTCCGATTTCGCATTGTGGCGCAACGGCTTTCCTGATGAGGTGTTCGCCGAGCTACGCCGCAACAAGCCGCTGTTCCGCCACGGCTTGACCCCGGGGGTAGCTAAAACCGTCAAACGGGATTTCTGGATGGCCACCAAACATCGGCACGCCGTGCGCCTGCACCGTGATGCCGATTCGTTCACCGCCGCCGACGGCCCACTCATCCAGCGGGCCGATCTATTCGCCTCGTACCCAACCATCATCACGCTGGACCCGCCGGAGCAGAGCAAGCACCGAAAGCTCATCTCGAGTGCATTCACGCCCCGGGCGATCGCCAAGCTCGAAGACGGCATCCGGGCCCGCGCGGCGCGGATGATCGACGACCTCCTCGGCAAGGGAGAAGGCGACTGGATCGACGATGTCGCCGACGCGCTGCCAATGACGGTCATCGGCGACATCATCGGCATTCCGGAACAGGATCGTCCGCGCATCTTCGACGGCTTCGACCGCATCCTCAAGGCTCAATCCACCGGGGATCAGCTCGACGCCGAAGTCTTCGCGACGATCTTCGGCTACGCCATGGAGCTCACCGCCGAGAAGCGGCGCAATCCGGCCGACGACATCTGGAGCACGATCGCATCCGGCGTCATCACCGGTGACGACGGTGAGCAATTCAGCTTGGCCACGAACGAACTCGAATTCTTCTTCTTCGTCCTGGCCTTCGCCGGTAGCGACACCACCAAGAACGCCTTGGCCATCGGACTGCAGGCATTCGTCGCCAACCCGGACCAGATCGAGCGGTACCGCGACGACGAGTCATGTCGGTCCAGCGCCGTCGAGGAGGTGTTGCGCTGGGCGTCGCCGGTGGCGTACTGGACCCGCACCGCCAAGGTCGACGTCGAGATGGATGAACTGCACATCCCCAAAGGCGAGCGGGTGGTCTCGATGCTGCGTTCGGCGAATCGCGACGAGGAGGTGTTCGAGTCGCCGTTCACCTTCGACATCGGCCGTCAGCCCAATCCGCACGTGGCCTTCGGCGGTGGCGGACCACACCACTGCCTGGGCGCCATGCTGGCCCGCGCGGAGCTGCGCGCGGTGTTCGACGAACTGCTGCTGCGCGGTGACGGGATCACTCTCGGGCCGCCGCGAGTGACCTACCCGAACCTGACCACCAACATGTCGATCTACGACGAGATGGCCATATCGCTGACCGAGCGGTGAGAGTTCAGTCGGCGATTCGCAACGCGGCCTTGGGGCACTGGTCGACCGCGGCGCGCACGTCGATCTCCAAGTGCTCTGGAACTTCACCCTCGGCAACATGCACGACGTCGGCGTGCCCGATCTCGAATATGTCCGGCGCCAGCGATTCGCAGAATCCGTTTGCCTCACATAACGTCTCGTCAACAACTACCCGCATCGAGAAACCTCCTCCTATAAACCCTTGGGCCGGGTGCCGATCACCCCGGCAGAGGCCAACCCCGCGAGATCGTGATCGGTGAGCCCGCACAGATCCCGCAATATTTCTTCATTGTGCTCGCCCAACATCGGCGGCGGACGCATCAGCCAGTGGCTCCGACCGTCGAGCGGGGCAAACGGCGGCCGCGGATAGCGGCCCGGGCCGGTGCGCGGATGCTCGAGCGGTTCGAGAAACCCGCGGTCATTGAGTTGCGGGTTCTCGGTCACCAGCGATGGCGACACCACCGGCGCGGCGGGAATACCAGCGCCGGCAAGGCTTTCCACCGCGCTTCGCAGATTTTGGCCGATAAACCAGTCCTGCAGGCGACGGTCGATGTCGTCGGCGCCATCGTGGCGCCCGGCGACGGTGCCGAATCGCTGACCCTCCGTCCAGGACGGTCGGCCCATCAGGTCAACCAGCGCACGCCACTGCTGGTCGGTGCACACCGTGACGGCGATCCAGTCGTCGTCACCAGCGCAGCGGTAGAGGTTCTGGACGCCCCGGCCATGTCCACGGTTGCCCCGACGGCTCAGCGTGACGCCGAATACCTCGGCTTCCATCGGCTGAATTGCGGTGGCGTTGAACACCGTTTCGATCATCGGCAGTTCGACAAGCTGGCCGTCCCCGGTGCGCTCGGCGAAGTTCAGCGCGGCCAGCACCGCGAACGCGGCGTGGACGCCGGCCAGCGGATCGCAGGCTCCCCTCGGCGGAACCGGCGGACCGTCGGGTAACCCGGTGACCCAGGCCAGCCCGGCGATCTGCTCCATGGTGGGCGCAAAGCCGACCCGGTCGCGCCACGGGCCGTCCAGCCCGAACGCCGGCATCCGTGCCATCACTAGCCGCGGGTTGACCGCCAGCAAGACGTCCGCGGTGAGCCCGAAGTGGTCCATCACCCGCGCCGAGAAATTCTCGATCACCACGTCGGCATCGGCGACCAAACCGGTGAACAGCCGACGGCCTTCATCGGACCCCAAATCCAAAGTCACCGAACGCTTGTTGGTGTTCATGGCGTGGAACACCCAGCCGTACTCCCACCAGTCGTCAACATCCTTGCGCATGCCGCCCGAGTACCGGATGCCGTCGGGACGCTGGATCGACTCCACCTTGACGACGTCGGCGCCGAACGACGCAAGCAGATGGGTCGCGGCCGGCCCGGCCCAGAACGCGGTCAGGTCGACGACGCGAAGGCCTTCGAGCGGCAGCCGAGGCTCGGCTGGCCGCACGTCGTGCTCACGTTTGGGCCAAGGCCTCGTGTCGTTGGCCTCACCGAGCGCAGGCGCCCGGCGCAGCGCTGCAGGCCGGCAGCGCGACATCAACCACGGGGAGCGAGGCTGGTGAAAGCCCGCCGGGTTGCGCACGAACGCCCCGCGTTCGGTCGCATAGGCGGTGTCGCGGACCGTGGCGCCGTTACCCAACGCCGCGATCGGCAGCCGGAACAGCTGCCCGAGCTCGACGACTTCCTCCACGGTGCGTTCGGCCAGCCAGGGCCGGATCCGGTCCCGGATGAAGTCGCGGTATTGCCATCGGCCGATTTGGAAACTCAGTTGCGGAATCTCGGTCAGCTCTGGGCAGTCGACCATCGCCGCGAAGTCGAGCCATTGCTGGCCGGTGACCATGGTGATCCCGATGTAGCCGTCCTTGGCCGGCTCGATCGACGGCACTTCGACCGTGCGCGATACCGGCGGCGCCTGCAACAGCTGGGAGTGCAGCCATTCGCCACTTTGCATCAGCGTGATCGCTTCCAGCATCGACAAATCCAGATGTTCGCCGTGACCGCCCCGCTCGACCCGGCGGCGCAACGCCAGCGCGCCGAATGCGGCCGACACCCCGCCCATGTACTCCCCGAGATCACCGCCGATCGCGATCGGTGGTCCGGCCGGATCGCCGCGGAAACCGGTTAGGCCCGACCACGCCTGCAGCGTGAATTCGCTGGCGGCGCGGTCGGCATACGGACCGGTCCAGCCGAAGTCGGAGATCGTGACGACGACCGCCCGTGGGTTATCGGCCAGCAACTGCTGCGGATCGATACCCAGCGCGGCCGCCTGCGGCCGGGTGGCCGTCAGCACGACGATGTCGGCGCCGGCTAGTTCGTCGTGGAGACGCTCGTCGGCGCGCGGGCCGGCGGCCGACCAGGTCAGGCCGCGCTTGCCGGCGTTGAGGTAGCCGAACAGGGGTGAGTCTGTCCCGTCCGGAATCGGCGAGCAGCTGGCACTGAACCGTCGCAACGGATCCCCTTGTGGCGGTTCTATTTTCCTGACCTCAGCACCAGCGTCGACCAATAGCTTCCCGCAGTAACTGCCGGCGATCCGGTCGCTGATCTCGACAACACGGACGTCGTCTAGCGGTGTTGGTCGGCTGTCGTGGTCGCTGCTCAACCTGTATCCGTCTACATCGTCGGGTCGTTGTCTATACCATCTTAGTAACTTTGCCGGTCAGTGGTTCGATCGAAGTTGAACCGGCCGCTTGACCAGCGCGGCTATTATGCCATTACTGCTAAGATTGCAGTCAATGGAGTTCGCGGATGCAGCGGCCGTGACTCTGTCCAGTCGTCCCGCTGCTGGAATCGTATGACTGCGCTGGGAATTGGCCCGGCGGCCCGACGCCGCTTGTCGGCGCCGAGGATTGCCGAGATCGTCGCCGACGAGTTGCGGCGCCAGATCATCGACGGCGAATTGGCCGACGGCGATTTGCTGCCGCGCCAGGAAGTGCTCGTCGAGCAGTTCAACGTCAGCCTGGTCTCGCTGCGGGAGGCGCTGCGGATCCTGGAGACCGAAGGGCTGGTATCGGTTCGGCGCGGCAACCGCGGCGGTGCGATTGTGCACGCACCGGCGAAGACCAGCGCCGCCTATATGTTGGGCCTGCTGTTGCAGAGCGAATCGGTTGTCGTCGCCGATCTGGGGACGGCGATACTGGAGCTCGAACCTGCCTGCGCGGCATTGGCGGCTCAGCGGCCCGACCGCGCCGATACCATCGTCCGCGAGCTCAAAGAGGTCAACGCCGCGATGGAAGCGCATCTGGAGGACGGACCCGAATTCACCGAAATCGGCCGCAAATTCCACGATCTCATCGTGCGAGGCTGCGGCAACCGCACGATCATCGCCGTGGTCGGCACCCTGGAAACGTTGTGGACCAGTCACGAACAGCAATGGGCCGACGAAAGCGCGGCCAAGGGCACCTACCCGTCCTTGGCCAAGCGTCGCGCCGTGCTCAACACACATGTGAAGCTGGCGGAGATGATCGAGGCCGGTGACGTCGACCGGGCGCGTCGCATCGCCGCCCGGCATCTTTCCGACACGCAGAGCCACGTATTGGCCGCCGGCCCCGACCAACGCATCTATGCGTTGTCGCCGCAGGCGCTGTCGCGTCCGCGGGACAACCGCCATCTGTAGATCGCAGCAAGCGTGAGAACCGCACTGGTCACCGGTGGCAGCGGCGGCATCGGCAAGGCGTGCGCAAGCAAACTGTGCGAACAGGGTTACGACGTCGTGCTCTCGGCACGCCGGCAGGGACCGCTGCGCGCGGCTGCCGACGAGCTGGGCGCACGCTATATCGCGGCCGATTGCTCTGACGCGAATGGCTTCGCGCAAGCGATCAGTGCCTTGGAGACAATCGATTTGGTGGTGCACGCCGCCGGAACGCTGGGCGGAACTTATGCGCGCAAGCAAACATTCGAGCAGTGGCAGGCGATCATGTCGGCGAACCTGGATTCATGCTTCGTGGTGACCGCGGCCGTGCTGCCACGAATGCGTGCGGGCTCCCGCCTGGTGTTCATCTCGTCCTCCGCGGCGCACGAGCCGATGATGGCGCGGACGGCCTACTCGGCCTCGAAGGCGGGGATGAACGCATTCGCCCGCGCGCTGGCTCTTGAGGTCGATCGCGACGGCATCGCCGTGCACATCATGACGCCGGGACCCGTGGAAACCGAAATGCTGCAGGATGTTCCGTTCGAGATGGACGCGATCCAGGCGTCTGATGTCGCCGAGGCGGTCGCGTGGCTCGACACCGTGAACCCATCGGTGGACCTGCCGGAGATCCGGCTCAACGCGGTGCGGCGCGGGCCCTTCGCTCGCGAACCTGTGGTGCCCAACGAGGTCCGTCGCCGGGCCGCACAGCAGCAATGACCGGGAGCTATCCCGGGAAGGCTTTGATCACCGTTTCGCCGAATTCGTGCAGCGATTCCGGGGCGGCGAAATCGGCGAACCAGACATAGAACCGCTCCACGCCCTGGGCGGACAGGCCGGCGAAATGTCCGGACAATTCGTCGGCATCACCGCACACCAGGCCCGAACCGAGGTTTCCGAACCGCCGGGTGCTCAGTTCCCGCACGGCCTTGGGGTCGCTGTCTTTGCGAACGAAGCCCACCATCTGCTGAATCGACACCCGAGCGGACCCGGTGGCCGGCGCCAACTTCGCCAACCGATCGAGATGGTTGGCCGGGATGTTCCACCAATCCGCGTATCTGCGAACAAGTTCCATCATCCGGGGCCCGGTTCCGCCGAGGATCAGCGGTATCGGATGTTCCGGAAGTGGCAATTGCGTGCGCTCCGGCGCCTCGTCACGCCCCCAGTACTGCATGATCAAGCCCAGGTGGCGTTCGAGCTGCTCCACCCGGGCCACCGGATCTTGTTGGCCGACATCAAATCTGGCGAGCTCAGCGGGCCACGAGCCGGAACCGAGGCCGAGTTCGAACCGGCCGCCGGAGGCCTCGGACAACGTGACCGCCTGCTTGGCCAGCACCGCCGGATGGCGAAAAGCGTCGCAGAGCACCAGATGACCAATCCGCAACCGCTCGGTCTTCGCGGCCACCCAGGTGGCGACCCCCATTGCCTCCCAGATCTTTTCGTCGCGCAATCCGGGCGCCTCGAGGTGGTCGATGAACGCCACCCCGCTGAACCCACTGGCCTCAGCGTGGCGCGCTCGTCCGACGATGTCGGCGACCGGCACTCTCACTTGCGGCAGGAACAGGTACCACTCGGGCATAGCTGACCACCATACGGAGCCGCCCAGCCCGCCGCGGCAGCGATTGACGTCTGTCGCGCTAGTTTACTATTTTTATTATGTTAGGGGCCTTATGGACGTCGGACTGAATTCCGGTCAGCTGGCGCTGCGTGACAGCGTGCGTGACGTCTTGCGCGCCGAGTGCCCGCCCGGAGTCGCCCGGCAGGCGATGACCGACCCGGAACGCTGGCGCACCGTGTGGAAGACGGTCGTCGACCTCGGCTGGACCGAACTCGCCGTGCCCGCCGACGGCAGCGACGGCTCCTTCGGCCGCGTCGACCTCGCCGTCGTTCTCGAGGAATGCGGTGCGGCCATCGCCCCCATCCCCATGCTGTCCAGCATCGGTCTGGCCGCGGGTGTCCTGCGTGTCGCCGGCCCCGCGGTTGACGACGTGCTGAGCGCCATCGGCGGCGGTGCCGTGGCCGCGCTGGCTGCTCACCCGCCCGGGTGCCGGCTGCCGGGTGTGCCGATGACCCTGCAGGGCGGGCGCCTGCGCGGGCGAGCGGTCGCGGTGGCCGGCCTGCCCCGGGCGGAGCTGATCGTCACGTTGGCCTCCTCAGCCGACGGGCCGGTCGTCGCCGTTGTCCGCGTCGGCGACGGGGTGGCCGTGCAAGCCGTGGAGTGCGCCGATCCCGCGCAGCCGGTCGCCGACGTCGAGGTCGACGCGGAACCCGCCGTCACCGCGCCGGTCGACGTGGAATCGGCGCTGGCGACGCCGTTGCTCGCCGCGGCCGCCGATCTGGTCGGTGTGGCCCACGCGGCGCTCGCCCGCGCGATAGAGCATGCGAAATCACGGCAGCAATTCGGCAAGCCGATCGGTGCCTTCCAGGGAATCAAGCACGCGTTGGCCGACAACTACGTCGCCGTGGAGCGTGCTCGCAGCCTCACCTACGCAGCGGCAGCTCGCCTCGACGATCCCGCCACGACACCTGCGGCCGGATGGACCGCCGCGGCGCTGGCCAAGGCGGCGGCAGCGGACGCAGCGGTCGGCTGCGCGCGCACCGGGGTTCAGGTCCATGGCGCTTTGGGCCAGACCTGGGAGCACGACATGCACTTGTATCTGCGCCATGCCTGGCAGGGCGCTTCCACGCTGGGAGACAGCCGCGCGCTTTACCACGCAGTGGGGCGCCGCGTCGCCGGAGGTGCCACATGACGCGCGCCAACGACGATGCAGAGCGAAGCGATGCGGAGGAGTGGCGCTGATGACCGAAGCCGAGGTCGTGGCCGAGTATGCAGCCTGGTTGACGGACTTTCTGCCGAACGACTACGTCGACCGCTACCGCGAGTATCGCTGGGACATGGATCTTCGGCGTGATCATCAGCGCGCCGCGTTCGAAGCGGGATGGTTGCAGCCGACCTGGCCACGCGAACACGGCGGTCGATCGCTGGGTTTGGCCGACGCGATGGAGATCCGGCTCGAGGGGGCGATGCGATCGGCACCGAAGATGCCCAACATCGCCGGCCCCAATGTCGTTGCTCCGGGGATTCGCCAGTTCGGCACCCCCGCGCAGGTCGACCGCCTGCTGGTCCCGCTGCTGCGCGGCGACGAATGGTGGGCGCTCGGCATGTCCGAGCCGGAAGCCGGCTCTGA
>NZ_DATFZD010000266.1:0-10054 GCF_035314665.1 Mycobacterium sp. | reverse complement strand
GCGATCCGCGACCTGCTGGCGCGTTACGCGTTGGCCCTCGACACCGACGACATCGATCGATGCCTCGAGCTTTTCACCGACGACGGCCAGTTCGTGGTGTTCGGGCGGGAATTCAGTGGACGCGATCAAATCCGCGCCATGTTCGAATCCGCACCCCGCGGCCTGCACCTGACCGGGGTGTCGAGCATCGAACTAGCCGAGAACGCCGCGACAGCACGCTCACAGGTGCTGCTCGTCGAAGCCGGCACGATGCATCTGCGGCCCGCCCTGTTCGACGATGAACTCAGCCGCGACGGCAAGCAGTGGCGATTCCGCCGTCGCCGATGCCGGTTCATCACCAGCGGCGGACTCGCTGACCGTCCGGAGGTCCCGACACTGTGACGACCCGACAACGCGTCGCCCTGGTAACCGGGGCCGCCCGCGGACAGGGCTGGGCCATTACCCAACGGTTGCGCGCCGACGGGTTTTTCGTCGCGGCCTGCGATGTCAGCGCCGCCGAACTCGACACCGCGGTCGACGGCTTGCACGACGACGGGGTCATCGCGATTCCACTCGACGTGACGTCGACGTCGCAGTGGCAGGAGGCGGTTGCCACCACCGTCGGGAAGTTCGGATCGTTGAGCACCCTAGTCAACAACGCCGGCGTGCTGCACCGCGCATCGATCGCCGACGAGTCGATGGAAGGATTCGAAAGAGCTTGGCGGGTTAACTGTCTGGGCGCCTTCCTGGGTATCAAGGCGACACTCGACCAGCTACGCGCCGCCGAAGGTGCGGCCATCGTCAACACCTGCAGCACCGGCGCAATCAAGCCGTTCCCGAAAAACAGCGCCTACGGCTCGTCCAAGTGGGCGCTGCGCGGCCTGACCCAGGCCGCCGCCGCTGAACTTGCGCCGACGGGCATCCGCGTCAACGCGGTGTTTCCCGGGCCGATCGCGACACCGATGCTCGACGACGAGACCCAGGCGCGGCTGGTGGCGACGTCGGTCAGCGGACGGATCGGGCAGCCGTCCGAGGTAGCCGATGCCGTCGCGTTCCTGGTCTCCGATCAGGCGTCGTTCATCACCGGTTCGGAACTCGTCATCGACGGTGGTCAATGCCTGAAAATCCAATGAAGGTCGGCATCATCGGCGCCGGCCCCGGCGGCATCGCGCTGGGAATACTTTTGACGCGAGCGGGCTTACGCGACTTCACCATCTTCGATCGGGAAGACGGCGTCGGTGGAACATGGCGGATCAACACCTACCCGGGGCTGGCCTGCGACGTCAAGTCGCACCTGTATTCGTACTCGTTCGATTTGAACCCGCACTGGTCGAGGCTGTGGTCGTCGCAGCCGGAGATCCTGAAGTACTTCGAGCGTTGCGTCGACGAGCAGGGCCTGCGACCACATCTGCGGCTCGGCACCGAAATCCGTTCCGCGCGATGGGATGAACACGCGCAGCGCTGGCAGCTGACGACCGCCGCGGGTGAACGTCACGAATTCAATGTGGTGGTCTCGGCCGTCGGGTTGTTCACCCAGCCGGTGTTGCCAGAGCTCGTCGAACAGGAGCCGTTCACCGGAACGGTGATGCACTCGTCGCGGTGGGATCATTCGGTCGACCTCGCGGGTGCGCGGGTGGCCGTGCTGGGGACGGGCTCGACGGCCTCGCAGCTGATACCGGAGTTGGCGAAGGTCGCGGGGCAGGTGTACTCGGTGCAGCGGTCGCCGACCTGGATACTGCCGAAACCGGATCGGCCCTACAGCGCAAGGGAGCGTTGGCTATTCGCGCATGTTCCGTTTGCGAAGAAGCTTTACCGGACGCGGCTGTGGCTGCGCAGCGAGGCGAATATCTCGGTGATCGAGCACGGCAGCCAAAAGACCCAGGAGTTCACCGCGATCGCGCAGCACTTACTGGAGAAGTCGGTTCCCGATGAGCAGCTGCGCCGCAAGCTGACCCCGGACCATCCGATGGGCTGTAAGCGGTTGGTCTTTTCGTCGGAGTACCTGAGTGCGTTGGCGCAGCCGCATGTCGAGGTACTAAGCAGCCCGGCACGGTATCTGCGCACCAGATCGCTGGTGACCGAGGACGACACCGAGCGCGACGTCGACGTGGTGGTGTGCGCAACCGGCTATGCCGCAGCCGATTATCTCGGCGAGATCGAGCTGACCGGCGAGAGCGGGGTCAGGCTGCACGATGTCTGGCGAGACGGCGCACACGCATATCTGGGCATGGCGGTGCCTGGGTTTCCCAACTTCTTCATGCTGTACGGACCCAACACCAACGTCGGCTCCAACAGCGTGATCTTCGTGCTCGAAGCACAGGCCCGCTACATCGTGCGGGCACTGCGATACCTGCGGCGCAAGGGCAAGTCGTATGTCGCGGTGCGGCCGTCGGCGATGGCGGACTTCCTCGCCAAGATCGACGAGTGGATGCAGGGCACCGTGTGGACCACCCAGTGCAGCAACTACTTTCGCGCCGCCAACGGGCGGGTGGTGACGCAATGGCCGCGCAGCGCGCGCGCCTTCTGGGAGATGACGCGCCGATTCAAGTCCGCCGACTTCACCTTTGCGGCCCCGGCCGAGAGTGTGCCCGACGCGTCGATGGCGTTGGACAAGGGCAGTCGATGACGGAACCGAACGGCTTGGACGGCTTTGAGCGGTTGGATCCCGCCCTGCGCGCCATCGCTACGACGCGGACCGACTTCTCGCTCAACTCGATTCACCTTATGCGCGAACCGTTCAACCAGCGCCGCAGCGAGGCCGCCGAACACACGGACACACAAGGCGTGCGGATCGTCGAGGACACCGTGGCCGCCGACTCCGGCAGCGTGGCGGTGCGCATCTACTCTCGCGCCGAAACGGATCCGGCGCCGGCGATCGTCTACTGCCACGCCGGCGGCTTCGCCCTGGGAAACCTGGACACCGACCATCGGCAGTGCGTGGAGCTCGCCCGACGCGGTCGCTGCACCGTGGTGTCGGTCGACTATCGGCTGGCCCCGGAGCATCAATATCCGGCCGCCCTCGATGACGCGAGCGCCGTGCTGCGATGGGTGGCGGCCAACGCGACGGACCTGGGCGTCGACCCTGCGCGCTTGGCGGTGGGTGGCAGCAGCGCCGGCGCGACCCTGGCGGCGTGCCTGGCCCACGGCACCGTCGACGGCTCGCTGCCGGCGGTCAACTTCCAGCTTCTCCACCAGCCGGTACTGGACGATCGAGAAACCGCGTCGAAGGCCGAGTTCTGCACCAGCCCCGCTTTCGACAGCGAGGCAGCGGATCTGATGTGGCGCTATTACCTGGGCCCCGACGCGGGACCAGCGGCCGCCGTGCCGGCGCGGCGAAACCAATTAAGTGGTCTGCCAACCGCTTTGATCACCTGCGCGGAGATAGATCCATTTCGCGATGAAGCGGTCGATTATGCGCTACAGCTGCTTCGCGCGGGGGTTTCCACCGAGCTCCACGTGTTTGCGCGCACCTGCCACGGCTTCGATTCGCTGCTACCGGACTGGTCGGTTTCCGAGCAACTATTCGCCCTGCAGGGGCAAGCCCTCCGCCGCGTGTGGGACGGCGCCTGAGCGTGCGGTAGATTGCCGTCGCGACCGGCTCAGGAGGACGGATGGCGTGCTGCGATCTCCCAATTGCTGAAAAGGATTGCGACGGAGCCTTCACGGTCGACGCGTCGCGGGTCACTTTCGGGCGCGGATGCCTGGCAGAGGTGGGTGACCGAGCCGGCGCGCTCGGGCTGCGGCGGGTCGCGTTGTTCTCCGACGCAGGCGTGGCCGAACTGCCCATCTTCGCGAAGACACACGACTCGCTGGTCGCCGCCGGACTGGACGTAGTCACCTATACCGACGTACGTGTGGAGCCCACCGACGCGTCATTCCTGGGTGGGGTGCGTTTCGCGCAAGAGGTGCAACCCGATGGCTACGTATCGCTGGGCGGCGGATCGGTCATCGACACGTGCAAGGCCGCCAATCTGTACGCCAGCTATCCCGCTGACTTTCTGACCTACGTCAACGCGCCCATCGGCGAGGGCAAACCCGTTCCCGGCCCGCTCAAGCCGCATATCGCGTGCCCCACCACGGCGGGCACCGGCAGCGAGGTCACCGGCATCGCCATCTTTGACCTTGTGTCGCTCTCGGCGAAGACGGGCATCGCGTCTCACGCGCTGCGTCCCACCGAAGCGCTCGTCGACCCGGACTGCACCGCGAGCCTGCCGCCCGAGGTCGTCGCCTCCGCGGGCCTCGATGTGCTGTCGCATGCGTTGGAGTCCTATACCGCGAGGCCCTACGTCCTCCGGTCCGCTCCCAAACGCCCGAGCCTACGGCCCATGAGTCAAGGTGCTAACCCGTGGAGCGACTTGGGCTGCCGTGAGGCGTTGCGCCTGCTGGGGCAGTTTTTGGAGCGTGCGGTGCACGACGCTTCGGATAGCGAGGCCCGCGAGCAGATGATGTGGGCTGCAACGCTTGCGGGCATCGCGTTCGGCAACGCGGGCGTTCACGCACCACACGGCATGGCCTACGCGGTGGCAGGGCTGGTGCGTGACTTCCGCCCGTCGGGCTACCCGGCCGATGAGCCGCTGGTGCCGCATGGCATGGCCGTCATCCTCAATGCACCGTCGTCGTTCCGGTTCACAGCGGAGGTGAGCCCGGAGCGCCACTTGGAGGGCGCACGCCTGCTCGGCGCTGACACGCAGGGAGCCGGCGCGACGGATGCGGGCGAGGTGCTAGCCGACGAACTCATCCGCGTCATGCGGGCGGTGGGCATGCCGAATGGGCTGGGTGGCGTGGGATACACCGAAGATGACGTGGTCGCCCTGACCGAGGGTGCTTACCCTCAGCAGCGCCTCTTGCAGAATGCTCCGCGAGAGATGAGCAAACCGGTTCTGGCGGACCTGTTTCGGCGTGCCATGCGCTACTGGTAGTGAATACAGCCATGACTCCGTTTCCCGCGGGTCCACCCGACTCGGACGGGCTCACCAGCCGCGACTTTCCGGTGCTCTGGCCGGTGCTCACCCGGTGGGCCGACAACGACATGTTCGGGCACCTCAATAACGCGGTCTACTACCAGCTTTTCGACACCGCGATCAACGGCTGGATCAACACGAACGTCGCCGTCGACCCGGTCACCATGGCGGCCCAGGGCATCGTCGCCGAATCGGGCTGCCGCTACTTCTCCGAACTGCATTTTCCGGAGCGGCTGGTCGTCGGGTTGGCGGTCACGAGATTGGGGCGCAGCAGCGTCACCTATCGGCTCGGCATCTTCCGGGCGGCCGAAGAACTGGCCGCCGAACAGGAGCAGACGATCGCGGCGCTTGGGCACTGGGTGCACGTCTACATCGACCGCACCGGCCGCCGGCCGGTACCGATCCCTGATGAGATCCGCTCGCTGCTGTCGACGGCGTGCGTGAGCTAGGGCCCGACCAATCACTCCGTTACCACCAGCCACGTCAGCACCGGCTCCCGACCGTGACATGGTGTTTGAAAGCGATGGCGCATGCGCTACCACCGTCGGGGTGATATCACCACGTCATCAAACTGTAGAAGGCACTAATCCTTCAGCCAGCGACGGAAGAGGCCGCTGAGTCTGTTGAGATCCCAACTGCACGGTATTGAGAGTTAGGCCGCCACCACGCGCTCGTTATGCTCGGCCAATGCCGTTTGTGAGCAAGACAGTTGAAGTCAGCGCCGACGCCGCCAAGATTCTGGCCATCGTCGCGGACTTCGAGTCCTACCCGCAGTGGAACAAAGAGATAAAAGGACTGTGGGTGCTGGCCCGCTACGACGACGGACGCCCCAGCCAGTTACGCCTTGATGCTGCCTACGAAGCTATCGAAGACACGTTGATCCAAGCGGTGTACTACCCCAGCCCGAGCCAAATTCAGACCGTGATGCAGCAGGGCAATCTGTTCAAAAAGCAGGAGCAGCTGTTCAGCGTCGTGGAGACGGGCGCGACCTCGCTGCTGACGGTCGACCTGGATGTCGAGACGGAGATGCCGATACCCGCGCCGATGGTCAAGCAGCTGGTCGGCAACGTCTTGGACTACCTCGCCGACAACCTCAAGAAGCGTGCCGAGGAGCTATCGGGGGATTAGCCGCAGATCCCGCTGCCAGCCAGCCTTTCGGTGAGCCGGCGCGCGCCGTCGGTGAATTGCCAGTTGGTGTGCTCGACGACCGCGGCGGTGTCGCGGCGTCGCAGCGCAGCGATCACCTCGCGGTGGTTCTTGACCGCGGCCGCACCCCATTGCGGATCTGTGGCGTACACCGTCAACGGCATATACCGAGCCACGTGCAGCAAAAACCACGCCAGCTTGATTCGCCCGGTGGCGTGATTGAAAGCCCGGTGAAACGCGAACTCCGTCGCCGCGATCGCCTCGGTGTCCGCGGCGGCGACGGCGGTGGTCAGCGCATCGGTGATGCGTTCGAGATCGTCGATCTCGGCGTCAGTGATGTTCTGGCTCGCGGTGGCGGCAAGCTCCTTGGCGATGGTTGCCTGCAGCCAGAAGATGTCGTCGATGTCCTGCCGAGTCAGCGGCAGCACGACGTGGCCGCGGTGCGGCTCGAGTTGCACCATGCCCTCGCCACGCAGCTTCAGCAACGCCTCGCGAACCGGCGTGACGCTGACGCCGAGTTTGGCCGCCGTCTCGTCGAGCCGGATGAACGTCCCCGGCCGCAGCGTGCCCGACATGATCGCGACCCTCAAATGGCCCGCGACCTCGTCGGACAGCTGCGCTCGGCGTAGCGGAAGCTTCGCCTCCCGTCGCACGGAAAGCCGCGGAGAAATGGGTGCCCCCAGGGAAGTCAACGGGGTTGTCTTCGCGCCACCAAGACCATAGTGTGATCCAGACAACACCAAGTTTTATCAAATATCAACTCGAGGAATGAGTCAGCGATCAGGAAGGAAGCAACTAGTTGACCGCTGAGTTGACTGGCCACCAGCTTCATACCGGCTCTGATGTCGGGGTCACCGCCCAGCAGCCGTATTTGGCGCGACGACAGAATTGGGTCAATCAACTCGAACGGCACGCGTTAATGCAGCCGGGTGCTGCGGCGCTGCGATTCCTGGGGCATACCGTCACCTGGTCCGAACTACGCCGCCGCGTTGCTGCGCTGGCCGGCGCCCTGAGCCGCCGAGGGGTCGGCTCCGGGGACCGGGTGATGATCCTGATGCTGAACCGGACCGAGTTCGTCGAGTCGGTGCTGGCGGCCAACATGATCGGAGCCATCGCGGTTCCGATCAACTTCCGGCTGACCCCGACCGAGATCGCCTTCCTGGTCGACGACTGCGAGGCCCGGGTGATGATTACCGAACCCGTCCTGGCCGCGGTGGGCAACGGCGTCCGCGATATCACCTCGGTGCTGAACACTGTCGTCGTCGCGGGCGACGCTGCCGATGAGGGATTGCTGAGCTACGAGGAGTTGGTGAACGAGTCCGGTGATCCGGCCGAACCATTCGACGTCCCCAACGATTCGCCGGCGCTGATCATGTACACCTCGGGCACCACCGGGCGGCCGAGGGGCGCCGTGCTGACCCACACCAACCTGACCGGGCAGACGATGACCGGCCTCTATACCCACGGCGTCGACGTCAACGATGTTGGCTTCATCGGCGTCCCGTTTTTCCATATTGCCGGAGTGGGCAACCTATTAACCGGAATGCTGCTCGGGATCCCGACGGTGATTCATCCGCTGGGCGCGTTCGACCCCGGGCACTTGCTCGACGTGCTGGCCGCGGAGAAGGTCACCGGGATCTTCCTGGTGCCCGCGCAATGGCAGGCGGTATGCAATGCGCAGCAGGCCAATCCGCGCGACGTGAAACTGCGGGTGATGTCGTGGGGCGCCGCCCCGGCGTCGGACACCCTGCTGCGACAGATGTCGGAAACCTTTCCCGGGACGCAGATTCTGGCCGCATTCGGACAGACGGAGATGTCGCCGGTCACCTGCATGCTGCTCGGCGAGGACGCGATCCGGAAGCGCGGTTCGGTAGGCAAGGTGATCCCGACGGTGGCCGCCCGGGTGGTCGACGAAGACATGAACGACGTGCCCATCGGCGAGGTCGGTGAAATCGTCTACCGCGCACCCACATTGATGAGCGGCTACTGGAACAATCCGGAGGCGACTGCCGAGGCGTTTCACGGCGGCTGGTTCCACTCCGGCGACCTGGTCCGGATGGACGAGGAGGGTTATGTCTGGGTGGTCGACCGAAAGAAGGACATGATCATTTCCGGCGGCGAGAACATCTACTGCGCGGAGGTGGAGAACGTCCTGGCGAGTCACCCCGGGATCGTCGAGGTCGCGGTCATCGGTCGTCCACACGAAAAGTGGGGAGAGGTACCGATCGCGGTTGCGGCCGTCGCCCAAAGCGACCTGCGCCTCGAGGATCTCGATGAGTTCCTCAACGAGCGATTGGCGCGCTACAAGCACCCCAAGGGGCTGGAGATCGTCGACGCCTTGCCGCGCAACCCTGCCGGAAAGGTATTGAAGACCGAATTGCGGGCACGCTACGGTGCCTCGGACGCCCCTGAAAGCGCTTACGCGTCAACGGATCCAACGAGGGATGGGTGAAGCTGACATAACGAAGAACTCGCAGGTCCAATTGATGAAAGGCTAATAACGCGGATGCTATGCCAGCCCACGAACCCATCGGGTACAGTCCTGTGGTCTGCCTTACTACCTGCGAGTAGGGAGACGGACGTCACACACCTAGGGACGGGGCAAGGAGGAGGCGTGCGACACGATCAGCCGCGACGCCGCGAGGCACGCGGTTCCCTCCTGGGGGGGCTCCGGTGACGACGACGCAGCCACGAATCACCGATTACGTCCGCGACCGGCTAGGTCCGCCGCTTGTCCTCGTCGGTGGCTTTTTCCGGATGTGCGTGCTCACCGGAAAAGCGTTGTTCCGGCCGCCATTTCAGTGGCGCGAGTTCATCCTCCAGTGCTGGTTCATCATCAAGGTCGCAATTCTGCCGACCATGGCCGTCTCGGTGCCGGTGACGGTGCTTTTCATCTTCACGTTCAACATCCTGCTGATCCAGGTCGGCGCCGCCGACATCTCGGGGGCGGGCGCGGGCGTCGCTGTTGTCACCCAGATCGGCCCGATTGTGACTGTGCTGGTCGTTGCAGGCGCGGCGGCCACGGCCATCTGCGCCGACCTGGGTGCGCGCACCATCCGTGAAGAGATCGACGCGATGGAGGTGCTCGGCATCGACCCCATCCACCGACTGGTGGTGCCCCGGGTTCTGGCCTGCGCCCTGGTCGCGATGCTGCTCAACGGCCTGGTGTGCATGGTGGGACTGGTCGGCGGCTTCCTTTTCGGCGTCTACTTCCAAAACGTGTCCGGCGGTGCCTACCTCGCCACGCTGACCCAGCTCACCGGACTGCCCGAAGTGGTCATCTCGACGGTCAAGGCGTTGACCTTCGGTCTCATCGCGGGCCTGGTCGGCTGTTACCGGGGGCTGACCGTGCGCGGCGGTTCGAAGGGTCTGGGCACCGCGGTCAACGAGACCGTGGTGCTGTGCGTGGTGGGGCTGTACGCGGTCAATGTTGTGCTGACCACCATCGGTGTGAAGTTCGGAACGGGGGCCCTGGGATGACGCTGGCCCAAGTACTGAGCGGCCGCTTCCCGCGTGTATCCGCCGACCTTCGTCGCTTCGGCGGCGCCGCGACCCAACCCCTTGAAGAAGCCGGGAGGCTGGGCTGGTTCGCGATCCTCGGCGGTCGCGACATGGGTTGGGCGCTGACCCGTTACCGCAAGGAAATCGTGCGGCTGATCGCCGAGGTCGGCATGGGTACCGGCGCCATGGCCGTCGTCGGCGGCACCGCGGTGATCATCGCTTTCGTGACGCTGTCGTCCGGCTCGCTGGTTGCCATTCAGGGTCTCTCGTCACTGGGCCACGTCGGACTCCAGACGCTGCTCGGATTTGTCGCCGCACTGATCAACGTGCGTCTGGTTGCCCCCGTCGTTTCCGGTGTCGTGCTGGCGGCCACGGTGGGCGCCGGCGCTACCGCCGAATTGGGCGCCATGCGAATCAGCGAGGAGATCGACGCATTGGAAGTGATGGGCGTCAAGTCGATGGCCTAC
>NZ_DATFZD010000265.1:0-5265 GCF_035314665.1 Mycobacterium sp. | reverse complement strand
TCGTGTCCGGCCATGGCGTAGTTGACGGGCACGGCGAGCGGTCCGAGGTCATCTTGGTACACGAGTCGCCCGACGCGTGCGGTAGCGAGCAGGCGAAAGCATTCGTCGGGCGAGAGGTCTTCGAGCTCGCGTTGCGTCATGGTGCGATTCTCGTCGGGGCGCACGGCGGCCGCCACGGCCAAAGGTCCCATCCGGCTGGCGCCGCAGCTAATGTGGCCGAGTGCGCCGACCCGCGGGCGTGGGGTTGGCGTGCCGTCCAGTCGGAGCTTGGCGACGGCAATCTCGTGAAGCCGCTTCAGCTATACGGGGATAACCAACCGGTTCCCGGAACCTTGCTGTCGGACTCCAGTGCCACGATCGCCACATGACAATCACAATCCCCGGCGGGCAACATATCCAGGTTCGGGTCAGCGGGACGAGCACCGAGTGGACCGCCGAACCGGCCGAAATTGCCCTGTGTAACAACAGATTTGGCTCCAGTACCGTCCGGCATCGATGCGGTGATTCCTGCCGATTCCCAGTTATTGACGGTGAGTAACGGAAACCGCTTCGCGCCCCACCGCTGCGACGATACGGTCCGCAGCCCACCGCTGGTCGAGAATGTGGGTCTAGGAGTTCCGTGTCCTAGCTAGATTCCTTGGCTGGTTAGCCAGGAGTGAATTCGTTCTGCGACGTCGCGCCAACCGGGTTCGAGCATCTACCTGTCGGCTACTGGACTGGTGGAATGGCGGCGTGGAACCGATGACTGGCTTTGGAATCAGAGGATTTCGTAGCTTTCAACCGTCATCTGGACCATGCCCCCGGCGGGGGGCCTCTGAGCACACGTTTGCCCCCGACGGGGGTCTTCTGCTGGCCAGCGTCTGCCCGTGAACTCAGAGGCGGAGAAGTCGCCAGCTTCAAGGTGAGTTCCGATTCGACGTTTCTCGAACAATTCGCCAGTTAGGTCGGTGCAGGGGCACAACATCCATTGGCCAGGGCGGGTTGCTATTGCGCTCTACGGATGACAAACGCGTCTGTGTTCTCGTCGTAACCGACCGTCTCGTCCACGAACAGTTCCCCAACCGTGTGGCCGTCCTCAGCGACCGCAATGAAGGTGGCTTCTTCCTCGTCGTATGTCACCGATCCTTGCACGAACATCGCCGCGACCTCGTGCCCATCCGCTCCGAAAACGACAAGCTTCAAGCCTCCGGCATCCTTGAGGTACTGCGCCGCTTCGGCAGGTGTCGTGACCATCGCTGGGATTCCTCTCTGCTGATGCTTTGGTTGCCGCAGAGTATTCCCGAGACGAGTAGCCAACACGGGTAGTACAGATGCCCAATGTGCTCTTCAGCCGTGCGCCCTTGCGGCGGCGCGAGGCAGCCGTTCACTGGCGATTGCCATGTTCTCGGGAGGTCTTCGGTCTATTGACGGCCAAGGTTCCGTAGACCGTCAGCCGACCGCCACGAGCTGCCGCTGTCGGCGCTCGCCGGCAGCCTGCACGATTCGCTGTGCCGTCCTGAAGTTAATCCCTGATGCCTTGGCGGCAGCGTTTATCGACGCACCATTACGGTGTGCTGCCAGCACCGCGACCACAGTCTCGACGGGTTGTGTGGTCACCCTGGATGCAATCAGCTCCGACGCAAGGTCTGAATCGACCCTTGCAATTTCTGCATTGACCTGCTTCGGGTCAGTTCGTACTGAGGGCTGCACTGTCGGTGCCGGGCCGGGTTGTACCGATGCAGACCTCGGTACCCGCTTGGCTTGTACCGGCCGGGCCCGGGCGCTGGTCATTGCGGGTGCGACATCACCATTTGCACGCCGCGTTAGCGTTTGCGTCAACCGCTGCAGCGCTGGGGGTTGTGTATTGGAGGACGTGGTCCCGGTGCGGGCTCGGCGTACCGGTTGGTCCCCGAGCGCAACCAGCATCAGCGTGCTGACGGCCACCGCCGTGTCGATGATGGCGGGGAAGATACAAGCAATCTCTGAGTTGTATCCGACGGCTTGCATCAGGTCGCGCAGCGCGAGAAAACTGACGGCGAACGCGCCTACGCCGATGGCAGCAACAGCGCTGACCGCGCAGCAGTAAACCCTGCCGGATGCCCCCGCACGGACGGCCAGGGCGATGCCGTGCACGGCGGCGAGAAGGGCCATGGGAGGTACGGCGGCGGCACCGACCTGGATGACGACCTGTGGGACGTAGCGCAGCACCGCATGAGTGATGTTGCCGAGAAGGCTGACCGTGGTCGCGCCGATCAGCAGGCCCCAGAAGAACCGGACGGCACGGCGGTGATTCCCCTGACTGATCTCGGCCTGGGTCGTCATCGCTTCCCCTTCCCGCCGGTGAGGTCGTACGTCACCTTCTGTTGACCCAGCTCAATGACGAGCGAGGCAGTCGCCCCCACCGCCGTGAGGTAGGACGCCAGAGTGCTAATCAGCATGTCGTCCTGGCGCTCGACCTTGCTGATCTGCGCCTGTCCGACACCGAGGTTGGCAGCCAGCTGAATCTGCGTCAGACCCGTTGCTCGGCGTATCGCGGCGAGGTCGATCATACCTTGATACTACCTTGAAGGAATACTACTTTATAGGAATACCCGAAGGGTGGTAATGGCGGGTACTCAACCACATGAAAGCCGCGAACTAGTGAGCTCCTGCTTGTCTGGGTGGAGCTGCCGGGAATCGAACCCGCAGCTCTACCAGGGCTTTTGCCTTCTGAGCTGCCGGTTCGTTCCGTCTCGTTCCGGCTCAGTACCTCCCGTTACCTGCAGTTGCGTTCTCGGGTCTTGACGTCGTCAAGAGTGGCCAGCTAATCCATCGAGCTGGTCCTCGGGCGGATCACGCGGCGGCGGTGAGCAATTCCTGCAGGGCGACCTCGAAGTCGTCGGCCAGGTCCCACACGTCGGGCACCAGTTCCCAGCATGAGTTGATCCCGACGTCAAGCTTGCCGGTCAGCGACATCACCGTGATGTTGAGGCCGGTGCCGTGGAAGATCGGTCCAAGCGGATACATCGCCTTGACCTGGCAGCCCAGAAAGTACAACGGCACCTGCGGTCCCGGCACGTTGGAGATGACCAGGTTGTGCACCGGTCGGCGAGTCAGCACCGCACTGGCGAAGAGTCCCACCGCCGGAGCCAACAGCGCCCGCCCGGCAAACTGCGCCCAGTCCAGCAACAGCGTCGCCCCGATCGCCGCGCTGTGCTCCTTGGCCACCCCATTGGCGTGCGCGATGGCGCGCAGCCGGTCGGCCGGGTCGGCGATCTGAGTCTGCAGGCGGGAGAACAACGCCGTCAACTGGTTGCGGCCTGGCCGGTCGGACTTTTGATGCACCGACACCGGCACCGTGGCCACCAGCGAGGTGTCGGGCAGCTGACCGCGATCGAGCAAGAACTTGCGCAGCACCCCGGCGCACAGTGCCATCACCACATCGTTGACCGTGACATTGAACCTGTTCTTGATCGTCTTGACGTCGTCGAACTCCAGGCGGGCGTAGGCGATGTTGCGCCGGCGGGTGATGGAGTCGTTGAACGGGGTGCGCGGCGCCCGGAACGGCGCCGCCATGGCCCGCCCGCGGCGCCCCCGGCGCACGGTGTCGACGATCGTTGACGCCGTCAACGGCACCACGGTGGCCAGCTGCAGTGGCCGGGCCGCGAACTTCGCCAGGCCCCGCACCGCCATTCCCACCGAGTTGCTGTCGCCCGGCCCGTCCACCGCCTTCGGCGCCGGCGTGTCCGGTTCGGTGCCGCACAGCTGCGACAGCAGGTTCGCACCGCCCACCCCGTCCACGCTGGCGTGATGCACCTTGGTCATCACCGCCAGCCGCCCACCCGCCCGGGCGTCGGTGCCAGCGATCCCCTCGATCACCCACATCTCCCACAGGGGCTGGCCGCGATCAAGGGGCAGGGAGGCGATGCGCCCACAGGTCTCCGACAGCTCGACGCGCCCGCCGGGCGCCGGCAGCCCGATGCGGTGCAGATGCCGGTCCAGATCGAAACTGTGGTCCTCCACCCACACCGGATGGTCCAGATTCAGCCGGCTGTCGGCCAACCTCTGCCGAAACTCCGGGATCGACTTGATCCGCACGCCCAACTCGTCGCGCAGCCGAGCGAAGCTGTACCCGCCGGGCACTGTCGCGGCGTCCAACTCCAAGATCGCGCAGACGTGCAACGGCTGTGAGGGCGTTTCCAAATACAAGAAGCTGGCATCCAGCCCGCTGAGCCGTTGCATACGTTTCCCTTCCACCGGTCGAGGGGGGTCACTGCCGCCAGCCGACCCGGACTGCCGGCCGGGGCGATGCGATCGAAGACCGGCCGGCGGCACTCCAACGATCGCGGTCAGAACTTGATGGCGAACCCGTTCAGGTCCTGGCTCAAGGGGCTAGCGCTCATAACGACGACTGTCCCGAGTCTCAGGAGTGAAAATTCGTTGAGAAATCCGCCGCCACCATTGTGCGCTTATCTGCGCTCGATTGAAAGTAGGTTTCAGGTGCCGATATCCCCAATCCTCTTGACACAGCGGAAAATTCCACCGTTTGACGGGCAATGCCCGGCCTAATCCTATTGACGCATTGTCAAATACGAAGCGAGGTTTCAGGCGAGGTTTTGGGTTAGCGCGAACATGCGGAGCGTGTCACCACCGGCTACGCCGCGGTGAGCGAGCAATCGGTGACGACCGACTTCGAGATCGCCGAGGCGCTTGAGGCCGGGTGCCGCTCCTGGTTGAGTGACAGCCCGTCCCCGCCATACCGTGTAAACCGATCTGTTGACGTCACCGAAAGGGTCCGCGTGGCAAATGCGAAAGCGTGGGTAATTTTCGCTGCCGTCTTCGGTCTGGCTGCGTGTTCGTCGTCCTCACCATCGCGGCCGCAAGCCGCCACAGCAAGCTCAACAACCCCACAGCCAGCCGTTACTACGACGCGTGCCGCCCCCAACGCCACAGCAGCGCCCAACGCGACTGCCGCTCCCAGCACGACCGCATCCTGCGTCGGCTTGCCGATCTGCACCCCGCCGCCCCCGGACGCTGAGGGCAACCCAGCCTGCTACTACCGTGATGGTTGGGCTGCCGACACGTCAGGCTCTGGGATTAATGTCTACTACTTCCGCGAATCGTCCAATGCAGTTAACGGCGAGCAGGTGACCGCCGACGTTCGGCTGAAGGACGGCACCACGGCTTCCCAGATCGCCGCAATCGATCCGGGTCAATTGAATGATCAGATTCAGTTCCCCGGCATCGACACATCAGCAGTGCAGGAGGTCTTGCTGACGACTAGCGCTGGGCGGTGCTTCGTCATTG
>NZ_DATFZD010000264.1:0-28410 GCF_035314665.1 Mycobacterium sp. | reverse complement strand
TTGATGGGTTCGAGCATCCAAAACGGCATCGGCGGCTCCGGTGACTTCGCCCGCAACGCCTACATATCGATGTTTGTCACCCCGTCGACCGCGAAAGGCGGGTTGATCTCCTGCATCGTGCCGATGGTCAGCCACGTCGACCACACCGAACACGACGTGCACGTCATCGTCACCGAGCAGGGACTCGCCGATCTCCGCGGCCTCCCGCCGCGACGCCGCGCGCAGGAAATCATCGATCACTGCGCGCATCCGGACTACCGGCCCGCACTGCAGGACTACCTCGACCGGGCCATGGCCATCACCGGTGGCCAGCACACCCCGCACCTGCTCGGCGAGGCATTGTCGTGGCATGTGCGCTACCTGCGGGACGGAACCATGAAGCCGACGTGAACCATGAAGTCGGTCAGTCGCCGTCGTCGCTGATCCTCTGAAGCCGTCGGTGCGGACAATGACCGGGTCCGCGCTTCCGGTTTGGGCAATCCGCCTTAATCCGATGCACTGCCTGCCGGGCCGGTCGGTCCCGGCTGGCCGAGATTGCCGCGCAGCGGCCCGGGATCGCCCGCTCAGCGCGCGTCTTGCGCGTGTTCGACGTCGGCCGGAGTCAGCCGACAGCTCGGCGTCGTCGTTACGCGGCCGGTAGCCGCCGAACGGACTCAGTGGCTGAGCGTATCCATTGTTCGGGCCATCCCACGCTCCACAGCCGCGACGATGCTCGGGCGCAATTCCGCCGCCGCAATGATCGAGTGGACCGAACCCACCTGGCGGGCCCGCTCGACGGTGTGTACAGCTTCAAACTCCGCTGCCACCTCGCCGAGCTTGTCCGAACGTACTGCCGTGCGGGTGGCGGAGAGCTGTACCCGCAGACTGGCACTCGCCGCGTCGTCCGCGCTAACGGCAAGCTGCGCTTCGAGCCCGCGCACGGCCGGGTCTGCTGCGGTACGTGCGTTCACCTCGCGCGTGAACACCACCGCTGCCGCGGGTGCACCGCCGATAACCGAGGAGAACGATCCCTCGATTGCGAGCACTTCCATGTTGTCGTTGAGCGCGTTGGAGAACACCACGAAAGCCCCGCCGTGATAGCGCGAGATCACGCAGAACACGATCGGTCCGTCGAAGTTGACGATGGCTCGGCCGATTTCGGCGCCGTATTCGAGCTGGATTTTCCGCAGCGACTCG
Organism: Mycobacterium sp.; assembly: GCF_035314665.1. Classification (GTDB taxonomy): domain Bacteria; phylum Actinomycetota; class Actinomycetes; order Mycobacteriales; family Mycobacteriaceae; genus Mycobacterium. The sequence goes on along the minus strand of NZ_DATFZD010000264.1, from coordinate 27,234 downwards.
GGTGAACCGTCGAAGCCCGACAGGTTCGCCAGCACGACGAGGGGTCGGTTTCCGCTTGCGGCGTTGATTGCGCGCGCGGTCTTCTTTGAGGATTCCGGGAAGAGAGTTCCCGAAGTCCACTGGTCCGGCCCGTCGGCTGGGACCCACCCCTTACGCGGGATGACGCGCGATTCAATGCCGATGACGGACACCGGAATTCCGGCTATGTGCGCGTCGAACACCACGGAGGTGTCGGCGTCGGCCATATCGGCCCACCGCTCGAGTACCGCATGGTCCTGGTCGACCACCGAACGCATGACCGTGCGAATGTCGAACGGCTTCTTGCGGTCTTTGTTGGTGATCGTCGAGAAGATGTCGCCAACGGTTGTGAAGTCGCTGGACGGATGTACGTGCGGGTAGGTGCAAACGTCACGGTCGACCGGGTCGGAACTGACAGCGCGGCGCGGGAAGCGTTCTCCCGGAGCGACATACGCGTGGTCATAGTGCGCGAAGAGCACTTCGCACGCTGCCTGAAGGTTCGGCGACCAGTACTGAGCTTGGCCGTTGGGTCCCATCACGCGGTCATAGCCGCCGATGCCGAAGTTGTCCTCTGCCGAAACTCCACCGGAGTAATCAAGGGATTGCTTGCCGGTGAGGACCATCGCGCTATCCGGCGTCATGACCAGAATGCCCTTGGTGTGCATCAGCATCGTCGCTTCGGCGTTCCAATATGGCTGCGCGCCGACGTTGATTCCCGCGACGATGACGTTGATCTCACCGCCGTTTTGGGTGAACGTGATGATTCGGCGGAGAGCCCGCGACACCCAGTCCATGTTCTCGGTGCCGCTCTCCATCGAAATGGTTGCGCCGGAAGACAACGCGAACCACTCGACCGGTACCGACAGCTTCTCGGCGAGATCGAGCGCCGCGACCACGCGAGCGCATTCGGCTTCAGCCACTGTGCCCAGCGCTTTCGTCGGGTCACCGAACAGGGCGACGCGTCTCATTCCCTCGGGGTAGCGGGTCGTCGGTCGCGACACCATGCCAACGATGAGGCCGGCGGTGTTGCGGCCATACGGACGGTCGACTGGGACAAGCGTGCGGGACGCGTCGAAGTCGTATTCGACGAACGTGCCCTCGCTGCCGGTGAGAAGTGGGATCAGCTCGTAGGGGTAAACGGTGCCGCGAGCTTGTGAGCGCTGCACCTTCTGTGCGTACTCGTCGAGGGGGCGCAACGGCTCGGTTGGGGGCGCCGTCACATTCGCGACGACGCCGGCGCCCGGGCTGTATGAGAAGCGAATTGCCACTCTCCTGGGCTGCGATGTCTGGTCGTCCTTGATAGTTGCCAGGATCGTGATTTCTTCTAGGCCCGCATTGACCGCCAGCGGTGCTATGCGTTGCGTGATCGCGGGGAGCCGATCTTCAGGGATGTCGAGCACCGGCCACACGTAAATGGCCACGCGGTTGGCGTCGAGCCGCTTCATGCCCCGCTGGGCCTGCGCGCGGCGAATGGCGTCGAGACACTCAGCGAAGGCGCGCTCAATGGCCGGGAGCCCGACCACCTCGCCGAACTCGTTCACCTGGGTAGTCACATCACGAACCTCCGCGAGCGCCATGAGGCGCTCATCGGACGGATTCTCTCTGGCCACCACGTGGAAGAGGTATGTGCCTGGCGCGGCCGGTAAGCGAGTGCCGTCGAAGTTCTTGAGCCGCCACAAATCGAGGCGTTGTCCGGTGAGCGGGTGCATGTCGCGGATTGTCCGGTCCTCCGCCAGGCCACCGTGTTGTGCCGAACGGAACGTCACCTGATGCAGGTCGCGACCCACCACCGTCACGGTCACTCGGCGCCAATCGTTCGCGCTGGGGTGCGCGGCAAGCACATCACGCAACGCGGCGGACAATTCGTCGCCGTCGGTGGGCGCGTCCGGCCACGACAAATAAATGTCGACAACCAGGTTGTCAGCGTTGGGTCCGGCGATTTCGTTGACGGCGCGCAGCGTTGCCGACAACCGCGCTCGGTCTGTCACAGTCGATACAAGATGCAGCTGCTCTCTGGCCAATTCGTAACTGCCGGTGACGAACTGGCCACTCGCTTTTTCGAAGGTCTTGACGTCTTCGAGCGTGCGGATCTCGTAGTACCGACGCGTGACTACCTCGAGTAGCGCACCGGGACTGGAAATGCGTTCTGCCAGCAGGTCGATCAATAGCTCTGGAGTTGCGACAAGGGCGTCGATGCGTGCCGCGTAGTCCGGCGCGTCAGGATTGTCGGCGAGATATTGCAGGCCTTCGCGCACGCCCTCGTAGACCTGCTCGCGTGCCTTGCGGATCTGCGGCTCGTCGAACAGGCGGAACCGCAGGTTTCGCGCGATGTCGCCGATAACCGGGTAGCGCACCTGCGTTGCGACGATCAGCCGCTCCAGTACCTCGCCCACCGCACTCGTCGAAGCGGATGGAACATCGTCGGCGGTGAGCCAGCGCCCAAGCAACGCGGTGATCACGGGTACCTGGTTCTCCATGCGCTGCAACGCGAGGAATAGCCGGTAAACCGCGTCCTCCAACTCGGGACCGGGCTCGAGCGTGTCGATGTCGTAGTTGCGCAGCGCGCGGGCGATCTTGCTGCGAAACGCCGGTGGCAGCCCCTCCACCTCGGCGTCTAGGGAATGCAGGAAAGTGTGGAAGTGCTCGCGTGGGCTGTGGACGCGCTCATCGGAACTCTCCTCGTCCAGAGTCGGACGGTTGCGGGAAAGCTCGCAGACGTCGGCGAACGTGTCCAGCAGTGCGAGTTCGGCCTCGACGAGTTCTTGGTCGTCGCGGGGCAGGCTGCCGCGAAGGTCGTCGTACTCCGCGAGCAGGCTGCGCGCGCGGCCGGCGCCGACGTCGTAACCGGTGATCAGGGCGCGGAGTTCGCCGAGGCGCGCGAGTGCCTCGGTGCGCGGGTTCGCGTCCTCGTTCCTCGGCTGGGTACGGAACTGAACTCGCGGCGCGGCTTCTGCCGCCGTAGCTTCGCCGACCTGGTCGAAGCGCAGTAGTGCGGCGCCCGCATCGACCTGGCTGTTGACGATGGCATACACCTCACGAACGCGTCCCGCGGACGGTGCGCGTACGGCGGTTTCCATCTTCATGCTTTCCAGCACCACGAGAGTGGCGCCGGCCTCGACCTCGTCGCCCACCGCCACAGGCAGAGCGACGACCACGGCCGGAGACGAGGCGCGAACCAGGCCGGCTTCGTCCTGGCTGACGCGATGACTTATGCCGTCGACCTCGACGAGGAACCCAGTGGGGCCCGCGACCGTGACGATCTGGAAGCGGTGGTCGCCAAAGGTGAGTCGACTCTCGAATTCGCCGAGCCATTCGACATCGACGACGAGTTCGCCGCTGTCCCCGTCGACTCGGTACCTGCGCGGACCGATCTGTCCGACCTCGAGGTTGTAGGCCTGGCCCTGGTACTTGAGTTCAACAGTCCGGCCGATGGCGTGGGTGGCGCGCGGTCGACCACCGCGTGCCGAGGCCAGGAAACCGGCACGTTCGAGGCTTTCCTCGGCTTCGTAGGCGTCGACCGCGGCGGCGATCAGCGCGATGTCGGCCGTCGGCGTAGGGCCGGTGGCCATTCCAGCGTCGGTGCGGTCGAGCCAGCCAGTGTCGGCCGAGGCGGAGACGACCTCGTCACGGCTGAGGAGATCGAGAAGGAAAGACTTGTTCGTAGTGCCTCCGTCGATGACGACGGTGGTCTCACGCAGGGCAGTGCGTAGCCGCGCCAGCGCTTCGTTTCGGTCGCGTCCCCACGCGATGATCTTGGCGACCATCGAGTCGTAGTCGGGCGGGATGACGTCGCCCTGTGCAATGCCGGTGTCGACGCGGATGCCAGAGCCGAGCGGGAACTTCAGCAGTCGCACGGTGCCCGGCGCGGGAGCAAACCCATTGTCGGCATCCTCCGCGTTGAGCCGGGCCTCGACGGCGTGGCCGAACTCAGGGGGGCAATCGTCGACGAGAGCACCGCCGCTGGCGACGAATATCTGCAGCTTGACCAGGTCGAGGCCGGTGGTGACCTCGGTGATCGGGTGCTCGACCTGCAGCCGGGTGTTGACCTCGAGGAACGTGAAGACGTTCTGATCCGGCTGGTAGAGGAACTCCACGGTGCCGGCCCCGCGGTATCCGGCAGCGCGGGCAAGTTCGGCCGACACGCTTCGAAGATGGTCAGCCTGCTCCTTGGTCAGTACCGGGGAGCTGGATTCCTCGATCACCTTCTGGTTTCGGCGTTGGATGGAGCAGTCCCGCACTCCCGGCGCCCAGACATTGCCGTAGTTGTCGGCCACGATCTGGACCTCGACATGGCGGGCATTGGTGACAAGGCGTTCGAGGAACACCACCGGGTCGCCGAACGAGCGCTCGGCTTCGCCCTGCGTGCGCTCGAGTGCGACTTCGAGTTCGTTCGGGGCGAACACCTTGCGGATACCGCGGCCGCCGCCACCACTCCGGGCTTTGATGATCAACGGGTAGCCGATGGCTTCTGCGTGGCGGCGGGCGTCCTCGCGGGTCTCGACGGGGCCACGGCTCCACGGTGCGAGCGGAACGTCCACCTTCTCGGCCAGAAGTTTGGCCTCGACCTTGTCGCCCAGTGTCCGCATCGCGGCCGGGGGCGGCCCGATGAATGTGAGGTTCAAGTGCGCGCAGAGCTCGGCGAAAGCGATGTCTTCGGCGACGAAACCCCAGCCCACCCACACCGCGTCGGCCTTGGATTCCACCAGAGCGCGTTCGAGTTCGGCATGGTCGAGGTACACAATGCCCGCCGATGTTCTGCGGAGCGTCACGGCTTCGTCAGCTTGGCGTACGAACATGGCCCGGCGCTCGGCGTCGGTATGAAGAGCGATAGTCGTTATGCCGCAGCCGTGCTCGGCATTCAGTTCTCGTACGGCCCGAATCAGGCGTACCGCGGCCTCACCCCTGTTGACCACTGCAATTCGTCTTGGAAACGTGACTCTCAGGGGGTCGGACATTCGCTAAGTGTGCTCCGCCGGGCCCAAAGAAGGAATCGTGGACCGCGCTGTCGACCGGTGTTGACTACCGAACAGGTCGCCGGCGCGTTCACAGTCCACGCTCTCTCCGCTGCCGGGCCCGTCTGGGCTCCAGCGCCCACTAGGCAATTTGACTTCAACTAAATCTAGCGCATGCATGCTATAGTTAGCAGCATGACAACACAGGAGAAAAACATGACCGACAAGTCCTCAACCAACCCGACCGATATTCCTGACGCCGTCCAGAAGTTCGGTGAGCAGCTGCTTTCGGCGGTCAAGCAAAGTCAGAGCCTGGCATTGGACGCGGCTCGTGTTTACGCAGCGGCGTGGTCGTCGGTGCCCTTGCATCTGCGCGAGATCCCCAAGAGCGCTGCGTTGCCCGACGTGCCGACGGTCACGGCCTACGGCTTCGACCTTGCCGCCGAACTGCTTGCCGCGCAAAAGGATTTCGCGGTGACGCTGGCGACGACGTTGACTCCGGACAAAACCGCCGACAAAACTGCCTGAGCGATAATCAGCGGTAGATACCGCGCGCAGCGACAATTGGGAGAGCGGCGATGACAGAGGGGTCAGCGACAAGTAGCAACCTTCTGGGTTCGTTCATCCGCGCGCAGCGGCAGATGGCAAATCTGTCGCTGCGCGAGCTGTCTGCGATGGCTGAGGTGTCCAACCCTTATCTCAGTCAGGTCGAGCGGGGGTTGTCCGAGCCCTCGGCCCGTGTGCTGAAGTCGATTGCCCAGGCACTCAACCTCTCGGCTGAAGCACTGTTCGCACAGGCTGGCTTGATTCCCGCGCCGATCCAACCTGACGACGATGCAACGGAAACCGCGTTGCGCGTGGACCCCCGACTCACCGAGCCACAGAAGCGCGCGCTGCTCGCCGTGTATCGCACCTATATCGGAGCGAACGGTTATGGGGCAGCGGCCGATGTGCCGGATGTCTGACTTCCATATTCACGTGTGGGCGAGGCCTTCGCCACCGCGTACGGCCGAACACATTAGCCAGCAGGGCAATTCGCTTCTCCCAACCGAACCGAAGGAGGCCCATGATGTCGTCAGAAGCGCCCGCACGCTCGACTGCGCGTCCAGATCTCGACCTGGTCGGGATCGCTGAGAATGTCACCTTCTCGGCCGATCCGGCCGCCCTGATCCGTGAGCTGCTGGTCGCCGGTGGGATGACGCTGAGAAATCCGGCCGGAATCATGGCTGCCAACACGCGTTTCGTCTGGGGTTATGTGGGGGCGTTTCGAGCTGCCGTCGAACGCGGGATCGGCCTTGACAATCCCGGTCCCATCGCGATCGCCCGTGGCGACAAGCGTTTCTCCGATCCGGCCTATCAGGAGAATCCGGCGTACTTCCTGCTGGCTCAGCAGTATTTGTTGTTTGGCCGGCTTGTCGACGAACTCCTCGACACCGCCGGAGTGAGTGGAACGCGGGACGCGAAGGCGCGTTTCATGGCTAAGTTTCTTGTCGATGCGCTCGCCCCGACGAACACCCTGGCGGGCAACCCCGCGGCGATCCGCAAGGCGTTCGACACCGGCGGTAAGAGCATCGGCAGGGGTCTCAAGAACTGGGTGCACGATCTTCGCCACAACGGTGGCTGGCCGTCGCAAGTCGACAGCTCCGGATTCGAGGTCGGCGTCAACATGGCTGCCATGCCCGGGAGCGTGGTTTACCGCAGCGAGCTCATCGAGTTGATCCAATACTCACCACAGACTCCGGATACGTACGCGGTTCCTTTGCTGTTTTGCCCACCGTGGATCAACAAGTTTTACATTATGGATCTGGCACCGGGCAAAAGTCTTATCGAGTGGGCCGTTCAACACGGACACACGTGTTTTGCGATCAGCTATCGCAATGCGGATAAGTCGATGAGTGAGCTCGGATTCCGCGACTACCTGTTCCAAGGACCGCTGGACGCCGTGCGAGTCGTTCGTGACATCACCGGTGCCCCTGCGGTGAACACGGTGTCGGTATGCCTGGGTGGAACGCTCACCGCACTGGGGCTGGCCTACAACGCCGCAGCAGGTGACGACTCCATCAAGTCCGCGACATTCCTCAACACCCATACCGATTTCACCCAACCGGGCTTGCTCGGCACGTTCACCGACGAGGCAACGGTCGCAGGACTTGAGAAGCAGATGCGGAAGAAGGGTTACCTCGACTCGGCGACGATGGCACGGACCTTCAGTGCGTTGCGGTCAAACGACCTGATCTTCCAATACGTGTCGAACAACTGGCTGCAAGGAAACAAGCCACCGTCATTCGACCTGCTGGCCTGGAACGAAGACTCGACCCGCATGCCGGCCCGGATGCATTCGGAGTATTTGCGCTCGTGCTATCTGCGCAACGAATTTGCCCGAGGTGAATTCGAGATCAACGGCAACCGTCTCGACCCCGGCCTTGTCGACATCGACACTTACGTGTTGGCGGCTGTGGACGACCACATAGTGCCGTGGACATCAGGCTATAAGACCACACAGCTACTGGGCGGCAAGAGCAGGTTTGTCCTGAGTTCGTCCGGTCACATAGCCGGTATCGTCAATCCTCCCAATCCCAAGGCCAAGCATTGGGTGAACGACAGTCTTCCCGCCGACCCGCAGGAATGGAAAGCGGACGCGCAACTGGTGGAGGCCACTTGGTGGCTGGACTGGACCGCGTGGATCGCCGAACGGGGCGGGGACATGATTCCCGCGCCCGATCACCGGGGCAGCGAGGACTTTCCGCCGATCGAGAAAGCCCCGGGTCGTTACGTGCGGGCTACCGCGTGACCCGCTCGCCGGAGAGCGTCGACTCGGACACGTTCGTGCTTTCGATTCGCGGTCTACGCATTGCGGCGCGCAGAACCGGATCAGGTGATCCGCTGTTGTTGCTCAACGGCTTGTCCCGGCCGATGGCGAGCTGGGCGTCCTTCGCCGGCGCGCTTCGAGACAGGACTGTCGTTGCCTTTGACGGCCCCGGGGTCGGGGCGAGCGAAACTCCGGTCGTTCCGTACTCGATGCCGATGTTGTCGGATATCGCTGCACGGGTGCTTGATGCAGTCGGCATCGAGAAAGCGGATGTCGTCGGGTACTCCCACGGCGGCGCAGTCGCCCAGCAGCTGGCGGTCGGCCGTCCCACCCGCGTGAACCGACTCGTGCTGCTTGCGACTGCTTGCGGGGTCGGCGCGGTTCCGGGGCACCCCCGCGATGTCACCCAAATGTTGTTGACGCCAAATCGCGCAACGCGGTGGCCGCGACCGGACCCGTTGGGCTTGCTCTGGCAGCTCGCGGCCATCTCGACCTGGTCCAGCATCCCCGTTCTCGGCTGTATCGATGCACCCCACCCTCGTGGTCTGCGGCGACGACGACCGCGCCGTCCCGCCGGCGAACAGTCGGCTACTTGCGGCGCGCATCCGCGACGCCCGCCTTGTCACCATCCAGGCCGGACACGATCTGCAAAAGCCCGGCCCGGCGGCGATGGTGGCCCGCCTGGCGGAGAAGTTTCTCGATTCGCAACCTTTGATGACGGGGTAGCCCTCCCCGTCGAGGACCAACCCGAATTCCAGCCCGGACGCGAACTACTGGCGATCGCGTTGCCTCTAACCTGGAGCAACGACGATGCCGTCACCCGGATGAGGGCTGTTATCCGAAGGCAAGGGCCATATCGGCCCCGGCGGGCATGGTGAGCGACTCGGGAACCGCGGCCGACTCGCCAGCTGTTGCCGCCTGGTCGTCGGGCGCGATGACGGCAGGATCGATTCGGAGAACCGCGTAGCCGGCAACCGCGCCGGCGCCGAAACCAGGGGCGAAAACCCGCGTCGGCGTGGTGATCACCCGGTCGCGGACCGCGTCGTGGATTGCCAGCGGAATGCTCGCCGAGGATGCGTTCCCCACCCGTTCGATGTTGAAATACAGCTGATCCGGGGATAGACCGGCGGCCGTCGCAAGGTCGATCACCATGGTCTTGTTCGCCTGGTGCGGGACGATCAGTTCGATGCTGGCCAGAAGTGACTCTGCGACTCCATCCGGGTCGGGCAGGGCCCTGACGTCGTCGAGCATCTGCGTGAGGTAGCGCCCGGCGAGCGCCTTCACCTCGGGGCCGAAGACCGTGATGTTGTTGCCGTATGTCGGGTTGGGCCACAAGATCGAGTTGACCTGGCTTGTCGGACCGCTGGCATAAGTCTGCATGTACTCGATATCCGGCGGGGAACCCTCGGGTGCGACGCCGACGACAATAGCGGCCGCGCCGTCGCCGAATATCATCCGGGACGGTCGGACGTTCCCGATCTTGTCGGAGAACTTTTCCGCGCACACGACGAGCACCGGCCGCCGAACCAGTTGGAGAACCCTCGTGGCCTCGGCCAGCCCGTAGCTGAGGCCGGCGCACGCGGCGACGAGGTCGAACGAGCAGTGCGTCTGCTGGATGCCCAATTGGCCGGAAAGCCAGGTCGCGATCGACGGTATCAGCCGAGAGCTGGTGCAGGTGCACACGATAACCGCCCCGACCTGGTCGGGACCCACCTGAGCGTGAGCCAGCGCCGACCGGGCGGCCCGCAACGAGAGCTCCTCGAGGCTGCCCGAGGTGTAACGACGCTGCTCGATGCCGGTCTTGGCGCTGATCTCGTCGGCAGACATGGGGGACCAGTTGTAGGCGCTGTTGCGGATTAGGTCCTCGTTGGTGCACACCTGATCGCCGTGGGCTGCGGCGATGGCCTGGATGCAAGGTTGCACTTCCAGGTCGTTGCGGACGTCGATAGCAGGGTACGGGCGGATTGGCGCGAAAACCTCGGGGGCCGCCGGCGCAGCCTTCGTCGGGGTGTGACCTGAGGCGACGCGGGACAGGAATAGTTGGACCTCAGGATCACGCGGATGAAACACCACCACGTAGTCGTCGTCTCGCAATTCTCCGACAGCGACCAGGGCGGCCTCGCTGCGACTCCACGGGTACTGGTTGTGCAAGACCATCGACCAGCGGCGTAGCGCCTCGAGCTCGGCCACATCCTCGTCGCAGTCGATGATCTCGGCGTAGCTGTACCGACGAAAGTCGGGGTCGTAGCGGTTCAGTCGCAGAGTTTGATTACCGGGGTCAGACAGCAGATCGGCAACTGTGGGTATGACGGCCGACAGCCTGGTCGCGTGGTTCCTGCGATGGCCGAAGACGTCGAAGAGGACCTCGAAGATGCTGTCCTCGACCTCGGCGTCCCACCGCGCCGGGAGATTCGGAAAGGCGGACAGCACCGCTGACACCTTCGCTTCGCTATCTTCCCACGGCGTCAGGATGGGTATGAAGACGTCGTCGCGGCTACGCGGCACGTCGGCCCAGCGGGTTGGCCGGACATCGTACATCGTGATTTTGAAACGATTGGCCCAGAAAAGGTTGAGCGCCATATCTTGCATCAGCTCGAACTTGCTCTGGTAGGCGCCCGTCTTGATCTGCTCAAGGATGTCGGTCCCGGTTGGCGCCTTGGCATCGAAGTCCCGCCGGACGACGGCATCGAGTTGCTCGAGGCTTCCGAACGTGGAGAAGTCGAGATCGGGAAAACAATTGGACGGGAAAACGATCTTGCCATGCTTGTTGATTTCATAGGAATGCATTGCCGGTCACCTTTTCGATGAGCATTTTTGAGTTTGAAGTAACACGAGGCGATAGGGAGCGGACCGGAACAGATATCACATGTCCAGACCGCCGTTCACCCCCCAAACCTGTCCAGTGATGTAGCCCGCGGAATCCGCGGCCAGGAAGTGCACCACTCGTGCGATCTCCTCCGGGCGCGCCAATCGGCCCGCGGGGATGGTGCTCTTGATGCGGGTCAGGACTTTCTCGGGGATGGACTCGACCATCTCGGTCGCCACGTAACCGGGTGTGACCGTATTGACCGTGACGCCGATACCGTCTTCCGTCAACTTGCCCGCGCGCGCCAGCTGAAAACACGCCTCGCGCGCGAGTGTCTTCGTCAGGCCGAACAGCCCGGCCTTGGACGCTGCATAGTTAGCCTGACCGACGGCGCCCGTTTCACCGATGACTGAGGAGACAATGACGATCCGGCCGCTGCCGCGCTCGAGCATATGCGCCAACGCCGCCTGGGCAAGAAAGAACGCCCCAGACAGGTTGACCGCGAGGACCCTGTTCCAGTCGTCGTCGGTCATCTTGGCCACCGTCTTGTCGAGCGTGATGCCGGCGTTGTTGACCAGGATGTCCAGGCGGCCGTGGAGGTCGATGACCTCGCGGACAGTTCGTCGACAGTCATCCCCGCTCGCGACATCGCCCTGATGGACACTGACCTCCGCGCCGTCACTGGCTGCTGACAACTCGGCGAGGAACTTCTGTGCCTGCTCAGTGTTCCTGCCGTACCCAGCGGCCACCGTTGCTCCCTGACTGGCCAGGCTTTTGCTGATCGCCGCACCGATTCCGCGAGTACCACCCGTCACGAAAGCAACTCGCCCACGGAGCTTAGCTCCTCGAGCCTCCATGAATCGGGGCTCGCCGATCTCATCAACCGTAATAGCCGTCGCCGTCATCGTGATCTCCTTGCCGTTGCTCTATTGGTGATTTTTCTTGTCCTGAGAAATCTGTGCCGACTGCTGAATTGGCAAAACTCCTCGTGAGTAAATCCCGCGCGGCTGGGACTGCCAAGCACGCGACGCTTCAACGACATTCGCATCAAACCCCGCCGTCGCATCTGACCGGGTGATCGAGAACGGCCCCATCGTGCACCGCGTTCGCCTGGTCAACCGCGTGCCGTTAGCCATTTCGATAGTCGATCACGATGCGGCCGTCGATCTGGCCGCGTTCCATTCGGCCGAACACGTCATTGATGTCGTCAAGTCCCGCGCTAGCCACCATCGGGTGGATTAGACCGCGGGCGTAGAAGTCCAGCGCCTCGGCCATGTCCTGACGGGTGCCGACGATCGAGCCACGGATCGTCAGACCCTTCAGCACGATGTCAAAAATCGGAGCCGGGAAGTCGCCCGGCGGAAGTCCGTTGAAGACGATGGTGCCGCCGCGACGGGTCAGGCCGATGGCCTGCCCGAAGGCCTGCGGGTGGACGGCCGTGACCAGCACGCCATGCACTCCGCCGGTGGCCTTCTGCACCTCCGCGACCACGTCGCTGGTGCGGGCGTTGACGACGACCTCGGCGCCCAGTTGGGTGGCCAGGGCGAGCTTGGAGTCGTCGATGTCGACGGCCACGACGCGCAGCCCCATCGCTCGCGCGTACTGCACGGCGATGTGGCCCAGACCGCCGATGCCGGAGATCGCCACCCACTGGCCGGGCCGGGTGTCGGTCACCTTGAGGCCCTTGTAGACGGTGACTCCGGCACACAGGATGGGAGCTATTTCCAGCGGATCGACGTTGTCCGGGATTCGTGGGGCGTAGGCGGCGTTGACCAGCATGTAGGTGCCGAAGCTGCCGTTGACGCTGTAGCCGCCGTTGTGCTGGCTCTCGCACAACGTCTCCCAGCCGGTGCGGCAGTATTCGCATCTGCCGCACGCCGACCACAGCCAGGCGTTGCCGACCTTGTCGCCGATCTTGAGGTCGTCCACCCCGTCACCGAGTGCGATGACGGTACCGTAGCCCTCGTGGCCGGGTACGAACGGTGGCTGCGGCTTCACCGGCCAATCGCCGTGCGCCGCGTGCAGGTCGGTGTGGCAGACGCCGGAGGTCTCCAGTTTCACCAGCGCCTCACCGTAGCCGGGTGTGGGCACTTCGAGATCGCAAATCTCCAGCGGGGCGCCGAATTCGGTTACCACCGCGGCGCGCATGGTGTCGATGGTGTGCGGTGTGGTGGGCGAATCAAGGGTTTGTGTCATGGCCGTTTTCCAATCGTGAGTGGGGTTGAGCGACGGGTTACTGGGCCGCGGATCAGAAGAACCCTTGCGCCTTGTCGCTATAGGAGACGAGCAGGTTCTTGGTCTGCTGGTAGTGGTCGAGCATCATCTTGTGATTTTCGCGGCCGATACCGGACTGCTTGTAGCCGCCGAATGCGGCGTGGGCGGGGTAGGAGTGATAGCAGTTGGTCCACACCCGGCCGGCTTGGATATCCCGCCCGGCCCGGTAGGCGGTGTTGCCGTCACGACTCCACACCCCGGCACCCAGTCCGTAGAGGGTGTCGTTGGCGATCGAGATGGCGTCGTCGTAGTCGGTGAACGACGTCACCGTGACGACGGGTCCAAAGATCTCCTCCTGGGAGACCCGCATCTTGTTATTGCCCTCGAGGATGGTGGGCTGCATGTAGAAGCCGCCGTTGAGGTGACCGCCCAGGTCGGCACGCTCCCCGCCGGTGACGACGCGGGCGCCCTCGTCCTTGCCGATCTCGATATATGACAACACCTTTTCGAGTTGATCGTTGGAGGCCTGCGCGCCGATCATCGTCTCGGTGTCCAACGGATCGCCGTGCCGGACCGCCTTGGTGCGGATCGCGGCCAGCTCGAGGAACTCGTCGTAGATATCGGCCTGAACTAGCGACCGCGACGGGCACGTGCACACCTCGCCCTGGTTCAGGGCGAACATGGTGAACCCCTCCAGCGCCTTGTCCTGATAGTCGTCATGGGCGGCCATCACATCGGAGAAGAAGATGTTCGGGCTCTTGCCGCCGAGCTCCAGGGTGACGGGAATCAAGTTCTGCGACGCGTACTGCATGATCAGCCGGCCGGTGGTGGTCTCCCCGGTGAACGCAATCTTGCCGATCCGGTTGCTCGACGCCAGCGGCTTACCCGCTTCGACACCAAATCCGTTGACCACGTTGACCACACCCGCGGGCAGCAGGTCACCGATCAACGACATCAGGTACAGGATCGAGACCGGGGTCTGCTCGGCTGGCTTGAGGACGATGGCGTTACCAGCCGCCAGTGCCGGGGCGAGTTTCCAGACGGCCATCAGGATTGGGAAGTTCCACGGGATGATCAGGCCGACGACGCCGAGCGGCTCGTGGAAGTGGTAGGCCACGGTGTCCTCATCGATCTGCGACAGCGACCCTTCCTGGGCACGGATCGCGCCGGCGAAGTACCGGAAGTGATCCACCGCCAACGGGATATCCGCATTCAGCGTTTCCCGCACAGGCTTGCCGTTGTCCCACGACTCGGCGACCGCGATGGACTCGAGATTCTCCTCGATGCGGTCGGCGATCTTGTTCAGGATCACTGCGCGATCCGCCGCTGAGGTCTTGCCCCAGGCCGGCGCCGCCGCGTGGGCCGCATCCAGGGCACGCTCGACATCGCCCTCATCGGACCGAGCGACCTCGCAGAACACCTGGCCGGTAACCGGGGTCGGGTTCTCGAAGTAGCGGCCCTGCGCGGGCGCGACCCACTCGCCGCCGATGTAGTTGTCATACCTGGGCTGAAAGGACATCAACGAACCCTCAGCACCCGGTCGCGCGTAAATAGCCATGGTCTGTCTCTCCTACCGTAACGAACCGAGTCGCCGCCGCCGTGCTGGCCGAGCCCGAACCACACAAAGGGCAGACCTGCGAGCTGGTGGCGAACCGGTCGAAGACCTGTTCAGCAACCCAATGATTCTGTGCGGATCTCGCGGAACACGGTGAGGGCCGCACGTGGCCGCACCCTTCCTGGTTGGCATCCTCGCCTCGAGGCCAAGGACCGCAACGGCTCGGGTCGAGTGCTGAGCGGTGCCCGCGGCCACGTCATACGCAACCGTCATTGTTCGGGGGTGTTGTAAGGGGGCCGATCGAGTGGAGAAACTCGGTGGAGCTGTCATGGTGATCCTGATGTGCAGATGATCACCGGCGCGTAGGGGCCTCGGAGCCAATGCTCCTCAAGTTCTGCAGCGGACAACTGAACTCGTCCCGAACCAGCTGAGATTCTCAGCACCTCTGAGGTTACACCCGTGGGGACTAACCCGCCGAATCCCGTTTGGGGCGGCCCCGTTTGCAAGGCTTGGCAGCGTTGCTGGTGGTCGACGGATTCAGGTGCGAGGTCGCGTTCCTCGGGCCGCCGCTCCCGGCACGCGGTCCAGAATTGCGAGCGCACCGCGACGATCGCTACGACCGACTCACCGACGACGTCGAACAGGTGACCGGGCACCCCCCGCAGTCGGTTGAGCAGTACATCGCCGCCCACCGCGACCTGTTCGCCAGCGCGTCGCTGACCACCGGGTAGCCCCAAACCCCGAACCCACGATGCGAGCCCCGTCTGGAAGAAGTTCACCGTGGCTGTCACCGACGCCTTCAATGCATCCATCCCGCCGTCGGGCACCGGATGTGTGGAGTGCCTCGCCACCGGCGGATGGCGGTTCCACTTGAGACGCTGCACCACCTGCGGACACATCGGCCATCGGCTACGTCCCGACGCCGACTTCCACGCTTTCGCGCCGCCAACGGGTTGCCCCCAGCGTCGCCCCCAAGGCAAGAGAGCCCTACCCTCAGGTCGCGCTCGAACCCGGCGACGTCGTCGTCCTCAAGATCCGCGTCGGCGCCACATCATCCGAGGTCGCGGCGGGTGGCCGCGCATTTTGTCGACCTCGACAGTGCTGGCGATCACTGCGCGTCGGCCTTGCGTTTGAAGCCACGCTTCCATGCCTGCCGGCTGTCCGGCTTGCGGTAGCGGACCGCGTAAAGTGTTGCGCCGCTTGCGGTTTCGTAACTCTCAGTCGTCGTCATCGCTGATCTGCTTTCGTAGTTCGGCTTTCAGATCACACCGCTTCGGTGGGCGACGGCGACTGACAGGGCAGTGGGCTTGCCCGCCGCGGCGGGCTTTTACAGTTCGAGTCCGTTGCCGCGGTCCATGCCGCGTTCGGCGGCGCGTCCGATGTCGGCAGCGAGGCGTTTGTAGCGCTCGTAGAACGCGCGTTGGGCGGCGGTGTGTTCGCGCCGGTCCTGGCGGCGTGCGGCGCGGCGGGCGTCATGGCGATCGAGCAGCCGGCCGATGATGTCGGGGAGCAGCTCCCGATCGGTGCGCTCGGCTTCGGCGTGCATGGTGCGTGGGCGCTCATCGTTGGCCAGGATCATCCGGAAGTAGTGGGCCGCGGCGCATGCTGGCAGCCGCCTTGCTTCCGCCGACGGTGTCGGTGGTGTCACATGCGCTCACCGACGACTGGGGCCACCCGTACGACCCAGTGCGCGCAATCTTTGTGGGTGTGTGGGTGTTGATCGCGGCAATGGCAATGGCAGTGGCAATGGGCGATCTGACGGTGCGATTGACGCGGAAACTGCGTAGGCTTTGCGACCCTGACGCACCCTCGGCGGGCCGTAGCCGATAATCATTAGCGCCGCTAATGTTCCCAAAAGTGTTCCCAAACGGCATGAAAACGGCCCCGGAGTGTCCTCCGAGGGCCGTTTCGACTGGTAGCGGGGACAGGATTCGAACCTGCGACCTCTGGGTTATGAGCCAGCCGGTCCGAGTCTCATGTCGCATCACCGGTCTCAAACCTGCAGGTCACCAACAACCGCCCGTCCAAGCTGTCGCGCCACGTTCCACGCCACCTCGGCCGTTGCGCCGCATTTCGTTCACAAATCCGTTCACAGACCTTCCTGCTGGCGCTAGGCCTCCGCGGTAATCGCGTCTGCAGACGGCGAAACGTGTCTGCTGGATGAGGTGATGGACTCGCGCTGTCATTTGAGCTAGTATTCGAACGTTCCGAAAATATTTTCGCTTCGTTCGAATAGGTGGTGAACTCCCGTGGGCGCCGAAGCGGTCGAGACCGCGACCTTCCTCTCCGAGCATCCGGAGGAACTCGCACCGGTGGTCGGGTTCCTCGCGGCTCACGAGCGCCGACATGGCGCAGCGGCTTCTCCAAGTTACGCACTGGTTGGTGTCGACGAGCACGACCGCATCGAGCTGCCCGGCGCGGTCCACGAAGCCTTGACGAAAGTCGTGGCAGCACTTCATGCGGGCAAGGCAGTGACCGTCGCGCCGCAAACCATGACATTAACCACACAGCAAGCGGCCGACCTTCTCGGCGTGAGCCGCCCGACGATAGTGCGGTTGATCAATGACAACGTCCTGCCTGCCGAACGAATTGGCAACCGGCATCGGCTTCTGCTCGATGACGTGCTGTCCTATCGTGAGCAGCGCCGCAAACGTCAATACGACGCACTGGTGGCGACCGCCGACATCGACCACGATGACGATCCCGACACGATCCGAAAGCAACTGCGCGAAGCACGAAGCGCTGTGGCGGCGCGCCGAAACAAATCAGCCCAGCCAAGCTGACACCATGGGCGGCGATGTTCGCCGCTCTCCTCGATACCTCGGTGCTATGGCCGAGCTTGCAGCGGGACTTCTTGCTTTCACTCGCGATCGAAGGGCTCTATCGACCGCTGTGGTCAACCGAAATCCTGGCCGAACTCGAATACCACGAGACACAGAAGCTGATGAATCGAGGAGAACAACCCGCTGCTGCGGCTGCGCGGGCCAGTCACCTTATTGATCAGATGACAACGGCGTTCGACGACGCAGTGGTCGAAAACTGGGAACCTTATGACGGAAGCTTCCACCTACCAGACCCGAACGATGAACACGTGGCTGCAGCAGCGCTGGTCGGTGGAGCGGGCGCCATCGTTACCGATAACCTCAAGGACTTCCCGGTAGCGAAGATTCCCGCGCACATCAAGGTTCTGTCTCCCGCCGAATTTGCAGCAGATACCGTATCGGTCTCACCAGACCTGGCGCTGCGGGCTGTGCAAACCATGGCCTCCAGGTATTCCGCACCACCACTCACGACCGAGGAAATTCTGAGTTGGCTGATTCAGCGATACCAGATGACCGAAGCAGTCGAGCTCATCCGCGCCGCCATCTGACCGCCCTGCCGAGGCGACTACTCCATCGGCCTGCATCGCCGACGCAGGGATCGGCAGACTGTGGTTGTGGAGGAACGGTTCCCGGGTGAGTTGGACACGTTGCGCGCCGACAATGCGCGTTTGCGTCGATTACTACAACTGAGCGAAGAGCAGGCTCGATCGGCGGATCTAGATCAAGCCACCCTGACCGGAGCACCGGAACCGCCGATCAGCATGAGATCGGCGCCCGAAGACAAGGTCCGTTTCTTCCTCGATCTGTTTCGTTGTCGCTCAGATGTTTACGCGCTACGTTGGGAGAACCGCCGCGACGGTCGATCCGGTTGGATGCCGGCCATTCGCGGCTACTGGCGCAAGGGCATGAACCGTGGCGACGCCCCGTATCTTCCTTTGACTCCCGACGTCATCGGACAACACCTACGCGGCGAGGTTCATATCGGCCTCTATCCGCTTGGCGACGATGACACATGTTGGTGGGTCGCGGCCGACTTCGACAAAGAAGCCGCGATGCTTGACGCACTGGCCTATATGAAAGCAGCACGAGCCCATAAAGTTCCGGCCGCCTTGGAAGTATCGCAGTCGGGGCGAGGTGCGCACGTTTGGATCTTCTTCGCACAGGCGACGTCGGCAGCAACAGCCCGCAGCATCGCGACCAGCCTGCTCGGCGAGGCTTTCCAACTCCGCGGCAGCATGCACCTCAGCAGCTACGACCGACTATTTCCCTCCCAAGACGTCCACACTGGCCGCGGCATGGGCAACCTCATCGCCGCACCGCTCAACGGCAAACGCCGCCAGCACGGCACAACGCTGTTCCTCGACCCCGCCACGCTGGAACCCTTCGACGACCAATGGGCCTACCTGTCCAGCATCGCGCGCCTGTCGCACAAGGATGTGACCACGCTGGTTCGCGCTCTGCCCGATCCGCAGTTCGGCCATCGCGTGCGCCGGCTGCAGTTACCCACCTCGTCGAAAATCGTGCCGAGGCCAGCAGCGATCATCCGGGCAACCTTCACATCTCGAATCACTCTGACCGCCAACGATCTTGGTCCAGCCATGATCGCGGCCGTGAAACACGCAGCCTCCATCCGCAATCCGGAATTCGATGCCCGCCAACGCGCTCGACGCAGCACCTGGAACACACCGCGCTTCCTCTACAGCTACGACGAGACAGTCGAAGGCGATCTCGTGCTGCCGCGCGGACTTTACGGGCTTCTAACAGATTTGGCCGATTCAGCGGGAAGTACGTTACGCATCGACGACAAGCGCACCGCCGGTGACAGTCACGAATTTAGCTGCTCAACCACACTTAGGCCTGAACAGTCCGACGCCGCCCGACACCTCGTTGAGGAAGACACCAGCGTCCTGATCGCACCTCCTGGCGTGGGCAAGACGGTGATTGCCTGCGCCGCCATCGCCTCCCGCGCCACCTCAACCCTAATCTTGGTCGACCGCAAAGCGCTGGCGGACCAGTGGCGTGACCGGTTGCAGAAACACCTCGGATTCAAGTGCGGACAGATCGGCGGCGGGCGATCCAAGACCACCGGCATCATCGACATTGCGTTGCTACCCACACTCGCCCGCTGCGGCAACATCGAAGATCTCACGGCGAGTTACGGTTTCGTCGTCGCCGACGAATGCCATCACATCGCCGCCAGCGCGTTCTTCCACGTCCTAAATCGAATACCCGCCAAATACTGGCTCGGGCTCACCGCTACACCCGAACGCCGTGACGGGCTCGAAGACCTCATCTACCACCAACTCGGATCGCATCACGTCACCCTCGAAGCCCCTACCGCGGGCCAACTCCCCTCGGCAGGCACCGATCTGCTCGCACCGCACCCCGTCCTATACGTCCATCCCACCCAGTTCCGCTACACAGGACAAGCCGATCCCAGTGCGCCAGGCGGGATGGCCGAGATCTACCGAGCCCTCATTGCCGACGAAGCCCGCCTCGAGCAGATCATCGCCGACGTCCTCTCGGCTCACGCCGACAGCGCCAACATCCTCGTCCTCACCACATGGATTGATCACCTCAACGCCATCGCCGAACGACTCCGGAACGCCGAGAAGGATGTCGTCGTGCTGAGCGGCCAGATGAAGGCGCGCCAACGCCGCGAGATCTCTCAACAACTCGCCACCCACACCGCCGACGACGGACCCTTGCTGATCGTCGGCACCAGCTCATTCATCGGCGAGGGATTCGACTGCCCGGCCCTGGACACGCTGTTTCTCGCCGCCCCAATCACCTTCAAGAACCGACTCGTCCAATACGTAGGGCGCGTCACCCGGCCCCACGCCGCCAAGACCGCCGCAACCGTGCACGACTACCACGACGAACTCACCCCAGTACTCGCCTCTTCGCTGCGAAAGCGTGCGCCCGGCTACACAAAATTGGGCTTCCCCGATCCCCGAACACTGGTCCGATAGGCGTCGCCGACCAGTACGGTTAGCGGCTCACGCAACAGCGCGGGCGGCAAGGCGTTCTTCATGCTCGGCCAAGTGACATCCGTGTCCACAATGACCCTGCGTGCTCACCCCAGGTCGGCCCGCCCCATCGCGGCCAGGTCGGCGAGGACTCCTTCAGCTCGCTGTCATCGAACAAGCCGTCATTGGCGAGGTCCTCGGCGGAATGCACCGGAGCCGACGTAGCAACCGTACGCCGTCGGCCACAACCCAGCTATGTAGAGCGCTACCAGCAAGATTCGCGCGCGCTCAAGGAAGGTCAGCAAAGGTCAACGTTCACAAATCCGTTCACAACAGGCGTGAAAATGACCCCAGAGGTCGCACCTCTGGGGTCATTTCCGCTAGTAGCGGGGACAGGATTCGAACCTGCGACCTCTGGGTTATGAGCCCAGCGAGCTACCGAGCTGCTCCACCCCGCGACGGGTAAATACCAGGTTACCGAACAGCCAGCGAGGCCACCAAATCGCCCGCTCACCAGGCTCGACGGGCCTAGATTAGTGCGAGGGCTGATTCAGGCCGTAGCGCTGCCTGATGTCAGCCATCCAGTCCGGAACGCCGTAGGTCAGCCCGTATTTGTCGGCCAGCTCACCGAACTCGGGCAGATCGTGCAGGACCGTGCCGAGTGGATCGTTCGCGTGCTCGACGAGCAGCTCACCGAGCTCACGGAAGTAATTCTCGAACCCGCCCGGCGTGATGATCTCGATGATGCGGCCCGGCTCGCTGCCGGCGTTCCACATCGCGTGCATCTGCCCGCGCGGCTTGGTGATGTAACCACCGGGCCCGAGGACCACTTCACTGTCGTCGGAGCAAAAGCCGATCTCGCCTGCCAGCACAATCGAATGCTCGTCCTCGCGGGTGTGCCGGTGCGCCGCGGTGAGCAAGCCCACCGCGAACGGATGCTCGACGATGGACACCTCGCCGCCATTGTTACGACTGGACAACTTGAACACCGCCCCAAAACCCGGAAGCGCGACGTACTCCCCTTTTCCGGGCTGTACGACCGTCACCGGAATCTCGGCCATCTCGCACACCTCCTCGGCGGAGCCGGTGCGACTACTTGGCGTTGTCGTACTTGGTAATCGCGTCGTCGAGCCGCTGCAGCGCGGATCCATAAGCGGCGAAGTCGCCGCTCTTCTGCGCATCGCGCGCCGCCCCTAGTGCCGCCTCAACGTCCTTGAGCGCGGCGGCCTTGGCCGGGGACAAGGTGACCGCTGCGTTCGGCGACGGCGGGACGGCCGCCGGCGCGGGCACACCATCCGATGGCGGCGACGCAGCGGGCGGCGGATGGGCGGGCGCGCCCGGCTCGGTCGGCGCGATACCGGCCGCGGTCGCACCGGCGCCGGGCCCGAACAGCCCGGTCAGCGCGTCGCCGACGGTGGGGCCGTATCCGATTTTGTCGTTGTACATCATCGCCACCCGGATCAGGCGGGGATACGACGACGCGGCATCGCTGGATCCGGGTGAGGCATAGACCGGCTCGACATACATCAGCCCACCCTGGGCGACGGGCAGCGTGAGCAGATTGCCCCACTTGATCCGGTTTTGGTTGTCGCGCCCGATCACGCCGAGGTCCTGAGACACCGCTGTGTCGGTGGTGATCGCGTTGTTGGCCAGCTTCGGCCCGTTGACTTGGCCGGGAATTGTCAGCACGGTGATCTTGCCATAAGTCGCCGGATCGGAGCTGGCACTGATGTAGGCGGCCAGGTAGTCCCGCTTGAACCTGTTCATCGCACTCGTCAACTGGAACGACGCCGAATTGTCAGCTTTGGCAATGTCTTTCGCGACGATGTAGTACGGCGGCTGATAGCTGCTGGCCGTCGGGTTCGGGTCGAGCGGAACGTCCCAGAAATCCGACGTGGAGAAGAACGTCACGGGGTCGTTGACGTGGTATTTGGCCAGCAGCATCCGCTGAACCTTGAACAGATCTTCGGGATAGCGCAGGTGGGCAGCCAATTCGGGGGTGATATCGCTCTTGGGCTTGACGGTCCCGGGGAAGACCCTCATCCACGCTTTGAGCACCGGGTCGCGCTCGTCCTGCTGATAAAGCGTGACGGTCCCGTCGTAGGCATCGACGGTCGCCTTCACCGAGTTGCGGATGTAGGACACCTGTTTGTCGGGGACCAGCCGATTGAACTCGACTTCGGTGGAGTCGGCGGTGGCCGACGACAACGAGGTGAGCTCGGAATACGGGTAATTGTCCAGCGTGGTGTAACCGTCGATGATCCACACCAGTCGTTTGTTGACGATCGCCGGGTACACGCTGCTGTCGGTGGTCAACCACGGCGCCACCGCCTCTACCCGCTGCGCCGGGTCGCGGTTGAACAAGATCTTGCTGTTCGATCCGATCACGTTGGAGAACAAGAAGTTTCGCTCAGCGAACTTCGCGGCGAAGACGCTACGCGACACCCAACCGCCGAGCGGCACTCCGCCACTTCCGGTGTAGGTGTAGTTCTTGGTTTCAGTGTTGGTCTCGTAGTCGTATTCCCGGTCGACGCCGTTCTTTCCGACGATCGCGTAGTCCGCGGGCGTGTTGGAGATGACCGGTCCGAAGTAGACCCGCGGCTGGTCAAGCGGTGCCGGACCGTCGGAGAGCACTCCGCCATTGGCGCCGACGACGTTGACCAGAAACTCCGGGTATCCACCATTCTGATTGGGGTCGTTGGCGATACCGCGCACGGTGTTGGCCGGCGAGGCGATGAAGCCATTCCCGTGCGTGTAGACGGTGTGCCGGTTGATCCAGTCCCGCTGGTTGTCGATCAGGTGGTCGGGATTGAGCTCGCGGGCGGCGACGACGTAGTCGCGCAGATTGCCGTTGCGGTCGACATAGCGGTCGATGGACAGTTGATCGGGGAAGTAGTAGAAGTTCTTGCCCTGCTGGAATTGGGTGAACGCCGGACTGACGATCGTCGGGTCAAGCAGCCGGATGTTGGACGTGGTGGCCCGGTCGGACGCCACTTGCTCGGCGGTTGTCCGGCTGTCGCCGCTGTAATCCCGATATGTCACAACGTCATCGGTGAGACCGTAGGCCTGCCGGGTCGCGGTGATGCTTCGGCTGATGTATTCGCGTTCCTTCTGTGCGGCATTGGGTTTGACGCTGATCTGCTCGACGACCAGCGGCCAGCCGGCACCGACGATCAACGACGACAACAGCAGCAGCACCAGACCGATAGCCGGAATTCGTAAGTCCCGCAACACGATCGCCGTGAACACCGCCGCTGCGCAGATCAACGCGATGGCCAACAGAATCAGCTTGGCGGGCAACACCGCATTGATATCGGTGTAGCCGGCACCGGTGAACGGCTTCCCGGCGCGGGTGTGCGACAGCAGCTCGTAGCGGTCCAGCCAGTAGGCAACTGCCTTGAGCAGCACCAGCGTCCCGACCAGGCTGATCAACTGGATGCGGGCCGCGCGGCTCAGCGCGCCGGTGCGACCGGACAGCCGGATACCACCGAACACGTAGTGCGCCAGCAGATTCGCTACAAAAGCCAAAAACAGCGCCACGAACAGGTAGCTGAGGACAAGCCGATAGAACGGCAGCTCGAAAGCGTAGAAGCCCAGATCCTTGCCGAATTGCGGGTCGTTGACGCCGAAGTCACCGCCGTGCAGGAACAGCTGAACGCGGACCCAGTAGGTCTGCGCGACGATCCCGGCGAGCAGGCCGATCGCCACCGGAATCCCGGTTCCGATCACCCGCAGCCTCGACATCACCACAGTGCGATACCGGGCCACCGGATCATTGCCGTTGCTCGGGACGAACACCGGGCGGGTGCGGTAGGCCAGCGCCAGGCCGGCGAACACGATGCCACCGACCAGCAGCCCCGCCACCAGGAACAGCACCAGCCGGGTGAACAGCACGGTGGTGAACACCGATCGGTAGCCCAGCTCGCCGAACCAGAGCCAGTCGACGTATCCGTCGATCAAGCGCGGGCCGACAAGCAGCAGCAAGATCACCGTCAGGGCGATCGTGATGAGCGTCCGGCTGCGCCGAGTCAGCTTCGGCATCCTCGCGGCGGGCCGCATCCCCACTAGCTACGCTCCCTGCTCCATGTCGACAGTGCCGTCGGCGTTGTTCCTCGACGTATCACAACTGTACGCACCTCTGTGATTTGACCCCGGGCGTCAGCAGCTCGGCGGTTGCCCGCCGTTGGTCACGGCATGCAGCGCGTCCACCGCACCCGCGAGCTTGTCGACCTTCACCAGTTGCAGCCCGGGCAACCGCCCGGAGGTTGCCTCATAGCAGTTTTCGGCCGGCACCAGAAACACCGTCGCCCCGGCGGCCCGGGCGGCGGTCATCTTGTGCACGATGCCGCCGATCCTGCCCACTGTGCCGTCGGCGGTGATGGTGCCCGTGCCCGCGACGAACTCCGAGCCGGCGAGACTGCCGGTGGTGAGCTTGTCGACGACCGCCAGGCTGAACATCAAGCCCGCCGAGGGCCCGCCCACGTTGGCGAGGTTGAAATCGACCACAAACGGGGCCCAGGGCGCGTCCATCACCGCGACACCCGCAAAGCCGTAATCGCCTTTCGGATGGTGGCCCAACGTGATCTGGGCGACGCCCGGCGGCGCGTTTTTTCGGCGGAAGTCAACCGCGATCGACTGACCGGGTTTGGTGTGCTTGAGGAACGACGTGAACTGCTCGATATTGGCGACCGGCGTGCCGTTCACCGCCTGCACGGAGTCACCGGCCTGCAGCTTGCCCACCGAGGGCCCAGGATCGGTGACCGCCACCACCGTCACGGCCTGCGGGTACTTCAGGTATCCCAGGGCCGCGAATTCGGCGTTGTGCTCGGACTCCTTGAAATCGGCGTCGTTGGCCTTGTCGACTTCGTCCCGCGACTTGCCCGGCGGATACACCAGGTCGCGTGGCATCAGCTGCTCCTCCCCGGCCAGCCACAGCGTCAGCGCCTCCGCCAGGCTGAGGTCGTCGCGCTGCGACACCGTCGTCATGTCCAGGTGACCCGAGGTCGGGTGCGTCTGAGTGCCTTTGATGTCGACGACCTGCTTGCCGTCGACCTCGCCGAGCGTGTCGAACGCGGGGCCGGGGCCAAGTGACACGAAAGGGACCGTTACCGCCGCGAGCAGAACACCGAAGGCCACGATCGGCACCAGCGCCACGATCAGCGTCAGAATCCGCCTGTTCACGTCGCTAACACTAGACGGACTGCTCAGGCCGAATCGGGGGCCCTTTCACTCACAGCGTGACGGCGGATCGCGCGCCGTGCCCCGCCGGTGAGTACCGTTGGGGGCATGGCTGACCTGCCTTTCGGGTTCTCCGGCGGAGACGACCCCGACCGCGAAAAGCGCGGGGAGAACGATTCCGGCTCGGGATCGGCGGACCCGTTTGGCCTGGGTGGCCTCGGCGGTGAATTCGATATGGCCGACCTCGGCCAGATCTTCACCCGGCTCGGGCAGATGTTCAGCGGCGCCGGCTCGGCCATGGCCGGCGGCCAGGCCTCCGGGCCGGTGAACTACGAGCTGGCCCGCCAGCTGGCGTCGAGTTCGATCGGCTTCGTGGCGCCGATCCCGGCGGCCACCAACCAGGCGATCGGCGATGCCGTCCACCTGGCCGAGACCTGGCTCGACGGAGTGACCGCGCTGCCGGCGGGCACCAGCAAGGCGGTCGCCTGGACGCCCACCGACTGGGTGGACAACACCATGGACACCTGGAAGCGACTGTGCGACCCGATGGCCCAGCAGATCGCGACGGTGTGGGCGTCGGCGCTGCCCGAAGAAGCCAAGAACATGGCCGGTCCGCTGCTGTCGATGATGTCGCAGATGGGCGGCATGGCATTCGGGTCTCAGTTGGGCCAGGCGCTGGCCCGGTTGTCCAAAGAAGTGCTGACGTCTACCGACATCGGTTTACCGTTGGGGCCCAAGGGAATAGCCGCACTGCTGCCTGACGCTATCGAGTCCTTCGCCGACGGGCTCGAGCAATCCCGCAGCGAGATCGTCACCTTCCTGGCCGCCCGTGAGGCCGCCCATCACCGGTTGTTCGGCCACGTGCCGTGGCTGTCCAGTCAGCTGCTCGGTGCCGTCGAGGCCTACGCCAAGGGCATGAAGATCGACATGCAGGGAATCGAGGAGTTGGCCCGCGACTTCAACCCGGCCTCGCTGAACGATCCGGCCGCTATGGAGCAGCTGTTGACCCAGGGGGTGTTCGAGCCCAAGGCCACGCCGGAGCAGACCCAGGCGCTGGAACGGCTCGAGACGCTGCTGGCACTGGTCGAGGGCTGGGTGCAGACGGTGGTGACCGCGGCGCTCGGCGATCGCATCCCCGGCGCGGCCGCGCTCGGCGAAACGTTGCGCCGACGTCGGGCCACCGGCGGACCGGCCGAGCAGACCTTCGCCACGCTGGTCGGCCTCGAGCTGCGGCCACGCAAGCTTCGCGAGGCCGCTGTGCTGTGGGAGCGGCTGACCGAAGCCGCCGGCGTCGATGCCCGCGACGCGGTGTGGCAGCACCCCGATCTGCTGCCCGAGACCGAGGACCTCGACGACCCGGCCGCGTTCATCGACCGGGTCATCGGCGGCGACACCAGCGGAATCGACGAGGCGATCGCCGAGTTCGAGCGGGGCGCCGATTCTGGTCACACCGACCCCGACAGCGGCCCTAGCTCTGTGGATAGCTGAGCCGGCCGTCGCGTCCTGCCGTGGCACAGTGCCTGGATGGCGCAGCCTACGTCGCCGTTGTATGCGCTGGACCCGGCTCTGCCGGTGCTGCTACGCCCCGACGGCGCTGTTCAAGTGGGTTGGAGTCCGCGCCGCGCCGTGCTGATCCGCCCGCCGCGCGGCTTGAATCCCGCGGGCTTGGCCACGCTGCTGCGGACGATGCATTCCCCGGTACCGATGAGCGAGCTGCAGCGGCAGGCCGGCGGGCAGGGCGGAGTGGCCGCCGGTGAGCTGGGCGATCTGGTCGCGAAGCTGGTCGCGGCCGGAGTCGCCACCCGCGGCCGCCGACAGCGGCCCGTCCAGTCGGCGTCGATTCGCGTGCACGGACGCGGCCCGCTGTCAGACCTGCTGCTCGAGGCACTGCGTTGTTCGGGTGCCCGGGTC
>NZ_DATFZD010000263.1:0-37224 GCF_035314665.1 Mycobacterium sp. | reverse complement strand
CGGTCGGCACCGCGTTGTCCGCGCCGCCGAAGCCGGTGCAGAAGCTCGTGGGTCTGTTGCCCGACGACGTCAAGTGGAAGATGTTCTTCGCCGGCCAGGCCAAGAACACCAAGTACTTGCATGACGGCGATGTCGTCGAGGCCACCATCGGAACCGACGACGGCAAGATCGATCTCGGCACGCAACGCAACGTGGTGAGGTACTCATGAGCGCCGTCCCTGACTTCGTCCCAGTGGTGATCGTCGGCGCGGGGCCAACCGGGGTCACCGCGGCAACGAAGCTTGCGCAGTATGGCGTCGACTGTCTTGTCCTCGACCGCTGGGAGGACGTCTACCCACAGCCGCGTGCCGTTCACCTCGACGACGAAATCTACCGCCTACTTGCCGGATTGGGCATCGCCGATGAGTTCGCGGCGATCTCCCGACCGGCCCGTGGTATGCAGCTGCGGGACCGAAACATGCGGGTACTTGCGCAGTTTCAGCGGGAGTGCGCCGAAAGCGCAAACGGCTTCCCGCAGGCGAACATGTTCGACCAGCCGGAATTCGAGGCGCTGCTGCGGGCGAATCTCAAGCATTACCCGCACGCCGTTCTTCGGGGCAATGCCGAGGTCACCGAAGCGGTTCAGATCGGGCCCGACAGAGTGCAGGTCAGGTTCACCGATCGGGTCAGCGGCGAGGAGCACCGGGTGGAGACGAGGTACCTACTCGGCTGCGACGGCGCCAACAGCCTGGTCCGCACCGCGATCGGCGCACACATGGAGGAGTTGAAGTTCCAGCAGCGTTGGCTGGTGGTCGATGTGGCGACCACCGCAGAGCTCAACCAGTGGCAAGGCGTCCATCAGGTGTGCGATCCGCATCGAGCGGCCACCTACATGCGCATCGGTGAAAGCCGCTACCGGTGGGAGTTCCGGCTGCTGCCGGACGAGACGGCCGACGACTACAACACCATGGCGGCGCTTTACCCGCTGATCCGGCCGTGGGTGACAGATGTTGCGCCACAAGAGCTAGAGCTGGTGCGCGTCGCCGAGTACACGTTCCGCGCGCAGGTAGCCAACCGCTGGCGCCATAACAACATGTTCATCCTCGGCGACGCCGCGCACCTGACACCGCCGTTCATCGGCCAGGGCCTGTGCGCGGGGCTGCGCGATGCGATGAACCTCGGGTGGAAGCTTGCCGGCGTGGTCAGCGGATGGTTGCCCGAGACCGTGCTCGACAGCTATGAGCAGGAGCGCATGCCGCACGTGCGGTACATGATCCGGTTCGCGCTCGCGATGGGTACGGCGATGACCGCGGGCGGCGAGGTGGGCAACCTGCTGCGCCGGGTAGTGGTCCCGCGCCTGCATCTGATCCCGGGGGTGCGGGAGAAGATCGTCGACAGCACGACGCCCGCGTTGCACAGCAGTGAGCTGGTCGTGAAATCACCCGGTCGGCGGCAGCTGGCGGGCCGGTTGTGCCCGAATCCTGTTCTGGTCGAGGGTAAACGGCTCGACGAGATCGTCGGCGGCAGGTTCGCGGTGATCACGTCCGCTGAGCCCAGCCCGGCCGAGCGCAACGAGATGACCCGTCGCGGCGCGGTCCTCGTGCCGGCTCATCCCGGCACGGAACTGGCCCTGTGGCTGCAGGCCGGCCGGGCCAGGGCCGCGGTGGTGCGCCCGGATCGGACGGTGCTGTGTGCGAGCCGCGATCTGGCCGAAGCCAGCCGCGCGGTACCGGTTTTCGCGCCACCCACCGACACCGGCGCAGATGCGTAGGGCCGCCGACGTCCCGGCCTACGAACCGGACCTGTATTCGGCGCGGGCGATCCTCGACCCGCATCCGCACTATGCGCGGCTGCGGCGACTCGGTCCGGTGGTATGGCTGACCAAGCAGCGCGTCTACGCCCTGGCGCGCTATGCCGAGTGCAAGGCGATGCTACGCGACGACACGACCTTCGTCTCCGGCGAAGGGGTCGGACTGAACCGGATCTTCAACAGGCTGTCTCGCGGCACAACACTCAACAGCGACGGCGACGAACACGACCAGCGGCGCAAGCTCGTCGCGCACCGGCTGCTGCCGCGGGCGTTGCAGACGATGAGCGACGTCGTCACGCACCAGGCCGAGCAGCTGGTCGCCGCGGCCGTGCGACGTCAACACGTGGACGGCGTCAAGGATCTGGCCACCGCACTGCCGCTTTCGGTGGTGCCCGACCTCGTCGGCTGGCCAGAGAACCGACGCCAGTACCTGCTGCGTTGGGGGGGAGCCACATTCGATGTGCTTGGCCCGCTGAATCGCTATGCCCTCAAATCGGTGCCGGCCAGTCTGCAGATGCTGCACTTCTCCAAGGACGTGGTACGCCACCGGTCGGTGATCCACGGCAGCATGGGTCATGACATCCTCGCCGCCGCCGACGCCGGGAAGCTTCGTCACAGCGAGTGCTCGGCGCTGATGATCGACTACCTGGTGCCGTCGCTTGACACCACGATCAGCGGTATCGCCAATGCGCTGGCATTGTTTGCTTTGCATCCCGACCAGTGGGATACGCTGCGCGCCGACCCGTCCCTGCTGCCCAATGCGATCAACGAGGTGCTGCGATACGAGTCGCCGTTGCGGGCGTTCACCCGAAAGTTGCTGCAGCCGAGTGAAATCGCGGATATCGACATCCCGGCTGGATCGCGGGTGCTGGTGCTGTACGCGTCGGCGAACCGCGATGAGCACGAGTGGCCAGAGGCCGACGTGTTCGACATCCGCCGTAACGCCACCCGCCATCTCGGCTTCGGGCACGGCACACATGCCTGCGCCGGGCAGGGGCTCGCCCGACTCGAGATGCAGGCGATGCTCACTGCGCTGACGCAGCAGGTGAGCCGAATCGAACTCGCCGGCGAGCCGACATGGGCGCTCAACAACATCATCCGCTGTTACGAGCGACTGCCGCTCAGGCTGATCTCGGCCTGAGCGGTCTCAACGCTTTCTGAGACAGCGCGAACTTCCTCCGTTGCGGGTGCGCTCGGCCCTGGCCGTTGGTGAGCTTTCTTGGGTTTGGACCACACGTTATGCACGATGCTGAATGACCTGCGCGCTCGTGACCGTCAGCCACGACACGTCCAGTGCTGCTCGTCCACGGCTTCGGGGGGACCAAGTCGACCTGGTCCTTGGTTGCGCAAACCCTTAGTGCCGAGGCCTAACCGTCGACGCCATGACCTATCCGCCGCTCGGAACCTCGGTGGAGCAGCTCGCTGACCAGCTGGTCGCCGAGGTGGCGAAGACCTTGTCTCGAACCGGAAACCGGGTTTAACGGTCCCGGATCAGCGCCTCGGTGTCTCCTCTCCCACGGTAGGAGTGTGGGCCGGGGCTGCGTACTTTAGCCAAAAGCTGTCTCGATTGCTGTCAGAGTTACCGAGACCGACTGCGGCCCAAGTCAGTTCGGTGCGACTTCCGGCTACCAAGTAGCGCGCGGCCCCTGCGGACCCGTATACCAAATTGCGGCTGGCATTGACGACACCCGACCCGCCAAGCGCCATTCTCAATGTGACACAGGTTACACAAAGAAGGTGGGACATGTCGCACGTGCAGCCGACTAGAAGGCAACCGGCACGCATCTGCAGTTCGCAGAGGCGGATGGATATGACCGCACCCCTGCGTGTGCTTGGTGGCGCCCGCGCGGCGGTTCAGATGGTGCGGCGTGCGGCGAGGGTGCACGTGCACGAGGCGGCGATTTTGATGTCTGGCGCCGCGACGGCGCCGCGACGCCTCGTCGGTGGTGGCTATCAGTCTGCAAGCAGTATGTCGCCACACTCAAAAGCACACGCCGCCTCCACGACACGTCCAGTGCTGCTCGTCCACGGATTCGGGGGGAGCAAGTCGCACTGGTCCTTGGTGGCGCAAGCCCTAAGTGCCCGCGGCCTAACCGTCGAGGCGATAGCCTATGCGCCGCTCGGAACTTCGGTGGAGCAGCTCGCTGGCCAGCTGGTCGCCGATGTAGAGAGGATGTTGTCTCGAACCGCTGCAGACAAGGTGCATCTGGTCGGACACAGTCTGGGCGGTGTCATCATCGCGCAAGCCATCGCGGACCCTCGCTTGAACGGGCGGGTCGACACTGTCGTCACGCTGGGCGCCCCGTTTGGCGGGTCGCCCTGGGCGGGTTTGTTGCCATTTTTCGAGATCGTCCGGGCACTGCGGCCGGGGTCGCCACTGTTGCGCCGGCTCGCCTCCACGCCATTGCCTGACGGGGTGCGGTGGCTGTCAGTGACAGCGGCGCTCGACATCATCGTGCCCGGCCTGCGGTCGGTGCCGTTCCACGACCAGGCGGAGACCATCACGGTCAATGACGTCGGCCACCTCGGCATGCTCAAGAGTGGGCGGGTAATCGGGTGCATAGCCGCCGCATTGTGCGCATACGAGACGACCACCGCCGCCAAGCCGGCGTTGCATCTGTTGCCAAGCGCCTCTTGATAATCCGTAACCGCAGCAAACCGGCGAAGCCGGGCCCGCGACCGCTTATCGCGACTCAGTGTCCGAATGCGGGGCCGTGGCCGCGCCGTGGAGGCGGGCCGGTGTGCGGCATCGTCGAGCACAAAGACGCCTTGTAGCGCCGCGCCTTGGTTTGTGTGGAAGCAGCCTGCGAAGGTGATCACCCACGTTACGCTCACCCGGCTTAGGACAGCGCCTCGGCCGGCGAAGCCGATGGATGTGCGGGTTTGCTCGCAGGGATCCGCTTGTGCAGCCGCGCAAGCGGTTTGGGTGCCCACCCGAGACCGGCATTTTGGTTTTATCGCTCATGTCGAGGTCGAACACGCGATGGAGCTTCTGACCAGCGGCCGTGCGATCGGTTACCTCCTCAAAAGTCGGGTGATCGATGTGGCGGAGTTTGTCGATTCACTACAGCGGATCGCCAATGGCGCCTCAGTGATCGATCCGGCGCTCATCCAAGAGTTGGTTTCAGGACGTCAACGCACAGATCCGCTTGCTGCTCTCAGTCCTCGGGAACACGAGGTTTTGGCGCTGATGGCAGAGGGGCGCTCCAACGCCGGCATTGCCCAGCAGCTGTGGCTCACCGAAGGCACCGTCGAGAAGCACGTGCGAAGCATTCTGAGCAAGCTGAACCTGCCCGAGACCGCCGACGATCACCGCCGCGTCCGAGCGGTGATCACTTTTCTCGAGTCTCGTTGACAACGCCGCGCAGTGGTCCCTCAGGAGAAGGCGGCCTGCGCGCAGGTGCTCGGTGAGGTGATGTTGTTCCCCCCGTAGACCACTTGGATGTGGGTGCACATGATGACGGGCAGGTCGGTGCGCGGTTGCCCGGTCCGCCAGTCCGTTGAGTCGATCCGGCCGGTGGTCTGGTACTTGTCCGGCGCACCCTCGCCCATGTAGATCGTGGTGACGTCGTCGTGCCCGCCTTCTTTGAAGACCCGGTCGTATTGGGCGGTGGCGTGCACATCCAAATAGACCACCCGGTCGCTCGACCGGATGTCGGTGCTCTGGCGAGACCAGAGGTCGTTCGGGAATCCGGTCACCCCGTCGCCGGTCTTCCGGTAGGCGGCGACGGTGAAGTCGCAGCTGCCGTTGGCGCGATGGCAGTCGAGCACGGCGCGCGTTTCCAACTGGGTGCCGTCGTTGAGGGGCATCAGTGAGGTGGCGGTGTTGCTGGCGGCCGGCCAACGCCAGCATCAGACCGACGCCCGCCAGTGCCGTCACCAGCCGCTTCATCGTGGGTCCTCTCGCCTGCGGTCTGAGCAGAACTTACTTTGCGGCTACTCGTCGTAGGTGACTTCGACCGAATCGGTTTCCGGGTGCGACTGGCAGGCCAGGATCAGCCCGTCGTCGAGGTCCTGCTGCTCCAGCACGTCGTTGACCTCCATGTTCACCTTGCCGCTGCGCAGAGTGGTGGCGCAGGCGCCGCAGTGGCCCTCGCGACAGGAGAACGGTGCGTCCAGGCCGGCATCCAGAAGCACGTCGAGCAGCTTAGCGTTGCGCGGCCACGACACGGTGTGGGTCTGCCCGTCCAACTCGACCACTGCGGTGGCCGGCGGCTCGTCGCCGGTGTCCTCGATCTTCACCGCGGCGAACGGATCGGTGTCCAGCGACCGGAATACCTCGAGATGTACTTGCTGCGCAGGCACATTCAGGGATTCGAGCGCTTCACGCGCGGCCGCCATGAACGGCCCGGGCCCGCAGATGAACGCGTGCCGGTCGGTGAACGGGGCGGCCAGCTGGGCCAGCGCGGTCGCGGACGGCAACCCCTGTAGCGACTCCAGCCAGTGCACCACGGTCAGCCGGTCGGGATATTTGGCGGTGAGCTCGCGCAGGGCGTCGCCGAAGATCACCGAGCGGTCGTCGCGGTTGGCGTACAGCAGCACCACCTGCCCGCTGCCCTCGGACAGTGCCGATTTGCAGATCGACATGACCGGCGTGATCCCGCTGCCGGCGGCCAGTAGCAGGAAGTCGTCGTCGAGCGTCTTGGGCACGAAGGTGCCCGACGGCGCCAGCACGTGAATCCGCATGCCGCGATGGGCGTGATCGCACAGCCAGTTCGACGCGTACCCGTCGGCAGTCCGCTTGACGGTGACGGTCAGCGCGTCGTCGGTGAACGGCGAGCTGCACAGCGAATAGCAGCGCGCGACCGATCCGGTGCGATCGCTGGGGACCCGCAGCGTCAAAAACTGGCCGGGTGCATACCGCAGCCGCTCAGCGGGAATGGCCGGATCTCCCGCACCGTCCGGTACGCGGAACACCAGCGACCGCGCCTCGTCGGTCTCGGCGAGCACGTCGGCGATCTCCAGTTCAAGGACATGGCTGCCGAGCGGCTCGTCGGGAACCTCATTGGTCACGACTTCCGGCACCGCGAAGTCCTCTCGTCTGTCGTAACTAGAACAGGTTACAGAAAACTCGATTGGTGGCGCTACCAGTCGCAGGAATAGCCTGCTCGACACAAATCGGAACGTGTTCTAGTCTCTGTCTAAGTAAGCCACCTATGGAGGAATCCGTGACGTCTATTCAACAACGTGACGCCCAGTCGGTCCTAGACGGCATCGACGAACTGCTGCCCAAATTGCGGCAGCGGGCCCAGGAGACCGAAGACCTGCGCCGGTTGCCGGACGCCACGGTGAGCGAGCTTCAGGAGATCGGCTTCTTCAGGCTGTTGCAGCCCAGGCAGTGGGGCGGTCTGGAATGTGACCCCGTGACGTTCTACGAGGCGGCTCGCCGCTTGGCGAGTGCTTGTGGTTCGACCGGCTGGGTGAGCTCGATCATCGGCGTGCACAACTGGCATCTGGCGCTGTTCGACCAACAGGCTCAGGAGGAGGTCTGGGGCGAGGACACCAACGTGCGGATCTCGTCGTCGTACGCCCCGATGGGTGCGGGCGTGGTGGTCGACGGCGGCTATCTGGTCAGCGGCTCGTGGAACTGGTCGTCGGGCTGTGACCATGCGACGTGGGCCTTCCTCGGCGGCCCGGTCATCAAGGACGGCCGGCCGGTGGACTTCGGCAGCTTCCTGATCCCGCGCAGCGAGTACCGCATCGACGACGTCTGGCATGTCGTCGGCCTGCGCGGCACCGGTAGCAACACCGTCGTCGTCAAGGACGTGTTCGTGCCTAGGCACCGGTTCCTGTCCTACAAGGCGATGAACGACGGCACCGCGGGTGGCTATGAGACCAACACCGCTCCGGTTTACAAGATGCCTTGGGGCACAATGCATCCCACCACCATTTCGGCGCCGATCGTCGGCATGGCTTACGGCGCGTACGACGCGCACGTGGAGCACCAGGGCAAGCGGGTGCGCGCGGCGTTCGCCGGCGAGAAGGCCAAGGACGACCCGTTCGCCAAGGTTCGGATCGCGGAGGCGGCCAGCGACATCGACGCGGCCTGGCGGCAGTTGGGCGGCAACGTCGCCGACGAGTACGTGCTGCTGTCCGCCGGCAAGGAGATCCCGTTCGACCTGCGGGCCCGCGCCCGCCGCGACCAGGTGCGTGCCACCGGGCGCGCGATCGCATCGATCGACCGGCTGTTTGAGGCATCCGGCGCTACCGCACTGGGCAATGACCAACCCGTGCAACGCTTCTGGCGCGACGCGCACGCCGGCCGGGTGCACGCGGCCAACGACCCCGAGCGGGCCTACGTGATCTTCGGTAACCACGAGTTCGGGCTGCCGCCCGGCGACACAATGGTCTGATGACCACAACGGAGGAGTTGACCTTCGAGTCGACCTCGCGGTTTGTCGAGGTGGACGTCGACGGACCGCTGAAGCTGCACTACCACGAAGCGGGCGTCGGTCACGACCAGACGGTGGTGCTGCTGCACGGCGGCGGTCCCGGAGCGGCGAGCTGGACGAACTTCTCGCGCAACATTCCGGTGCTAGCGCAGCGTTTTCACGTGCTCGCCGTAGATCAGCCCGGCTACGGCCACTCCGACAAACGCGCCGAGCATGGTCAGTTCAATCATTACGCGGCCAGGGCGATCAAGGGCCTCTTCGACCAGCTAGGCCTGGGACGCGTTCCGCTGGTGGGCAATTCACTGGGTGGGGGCACCGCAGTTCGGTTCGCGCTGGACTTCCCCGACCACGCCGGACGCCTGGTGCTGATGGGTCCCGGCGGGCTCAGCATCAACCTGTTTGCGCCCGATCCGACCGAGGGCGTCAAGCGGCTGGGCAAATTCTCCGTCGAACCGACCCGGGAAAATCTCGAGGCCTTCCTGCGAGTGATGGTTTACAACCAGAAGTTGATCACTCCCGAGCTTGTCGATGAGCGATTCGCGTTGGCCAGCACGCCGGAATCACTGGCCGCAACGATGGCGATGGGAAAGTCGTTCGCCGGTGCCGATTTCGAACTCGGCATGATGTGGCGCGAGGTTCACCGGTTGCGTCAACCGGTGCTGTTGATCTGGGGCCGCGAAGATCGGGTTAACCCGTTGGACGGCGCGCTGGTCGCGTTGAAGACCATTCCGCGGGCGCAACTGCATGTGTTCGGGCAGTGTGGACACTGGGCGCAGGTGGAGAAGTTCGACGAGTTCAACAAGCTGACCATTGACTTCCTGGGAGGTGCGTAAATGAGCATCCGTTCGCTGGGTTACCTGCGCATCGAAGCCACCGATATGGCGGCCTGGCGGGAATACGGCCTGAAAGTCCTCGGCATGATCGAGGGCAGCGGAGCAGGCGAAGGCGCGCTGTATTTGCGGATGGACGACTTCCCGGCGCGCCTGGTGATCGTGCCGGGCGAGCAGGACCGGCTATCGGAGGCAGGCTGGGAATGCGCGAATGCCGCAGGCCTGCAGGAGATCCGGAACCGGCTCGACGTCGAGGGCACACCGTACAAGGAGGCCACCGCCGCCGAGCTGGCCGATCGCCGGGTAGACGAGATGATCCGATTCTCCGACCCCTCGGGCAACTGCTTAGAGGTCTTCCACGGCGCCGCGCTGGAGCATCGCCGCGTCGTCAGCCCCTACGGGCACACGTTCGTCACCGCTGAACAGGGCCTCGGGCACGTGGTGCTGACCACCCGCGACGACGACGAGTCGCTGCACTTCTACCGCGATGTGCTCGGCTTCAAGCTGCGTGACTCGATGCGGCTGCCGCCGCAGTTGGTGGGCCGGCCCGCCGACGGGCCGCCTGCGTGGCTGCGTTTCTTCGGTTGCAACCCGCGCCATCACAGCCTGGCCTTCATGCCGGGACAGACACCCAGCGGCATCGTGCACTTGATGATGGAAGTGGAGCAGGCCGACGACGTGGGCCTGTGCCTGGACCGGGCACTGCGCCGCAAGGTGCCCATGTCGGCCACGCTGGGCCGCCACGTCAACGACCTGATGTTGTCCTTCTACATGAAGACACCCGGCGGGTTCGATGTCGAATTCGGTTGTGAGGGCAGGAAAGTCGATGATCAGGATTGGATCGCCCGGGAAAGCACCGCAGTGAGCCTGTGGGGCCACGACTTCAGCATCGGCTTCCGCGGGTAGCGATGGCCGAGCAGATCGATTCACGCACCTTCCGGCAGGTGCTGGGTCAGTTCTGCACGGGGATCACGATCATCACCGCGGTGCACGACGACATCCCGATCGGCTTCGCCTGCCAGTCGTTCGCCGCGCTGTCGTTGGAACCACCGCTGGTGCTGTTCTGCCCGACCAAGGTCTCGCGGTCATGGAAGGCGATCGAGGCCGCCGGGAAGTTCTGCGTCAACGTGTTGACCGAAAGTCAGAAGGATGTGTCGGCGCGGTTCGGGTCGAAGGAGCCGGACAAGTTTGCCGGTATCGATTGGAGCCCTTCACCTTTGGGCTTGCCTGTTATCGACGGATCGCTGGCCTACATCGACTGCACGGTGGCATCGGTGCACGACGGCGGCGATCATTTCGTGGTGTTTGGCGCGGTGCAGTCCCTGTCGGAGGTGCCGAAGATCAAGCCGCGGCCATTGCTGTTCTACCGCGGCGACTACACCGGCATCGAGCCGGACAAGACCACGCCCGCACAGTGGCGTGACGACCTGGAGGCGTTCCTGACGACGACCACCCAGGACACCTGGCTCTGACCGTTTTGCTCTGGCGCTACGCTCGGCGGTGAAAATCTGCTGCGGAAAGCGGGGCTGCATTGGTCCGGTTTGGCTACGTCGCGTTCTTGACGGTTCTCGCGGGGGCTTTGCTGGGCCTGGCCATCGTGGGGCCTTGGGGCTGGTGGATTCCGGCGGCGGTGGTCGCGGGCGCCGCGGCCGTGGGCATCTATGACCTCTTCCAGCGCAAGCACTCGGTGCTGCGGAACTACCCGATCCTGGGGCACGTCCGGTTTCTGCTGGAGGCGCTGCGCCCGGAAATGCAGCAGTACTTCATCGAGCGGAACTTCGACGGCCGCCCTTTCGACCGCGACGTCCGCACCTTGATCTATGAGCGGGCCAAAGGTACGGCCGCCGAGATGGCTTTCGGGACCGAGCGCGACATCGACGAGGTCGGCTACGAGTATCTGGTGCATTCGGCGCGGCCGGTCGATTCCCCGGACGAGCCGTTCCGGGTGCGAATCGGTGGACCCGATTGCGCGCGACCGTACGACATGGCGCTGATGAACGTCTCGGCGATGAGCTTCGGCGCGTTATCGGCCAACGCCCTGCGCGCGCTGAACAACGGCGCCCGCAAAGGAGGGTTCGCCCACGACACCGGCGAAGGTGGGCTGACTCCTTATCATCTCGGCGGCGCCGACGTGATCTGGGAGATCGGCTCCGCCTATTTCGGGGCCCGCACCAAAGACGGCAAATTCGACCCGGATCAGTTCGCGGACAAGGCGGCTCACGATCTGGTGAAGTGCATCTCGATCAAGCTGAGCCAAGGCGCCAAGCCCGGCATCGGTGGCGTGCTTCCGGCCGCAAAGGTCAGCGAGGAGATCGCCCGCTACCGCGGGGTGCCGGTCGGCGAGAAGTGTGTCAGTCCGGCGGCGCACTCGGCGTTCCACACCCCACGCGAACTGATCATGTTCGTGGCGCGGCTGCGTGAATTGGCCGACGGCAAACCGGTGGGCTTCAAGCTGTGTGTCGGTTCCCGGATCGATGTCTTGGCGACCTGCAAGGCGATGCTGGCCGAAGGAGTGACGCCCGACTTCATCATCGTCGACGGCGCCGAAGGCGGAACCGCGGCGGCGCCGCTGGAATACGAAGACAACGTTGGTCTTCCGCTCACCGACGGATTGATGATCGTCCACAACGCCTTGGTGGGAACGGGGCTGCGGGACAGGATACGGATCGGGGCGAGCGGGAAGGTCGCCTCCGGAAACGACATCGTGAAGCGCCTGATCCAGGGCGCGGATTACACCAACTCAGCCCGATCGATGATGATGGCGGTGGGTTGCATCCAATCTCAGCGGTGTCACACCAACCACTGCCCGGTCGGCGTCGCCACGCAGGATCCGTATCGGGCTCGAGCTCTCGACGTGACCGACAAAAGCGAACGCGTGTACCGCTACCAACGGGCCACCGTCGCCCAGGCGATGCGCCTGATGGCCTCGATGGGCGTCTCCGACCCGTCGATGCTCAACCCGCAAATGCTGCGCAAGCGGGTAACGCCCACCTCACAACAGTCGTATGCGGAGCTTTACGAATGGCTTGAGCCGTCATCGCTGCTCGACCATGCGCCGGCGACGTGGCGGTCGGATTGGGACGTCGCCGACCCGGACTCATACAGTCCCGCCGGCTACCGACGAATATCAGGCTAATGCCAACGGGCCTGGTGATCGGCGTGCGCGGGCAGGTAAGCACCGGGGCCGAAGAACTCGTCGTAGAAGTCGACGTCGAGATGTTGCGCCTGTAGGTACATCAACACGTGCACAGTCGGCACCGTGCCGGGTAGCTTTCCGAAGGCATCGTAGATGTAGGACGCTTCGACCGTGACGAGCTCCTGAATGCCGTCGGGTGGCAGGGCGGAGGCGCGCACCTTCGGCGTATCCGACCACGGGCCTTGCGTATCGGGGTGAAATGGCCCGCCGGGGCCGTACTTTCGCGTAACCAGCTTGTCCACCCCCGCCGCGACCGATGGCACATGCGGCGGGCTGAGCGTTTCGAAGTATCCGGGCAGCCCGGTGACGTTTGGGAAGGGCCAGCGCTCGTCGTCGTCGGCAACGAAGCCCAACCCGGGTGCGCTCGGATCACCCGAGCCACCCAACACGGACAACCGGTTGAGCCCGTCGTACGTCCAGCCGCCAAGACCCATCGCCTGCAACGCCAGCACCCCGTTGTTGGCGGCGATCGCGAGTTCCGCGCTCGACTCGGTCAGCGTGTACTGCTCGACGAACGACAGTGGGATCGGGTCATCGGCATGCGGTAGTGCGGAAAACCGTTCGAGGCCAGGGATTTTGCGGCCGTTGATGTCATCGACGATCGAATAGCCGTTGACGGCAAAGAACCACAGGTTCTCCATCAGATGCTCGGCGAGGTCGGCTACCGGGAATGCCAGCAAGCTGCCTGGATGGTTGCCGATCCAGACGTTGTGACCTTCCATGTGCGGTTCCGCGCGAGGCAGTTCCAGGCGGGTGTCCGAGATACGCACATAGGACTCCGCGGTGTGACCGATCCATTCTTCGATGCTGTCGAACTCGCGGGGATGCTCGTCGCGGCTGGGCAGCAGATAGGTTCCGGTGTCGTCGGTGAAGAACAGCTGGCTGGTGTGAAAGCCGGCCGCCGACGGGAAGGTTCGACCCGTCGCACTGCCGGAGTAATTCGGAAACAACGGCGCGTAGCTGGGGTTGTGGGTGATGCCGAAGTTCCAACCGGTGACGCCGCCGGTAGCCGAAACAAGCAGTGCCCGTTCGACTTCGGACAACGGCTGTACTGGTCGACGACTGGTGTATGCCAGTGCTCCCGCGGGAATCCGGCCGCCGGCCGGGAACCGGCGCGACCGCCGCCCGGTCAGTGCGGCGAACAGCGGGAAGCGTTCCACCTCGGCCAGCGCGGCCCGCTCGCGACCAGAGATAACCAGGCTCACCCGGCCGATTCTTTCAGTCATCTGGGGTGCCAGGCGCCGCGGGTGAACTTTTCATCGGAGTACCGCGTGGTAGCAGCAGGAGGTCTTCAAATGAGCCCATTGCTAATGCTGTACTTCTGGGCCGGCGCACCCATCGTCGGGTTCGGCCTGGTGAAGCTGCAGGCCCGGCTCGAGCGGTGGGACTACGAGCGGCACGCCGAGGACTAAGGGCGTCGATTGAAACTTCGAATCCTGGTTGTCGGCGCCGGCGTGAGCGGCATTTCGGTCGCGCGCGGCTTACTGCGCGACGGACACGACGTCGCTGTGTTCGACCAGCGGCCGAACGTGACGGTCGGCGGCGGTGCCGTCACTATCTGGTCGAACGGCGCGACGGTTCTCGAGCAGCTCGGGGTCGACATGGGCGGCGCCGGACAGCCGCTGTCGACCGTGCGGGTCATGACGTCCACCGGTCGCCCGCTGGCCACCATGGACCTCGACGCGATGGTGAACCGACTGGGTGCACCCGTTCGGATGGTCCCACGTCGCGTTTTGCTGGAACGATTGCTCAGCGGCTTTCCGACCGATCGCGTCCGGTGCAGCTCCCGCGTTGAAGGGGTGGTCAATACCCGCGACGGCGTGCGAGTCGACTTCGCGGACGGCAGCTCCGCCGACGGAGATGTGTTGATCGGTGCGGACGGGCTGCACTCGGTGGTGCGCAAATTTGTCGGCGGGGAACCCGCAAAGCCGACCGGCTGGTGCAGCTGGCAGGGGCTGGTCAAACTTCCGGACATCGCGGACCCGCACGTCGCAACGATGATGATCGGCGAGCACGGAAACCTCGGCATGTGGCCGGCCGGAGGTTCTCACCTGCAGTGGTGGTTTGACTTGCGCTGGTCGCCCGACTTCGTCAGACCGCAACGTCCGATCGAGATGATCCGGTCCCATTTCACCGGATGGTCCGACATGGTCGATCAGGTGCTCGCGACCTTGACCGACGACGATTTGGAACCGTCGCCCTTCCCGCATTTTCGGCATCCGATTCCCCGCGCCGGCGCAGGCCGGCTGACGTTGCTCGGCGATGCGGCCCACACGATGCCGCCCACGCTCGCGCAAGGGACCAATCAGGCGCTGCTCGACACGATGGTGTTGCGTAAAGCGCTGTCGGATTTGCCAAACGGCGACGGTGATGTCTCCAGGGCGCTGCGCTGGTACGAGAACACCCGGCGGCGCCGGGTCAAGGCGGTGTCCTGGTTGACCACGCATCAGGTGTCGCGTCCCGAATCCGTGTTGCGACCGGCGGCGCTGATCCCGGACCGGTTCATGACGTGGGCGCTGACGATGTTCCTCGGTTGGGTCAGCCACCGTGACATCTCCGCGGAGATCAGCAGAGATTCCCTTGCGGAGGTGCGGTGATGTCGACGACCGCAAAAGTACCGCCCGCCAAAGCGGCCCGCATTGTCGAGTGGGTTCGCCACCACCTCCATCGGCTCAACCAGCGGCTGATACCCGCCCCGGCGGCGATGATGGAGATGATCATCGCCACCTGGACATCTCAGGCGATTACGGTGGTCGCCGAACTAGGTGTGGCCGACGCACTCGTCGATGGGCCATTGACGATCGATGAATTGGCGCACCGAGTGAACGCGGACCCGGACGCACTGCGCCGGCTGTTGCGGGCGTTGATCGGGCGGGGCGTCTTTCGTCGTCGACACGACGGCCGGTACGAGTTGAATTCCCTTGCCGACGCGCTGCGTTCGGACGCGCCAATGTCGATGGCCTGGGCGGCCCGGTTCTACGGGTCGGCCGAGCAGCGTGAGCGATGGACCTTGCTGGTGGATTCCATCCGAAGCGGAAAATCCGTCGTCCCGGCATTGCACGGAAAGCAGAGCTTCGACTATTTCGCCGAGTATCCCGAGCATGCTGAGCTCTTCAACCGGACCATGACGAGCATTTCTGAGCTGACCGATGCTTCCGTGGCGGCCGGCTACGACTTCAGCGCCTACCCCACGATCGTCGACGTCGGCGGCGGGCACGGCCCGCTGCTGGCCACCATCCTGGCGGCGGCGCCGGCCTCGCAGGGCGTCCTCTACGACCTGCCGGTGGTCGTGTCGGCCGCGGCGAACCTCATGTGCAAGCACGATGTGGCTGACCGAGTGCGCATCGAGGCGGGGTCTTTCTTCGACAGTGTTCCCGGCGGCGGCGACGCCTACGTCTTGAAGAACATCATGCACGACTGGCCTGACGAGAAGGCGGTGCAGATCCTGCGCAATGTTCGCGCCGCCGGCGGCCCGCACACCACGGTGTTGCTGGTCGAATTGGTGATCCCCGACCACGACCGCGACTTTCCGGGGAAATGGGCCGATCTGGAGATGCTACTGAATTTGGCGGCCCGCGAGCGCACCGCCGCCGAATACCGAAACCTGCTCAGCCAAGCGGGATTCCGGATGACGCGGGTAGTGCAGACCGCTTCGCCGCTAAGCGTTGTAGAGGCCCGAGTCGCCTAACCCGGTTGTCGTTGGTTCAGAATGACCGACATGACACTGGATCTGGACGGCTATTTCGAGCGGATCGATTATCACGGCGCTGCGGAGCCGACGCTCGATGTGCTACAGGATCTGATTACGGCTCATACGCGAACGATTCCGTTCGAGAACCTCGATCCGCTGTTGGGCGAGCCGATTGATGACCTGAGTCCAGAGGCTTTGACCGACAAGCTGGTTCGCCGGCTCCGCGGTGGCTACTGCTACGAACAAAACGGGCTGATGGGCTACGTGCTGGAAGAACTCGGCTTCGGCGTGCGACGGTTTGGCGCCCGGGTAGTCTGGACGCTCGCCCCGGACGCGCCGATAGGGTCACAGACGCACACGCTTTTGGCGGTAACACTGCCCGGCGGCCAGCAGCCCTATCTCGTCGACGTGGGTTTCGGCGGCCAGACACCGACGTCGCCGATCGATCTGAAAGTGGGCAGCTGGTATGTCTCAACTCATCCGTCGTCACATTTCGTGACCAGCCTGATGGCGTCCCTGGTCACAGCGGACGGGCGATGCAACCTATC
Source organism: Mycobacterium sp. (assembly GCF_035314665.1). Classification (GTDB taxonomy): domain Bacteria; phylum Actinomycetota; class Actinomycetes; order Mycobacteriales; family Mycobacteriaceae; genus Mycobacterium. The sequence goes on along the minus strand of NZ_DATFZD010000263.1, from coordinate 20,778 downwards.
CGGTCGCAACCTCGCCATTCACCATCGCGGCGGGACCGAGAAGATTCGTCTGGACGATGCGTCGGCGGTTGTCGACACGCTGACCGACCGCTTCGGCATCAACGTGGCAGACGCGGGCGAACGCACAGTGCTCGAAGCCCGCATCGACGAGGTCGCGCCATAGCTGAAGTCGCGCCAAGCAAACGCAAGAATTCCGAGCGTGGTCGGCGATACGATGCCGTCCGGGGCGACAGCAAGAGGAATCGGCTATGGACATCTCCCGCAGTGTCAACAAGCTTATTGCCGGGGCTTTGCTATCGGGTGGCCTGGCCGCCGCGATATTCGGAGTCGCATCGGGTCCCGCACACGCTGACCCGAACAACACATTTTCTGCGCAGCCACACAACTGGTGTCCTGGGTAGGGATTGCCGTTCCCCGGCATTCAGTGGGACATGGGCGTGTGCCACACCTGGTACGAGGTTCCGATCGGCCAGGGCAACGTGCGGATGGTGAGCGTTCAGGGTAATTCGGTGAGCAGCTTCATCTCAGCGGACATTCCGGCCCCGATCTATGCGTCTCCGCCTCCGCCGCCGCCACCACCGCCGCACCCCTTCTGCACCCCCCGCGGTGGCTTGATCATCATCCCGCCAATCTGCGACGAGATTGGCGTACCTTGACTGATGCGCCGGAAGGCCACGCCACGTCACATAACGCTTGACCCCGGCACGGGATACGGGGGTTGGCTGATCGGGTTGGTTGGGCACCAAGGGTTTTGCGGCACGCCCAGGCACGGATTGGGCATACTCGGCTGCGGGGGCAGCGCCATCATCTGAACCCCCGTCCGCCGCGGGTAGTTCGCGTACGAGGTGCTGTCTGGGCAGGGGCCGAAGATCTGCGTGTTGCAGACGAGCTGCAGACTCAGGATGCTGATCACCCCTTGGCCCGCGTCAGGGATTCCGCAGGTGTTGTGCGGGAAGTACTGGATGAAGGGCGGGTCGCTCGTGACCCGTTGACGACCGAGCTGAAAGTGCTTGTGGCGGATGGCCGTGCCCGAACTGTCGACATTGCCGTGCCAGCAGTTACCGGGAAACTCGAGGTTTGATATCTCCGCGAGGTCGACGTTACTTGAGTTGCCGAAGAAGCCGTTGTGGCTCAGCGTGTTGTTCTCGATCTCGTTGCCCCAGTCGTCGTAGTAGCAGAACGACAACGCCGACAGGCCGAAGCCGCCTTTGCAGTGCGCGATCGGCGGCGGGGTCGCGGTGTCGACCTCGGGGACCAACAGCACGCCCCACGCGCCGTTGTCGTGGATGTCGTTGTGATCGACGGTGTCGAATCGGCCGCCGGCGATCAGGACGCCGGTTCCGATCGGACTGTCGGCGGCGAGGCTCGTGCCGAGGGGCGTGTTCGGGTTGTTGTTGTCATGTATCGAGTTGTGCGTGAGTACCCAGCACGAATGGGTTCCGGTCGGACCGGTCTCGTTGAGCGGGCAGTGGCCGGACTGCGGGGACGGTTGGTCGTCGTTGTTCTGGCTGTTGGTGGCGAATCCCGTGTTGTTGTGGTCGAATTCGGAGTTCTGGATGATCAGGTGCCCACCGGAGTTGGTCCCCGAGTATCCCTCCGCCGAGTTCTGGCCGTGCGCGTGGTCAAGGATGGTATTGCAGTCCGGGCACGCGCCGATATAGAACGCCGCGTCGGCCATGTTATTGGCGTACACCTGCGTGAACAGCCCCGGCCCATGGGTGTTGGAGGCGTAGATTCCGTATTGGGTCGACTGGTTCGGGCCGCCATTGTAAGTCGAGCTGGCCGACAGGTATGCGCCGCGCCAACTTCCGATCTGCTGGACGCCGGTCGAACCGCCGCCGTCGAACCAGATCTCATCGGCGGGGGTGAGATCGCCCGCGATGAAGTTGCACGCGGTCAGGTTCTCGATGCTGACACCGGACGCCTTGAACACGACCAGGCCGTTTCGTCCCGTCGCAAGGCCGTTGGAATCGAGCGGGCCGAAGTTCTGGTCGCCCCGCGCGGAGCTGCACTGAGGCGCCCCCGGCTTGGTGCCGTCGAGCACGACCGCGTTGCGGTCCATCCCGCGGATCCAAATGCCGGGCGTGGTCACGAGCACGGCGGCCCCCGCCGTGAGGTCACCGGCGACCATCCCGGGCGGAACGCGATTGCCGGTTTCGTGGTAGTCGCCTGGGCCGATGAGCACCCAGTCCCCCGGCCGGGCGGCGTCGACCGCTGCTTGGATGCTCGAGTATTGCCCGGGAATCCCAAGATAGTTGCCGACGCGCAGGACTGCGCCCGGCGCCCACGGGGCAGCACGCGCTACATACATGCCCCCAGCGACGAGCACGCACACGCACCAGGCCACAAACCCGCGGCGCCACATTGGCGCGCGCGATATCCAGCCACAACGATCTTCCGGCGCCGGCATCTCACTCCTCGTCCCGTTGGGGGTGCGCCTGCCGCACTCAAGTCACGTCCAACAACAGTGAGTGACCGCCGTCACATCTAGAACACGGTCAGATAAATGTTCGAGATCGAGCGGGCCCTATTGGACTGGCAGGGGATGTCTGCACGCGCACGTCCCCCTCAGATGACCGCACGGCATCACGACGAACGGGGCTTGTATTCCGACAGTTCGCTGCAACGCCGGCCAATACCGCATACGGTCCGTGCCGAAGGCCAGGCTCACCAGTACCCGCGGCCGCGGTGTGGGCCCGAAAGGCTCGGTCGCGTGCCGGAAGCCTTCGCCGAACATAACCCCGACACCATGCCGGTACTCGTAACGCATTGTCTCCCCACCACTCTCGTACCAGAGCTGACCATGCTCAGCATCGAGTTCGTAGAGCGGCGTCAGCAGCGTGTAGGCCTGCGCGCCGTCGACATAGTCGCGGTGCCAACTCGGGCTTTCGACACCATCACTAACGACATAGAAGCCGTTGTACAGCACGATGCGCTCGTGCCAGTCGACCAGGTGTTTCGCCGCGTCGGCGAGCTCGAGGTGCTCGAACAGACGCCCGAATTCGCGGTGCGTCGCTAAGTCATCGGCCGATACCCAAGCCAGCAGCTGGCCGTATCGCGACACGTGAAAACGCAGCCCGTCACCGCGCAGCTTGTCGTGGCCAGCGTCGCTGCGCAGCCTCGGGAAGTCAAGGTTCGGTGCCACTACGCTCTCGTAGACCGCGGCCAACGGAGTCAGCAGCGACGGGTCAAAACGGAACTGGAACGCATCTTTATCCGGCGCGATGCGTGCCAGCTCCACCGTCAACCACCTCGAGTTCTGTTACCCAGTGCAGCAGCGGAAGGCTGCGCGCATCCGACCGCCCGACCACAGCGGCCTAAAGCTAATACGTGTCAGCACGTGGGCGGGTTCAACTCGGCCGGCTTGGAACCCACGCGACAGGCTATGAATTTCCACCCTATTGGCCCGGCAGCCATGTGCCCATCCGGCGCAACGCTTCCTCGATGTCGTTCGTCGGCCCGGCGAAGGACAGCCGGACGAAGGATCCGCCATGCTCGGGATCGAAATCGATGCCGGGCGCAATCGCTACCCCGGTGTCGACCAACAGCTTTGAGCAGAAAACCATAGAGTCCGCAGTGAAGTCGGAGACGTCGGCGTAGACGTAGAACGCGCCATCGGTGGGCGCCAGCCGGTCGATGCCTATTGCACGCAGACCGTCGAGCAACATCGTGCGATTGGCCGTGTACTGGTGCAGATGGCCGTCGGCTTCCTCGACGGCTTCGGGCGTGAATGCCGCGACGGCAGCATGCTGCGACAGCACCGGCGGGCAGATCGTGAAGTTTCCGGTCAGGCGGTCCACCGCCCGCCGCAACTCGGACGGCACCAGCAGCCAGCCCAGCCGCCATCCGGTCATCGCGAAATACTTTGAAAAGCTGTTGACCACCATGGCATTTCGTGACGTGCTCCACGCGCAGCTGGTCTGCGGTGCGCCCGGGTAGACCAATCCGTGGTAGACCTCATCGCTGATCAGCCGCACCCCCGAGGCATCACACCAGGACGCGATCGCGGCGAGTTCCGCAGGCGGGATGACTGTCCCAGTCGGGTTGGCGGGGCTCGCGACTACCACACCCCGCACCGGCGGGTCGAGCTCGGCAAGCATCTGCACAGTGGGCTGGAACCGGGTCTTCGGCCCGGTTTCGACCACCACGACCTCGCATCCCAACGCTGCCAATATGTTTCGGTAGCACGGGTAGCCGGGACTGCTGACGGCTACCCGGTCGCCGACGTCGAAGCAGGACAGGAAGGTGAGCAGAAAGCCGCCAGACGAGCCCGTCGTCACCACCACGTCGTCCACGTCGACCTGCAAGCCGTGCCGATCCAGATACGACACGGCGATGGCCGCGCGCAGCTCCGGAATGCCCAGCGCCACCGTGTAGCCGAGCTGATTGAGATGCAGCGCCGCCGCTGCGGCCGCGCGCACCGGCTCCGGGGCACCGGCGCTGGGCTGCCCCGCCGACAGGTTCACCAGATCGCCGTGGCTGCGCTGGCGTTCCGCGGCCGCCAGCCAGACGTCCATCACGTAAAACGGTGGGACCCCGGCGCGCAGTGCGACGTGATCGCTCATGTCGCCAAGCTACGGTAAATTGCCCGGTTCCTCCTCATCGCGCTGCGCGCTCTGCATCGTCCCCGGGCGAGAGCACTTCGGATTCCAGCCGGCGCAAGTGTTCGCTCGCCGGACCCAGCAGCTGCGAACTACCATGCGCCCGTTTGAAATACAGCTGCATGTCGTGTTCCCAGGTGATCGCGATACCGCCGTGCAGCTGAATGCCCTCGGCGGCCACCGTGCTGAACGCCTCGGTGGCCGCGACCCGGGCCAATGCGGCGGACGTGGCCGATGGTGCGTCTAACGCGTCGTTCACCACCGCACGTGCGGCTTGCACCGCGACGTAGAGGTCGGCCATCCTGTGTTTAAGCGCCTGGAAGCTACCGATGGCCCGGCCGAACTGCACTCGTTCCTTCGTGTATTCGACCGTCAGCTCCAGGCAGCGCGTGGCCGCGCCGATCTGTTCGGCCGCCAGCAGGATCGCGGCGACATCGGCGACACCGGGATCGGCGCCCAACGGCGCGATGCTCTGCGGCGTCACGCGGGCCAGCCGCCGGGTGGGGTCCATTGTGGGGAGCGACTCGGTGCCGAACGCTGTCCATCGGGCCAGTTTGCCGTCGTTGGCGGCGATGACGATGTCGGCGATATCGCCGTTGACCACGTATTCGGGGTCCAACACCAGCGCACCGATCGACGCGCCTTCGGCCAATGCGCCGAGCGCTTCGGCGTCGGGATCGTCGGCGGCCAGCAACGCCAGCTCGGCCAGCGTGGTGCCGAGCAGCGGGCTGGGTACCAGCGCCTTGCCGAGTTCTTCGACGACGACGGCGGCGTCACCGAGATTGCCATCGGCGCCGCCGTATTTCTCGGGCACCACCAACGCGGCGGCGCCGACCTGCTCACACAGCAGTCGCCATAGCGATTCGTCGTAGCCGCGCTCCGACTGCATCGCCTCGCGCACCGCGGCGGGCGAGGCGTGTTTGGCCACCAACGCCGCGACCGTCTCGCGCAACAGTTCTCGTTCGTCGCTCATTTACAGGGCCTCCAGGACTCGCCGCCGGTGGGTGGCCGGGTCACCCCAGGCCGACCGCAGCGCCTGCACCCGCAGCAGCCACAGCGACAAGTCGTGCTCGGAAGTGAAACCGATCGCACCGTGCGTCTGCAGCGCCGACCGGGCGGTCAGCAGCGCGGCGTCGGACGCCGCGGCCTTGGCCGCACTGACATCGCGGGCGGTGTCGGGGGACCGGTCGGCCAGCGACAGTGCGGCGCCGTAGACCAACGGGCGGGCCAACTCGAGCGCGATGTGCACGTCTGCGAGCTTGTGCTTGATCGCCTGGTAAGAGCCGATGACCCGGCCGAATTGGGCGCGCTGCTTGGCATACTCGACTGCGGTGTCCAGCAGCGCCTGGCCCGCCCCGACGAGTTGCGCGGCGGTGGCCAGCGCGCCGAACTCGTAGGCGCGGGCGACATCGGCCTGCCACGGTTCGGAGAAGGCGTCGACGTCGAAGAGGCGGCGGCTTGGGTCGACGGACTCGTGCCGGTCGCCGACGTGCGCTTCGCTGACCCAGCCATCGGCTTCGGCGGCCAGCACCAGCCCGGCCGCATCGGCGTCCACAGCCCGCGGCACCTGTGGCCACAACACGACGGTGGCGATCAGTTCACCGGTCGCCAGCGCACCGGCCCGTTCATCTTCTTCGGCCAGCAAAACTGGCGCTACCGCTATGGATTCCGTGACAGGACCGGGTACGCACCAACGCCCCAGCCGCTCCATTGCAACAATCAGGTCGACGGGGTGCGCGTCGAGCCCGTCGAAGCGTTCCGGCACCACCAACGCGGTGACTCCCAGGTCGGCTAGCCGCGCCCAGACCTTGCGGCCGGGCGCGGTGTCACCGCCGGCCCAGGCCCGCAGCGCGCCCGGCACGTCGGCCGCCGCGAGCGCGGCGTCGATACTGGCCGCGAAATCGCGCTGCTGCGCGTCAAGGTCAAATCTCATTTGGCCCTCACAGTAGTTAAGGATCCTGGCGCTGAGGATAAGCCGCTGGGAGTTCGGATGAACCGCTGTGGCCAGGTGTCTGTCCTGGGCCGTTCCAACGCTTGCCGCAGTATCGAGTTGTTGTCAGTGCCGGCGGTTAGTGTGCGGGCATGAAGCGAGTCGTCAAGCTGCGGATGCTGCCAACCGATGCCGAATCGGCCGCGCTGGCGGACACCCTGCGGACCTGCAACGAGGCAGCGTCGTGGTTGTCGAATGCCATGCACACCCACCGAGTGCGCCGCAAATTCGATGCGCACAAGCGTTTCTACTGCCAGATACGGGAGAGGTTTGGATTGTCGGCGCAGCCAACGATCCGGGTCATCGGCAAGGTATCCGACGCTTACACCACACTGCGTGCCAACATCGATGGCGGCAGTTACGGCCCACCCGGTTCCGACCGACGAAAAGCGGTACAGCAGAAGCCGATCCGGTTTCGCGCAGATGGAGCGCAGCCGTTTGACGTCCGCTGTCTGTCGTGGCAAGTCTCTGACACCGTTGGCGCGCGCGAGGCGACAGTGTCGATCTGGACGACCCATGGCCGATTGAAGGGCGTTCGGATATTGGGCGCAGCGCGAGACCTGGTCCTGTTGCGCACCCGCCCAATCGGTGAAACCGACCTGATCCACCGCGACGGGAAATGGTTTCTGCACGCCACCATCGATTCGGTTGAAACCCCGCTGGCAGATCCGGTCAACGGCTTTGTGGGCGTGGACCTGGGAATCGTCAATATCGCGACCAGCAGCGAGGGTGATCGCGTTGCCGGGTCCCGGTTGAACCGGTATCGCAAGCGCCAGCAGCGACTGCGGGCCCGGTTGCAGACGAAGAAAACCAGTTCGGCGCGGCGGTTGTTGAAGAGGCGGTGCCGCAAGGAGGCTCGGTTCGCCGCTGATATTAACCACCAGATTTCCAAACGCATCGTGGCCGAGGCTAAACGCACCGGGCGCGGCATCGCTGTCGAGGAGTTGGGCGGCATCCGTGACCGGGTACGGCTTCGCAAGCCCCAACGGGTCACGCTGCACTCTTGGGCGTTCGCCAAGCTCGGCGGATACCTCGCCTACAAAGCCGCGGCCGGGGGCGTGGCATTCGTCGAGGTCGACCCAGCCTACACATCGCAAACGTGCCATAAGTGTGGGTGGGTCGATAAACAAAATCGACGCTCGCAAAGCGAATTTGAGTGTGGTCGTTGTGGCTTCGTTGGGCACGCCGACCACAATGCAGCCGTCAACATCGCACGCCGTGGTGTCGAACGCTGGGGCGAAATCATGCGCCCAGACGCAGCGCTCACCCTGACAGCCAGTTAGGGCGGCAGCAGCAAGCCTAACGGCAACCCAAACCTTCCGAGACAGGTCAATTGCCAGTCCCATTGGGCGCGGGATCATGATTTGGCTTTCTCCCGGGGCAGCCCCAACAGCCGCTCGGCGATGATGTTGCGCTGAATCTCGTTGGTGCCGGCGTAAATCGGGCCGCCGAGCGCGAACAGCAACCCGTCGGTCCACGAGCCGGCCAGCTCGGCGTCGGCGCCGCGGATGTCCAGCGCGGTCTGGTGTATCGCGACGTCCAGGTCGGACCAGAACACCTTGGTCACCGAGGACTCGGCGCCCAGCTCGCCGCCCCTCGCCAGCCGGGTCACGGTGCCGAAGGTGTGCAGCCGGTAGGCCTGGGCTTTGATCCACGCATCGGCCACCTGATCACCGAAGGCGCTGTCGTCGTGGGTCTTCCACAGCTCAACCAGGCGCTCGGCGGCGGCCAGGAAGCGCGCCGGACTGCGCAGCGACATGCCGCATTCGTTGCTCGACGTGCTCATCGCGGCCCGCCACCCGTCGTGCACCTCGCCGATCACGTCGGCGTCGGGCACGAATACGTCGTCGAGGAAGATTTCGCCGAACCCGGTGTCGCCGCCGAGTTGGGCGATGGGCCGCACGGTGATTCCGTCCGCTTTGAGATCGAACATGAAGTACGTCAGCCCGCGGTGGCGTTCCGCGTCGGCGTCAGAGCGGAATAATCCGAAAGCCCTGTCGCCGAACGGTGCTCGCGAACTCCAGATCTTTTGGCCGTTGAGTAGCCAGCCACCGTCGGTGCGGGTGGCCGTCGAGCGCAGCGAGGCGAGGTCGCTACCGGACTCCGGCTCCGACCAGGCCTGCGCCCATATCTCCTCGCCGCTGGCCATCTTTGGCAATATCCGGTCCAGCTGCTCTTCGGTGCCGTGTGCGAACAACGTCGGCGCCAGCATCGAGGTGCCGTTGGCACTCGCCCGCCCGGGCGCACCGGCGCGGAAGTACTCCTCCTCGAAAACCACCCACTGCAGCAGGGTTGCGTCGCGGCCGCCGTACTTTCGTGGCCAGCTGATGACCGACAAACCCGCATCGAATAGCACCTTGTCCCAATGCCGGTGCTGCTCGAAGCCCTCCGCGGTGTCATAGGAATGCGTCGGGAACGAGTCCCGGTTCGCAGCCAGGAACTGGCGCACCTCCTGCTGGAATGCGCACGTGTTGTCGTCGAAATCAAGGTCCATCAGGGCATCTCTCGCAATTGCGGCTTGACCACCTTGCCGCCGGCATTGCGCGGCAGCGTGTCGACAAACCTCACCGAACGGGGGGCTTTGAAGTTCGCCAAATACTCACGGGTGTAGGCGATCACCGCCTGCTCGTCAAGACCGGCTCCGGGCCGCGTCACCAGGAATGCCCGGCCGACCTCGCCGAGCCGCTCGTCGGGCACGCCGATCACCGCGCAGTCCAGCACGCCGTCGAGGCGGGCGAGCACCTGCTCCACCTCGGCCGGGTAGACGTTGAAACCGCCGCAGATGTACATGTCCTTGAGCCGGTCGGTGATCTGGAGATTGCCTGCGTTGTCGAGCTTTCCGATGTCACCGGTGTGCAGCCAGCCGTCGGCGTCCACGGTATCCGCGGTGGCTTGCGGGTCGTCGAGATAACCGAGCATCACATTGGGACCACGCAGCAGCACCTCGCCGTGATCTCCAATCCGCAACTCGAAGTCGGCGACAGGCCGTCCGCAGGTGGTGGCGACGGTAACGGCGTCGTCGTCGGCGCGGCACATGGTGCCGAACCCGTTGCATTCGGTCAGGCCGTAGGCGGTCAGCACGATGTCGATGTCGAGTTCTGTCTGCATCCGCTCGATCAACACGACCGGCACCGTGGCCGCGCCGGTGACCGCGAACCGCAGCGAGCTCAGGTCATAGCCGCCGCGGGTGGGATGGTCGAGCAGCATCTGGAAGATGGTCGGTGGCCCGGGCAGCACGGTAATCCGGTGCTCGGCGATTGCGCGCATCGCTTGCTCGGCGTCGAAGGTCAGCTGGGGGATCAGCGTGGCACCGGTCTGCAGGCAGGCCAGGATTCCGGCCTTGTAGCCGAAGTTATGGAAGAACGGGTTGATGCAGAGGTAACGGTCGTCGCTGGTGATCTTGCCGCAGGCCGCCCACGCCGCCGAACCGGACAACGATTGCCGATGCGCGCACAGCACGCCTTTGCTGCGGCCGGTGGTGCCGGAGGTGAACAGGATGTCGGAGACGTCGTCGGGGTGGACCGCGGCGGCGCGGACATCGGCGGCCGTGAGGGCTGTACTCCCAGCGCCGGCGGCGACAAACTCGTCCCACGTCCCGTCATTGGCATCGACCGGCACCCGCACGATGTGACGCAGATCCGGCAACGCGCTTCGGTCGAGATCGGCGGTCTTGTCCGTGCCCAGGAACTCACCCATCGCCACCAGCAGCGGAGCGCCGGTGCGGGCCAGGATGTCGGTGGCTTCGGCGACGGTGTAGCGGGTGTTCAGCGGCACCACGGTGGCGCCGGCGTAATGGGTGGCCAGGCAGGCAACCACCCAGTGCCAGGTGTTCGGCGACCAGATCGCCACCCGGTCGCCTGTGCTCACACTCAGCGCGATCATCGCCGCGGCGGCACGGCGCACCTCGTCGCGCAGCTCGGCGAAGGTAAGGGTGCGATCGGGCGTGACCAGCGCATTGTGGTCGGGTAGCTCGCGCGCGATGCGGTCCAACACCGCAGGAATCGTCTGCGGATCGCTCGGCATCGATGCAAGCTCCTCAAGCCTCAACTGTCCGGCTCCTCCTCATCGCGCTGCGCGCTCTGTATCGTCGCCGGACTAACAAAGCAAGTGCTTGGTAGGTTAGCCTACAGGGGTGCAGGGCGTCGAGGAGTTCCGGGCTGAGGTACGCGACTGGCTGGCCGAGAACTTGGTCGGTGAATTCGCCGCGCTCAAGGGGCTCGGTGGGCCGGGTCGCGAGCACGAGGCATTCGAAGAGCGGCGGGCCTGGAATCAGCATCTCGCGAAAGCGGGCCTGACCTGTTTGGGCTGGCCGGTCGAGCACGGCGGCCGCGGCCTGTCCGTCGCGCATCGGGTCGCGTTTTATGAGGAGTACGCAATCGCCGATGCGCCCGCGAAGGTCAACCACTTCGGCGAGGAATTGCTTGGGCCGACGTTGATCGCCTTCGGCGCTCCCGACCAGCAGCGGCGATTTCTGCCCCGAATTCTCGACGTCACCGAGCTGTGGTGTCAGGGCTACTCGGAGCCGGGTGCCGGCAGCGACCTGGCCAACGTGTCCACCTCGGCGGTGCTGGACGGCGACGCGTGGGTGATCAACGGCCAGAAGGTGTGGACGTCGCTGGCCCACTGGGCGCAGTGGTGTTTTGTGGTGGCTCGCACCGAGAAGGGCTCGAAGCGCCACGCCGGGTTGTCGTATCTGCTGGTGCCGTTGGACCAGCCCGGGGTTGAGGTCCGCCCGATCGTCCAGCTCACGGGTGACTCGGAATTCAACGAGGTGTTCTTCGACGACGCCCGCACCGATGCCGACTTGGTGGTCGGCGCGCCGGGTGACGGCTGGCGGGTGGCGATGGGAACGCTGACCTTCGAACGCGGTGTCTCCACGCTGGGTCAGCAGATCATCTACGCGCGCGAGCTGAACGGCGTCGCTGAACTCGCCAAACGCACTGGTGCCGCTGATGATCCGCTGATCCGCGAACGGCTGACCCGGTTGTGGGCCGGCCTGCGGGCGATGCGCTCGTATGCCTTGGCGACCATGGACGTCGAGCAGCCCGGACAGGACAACGTCTCAAAGCTGTTGTGGGCCAACTGGCATCGCGATCTGGGCGAGATCGCGATGGACGTGCAGGGCAAGGCGGGTCTGGTGTTGGACAGCGGAGACTTCGACGAGTGGCAGCGGCTGTACCTGTTCACCCGCGCGGACACCATCTATGGCGGCTCGAACGAGATTCAGCGCAACATCATCGCCGAGCGTGTGCTTGGCCTACCCAGGGAGGCTAGATGACGTTAGCCGTTGCGCCGAAAGAGGTTGCCGGACACGGGCTTCTGATGGGTAAGGTCGTGATCGTCACGGCTGCCGCCGGCACCGGCATCGGGTCGGCCACCGCACGGCGGGCGCTGGCCGAAGGTGCTGACGTCGTCGTCTCGGACCACCACGAGCGACGGCTGGGCGAGACGGCCGAGGAACTGTCGGCGCTGGGGCTGGGTCGCGTCGAGCACGTGCTCTGCGATGTCACGTCCTCTGCTCAGGTCGATGCGCTGATCGCGTCGGCCCACGCGCGGATGGGCCGGATCGACGTGCTGGTCAACAACGCCGGACTGGGCGGACAAACACCGGTCGCGGATATGACCGACGAGGAGTGGGACCGCGTCCTCGACGTCACGCTGACGTCGGTGTTTCGCGCCACCCGCGCGGCGCTGCGCTACTTCCGCGACACCGACCACGGCGGGGTGATCGTCAACAACGCCAGCGTCCTTGGCTGGCGTGCGCAGCACTCGCAATCCCACTATGCCGCAGCCAAGGCCGGGGTGATGGCGCTGACGCGTTGCAGCGCCATCGAGGCCGTCGACTACGGGGTGCGGATCAATGCGGTGTCGCCGAGCATCGCCAGGCACAAGTTCCTGGACAAGACCACCTCGACCGATCTGCTCGATCGGCTCTCAGCCGGGGAGGCTTTCGGACGAGCAGCCGAGCCATGGGAGGTGGCGGCCACCATCGCGTTCTTAGCCAGCGACTACTCCAGTTACCTGACCGGAGAAGTGATTTCGGTGTCGAGTCAACACCCATGAACCGCCGCGACGAGCTGTTGGCACTGGCGGCGACCATGTTCGCTGAACGTGGCCTGCGCGCGACCACGGTCCGCGACATCGCCGACGGTGCCGGCATATTGTCGGGCAGCCTCTACCACCACTTCGCGTCCAAAGAGGAGATGGTCGACGAGCTGCTGCACAGCTTCCTGGACGGGTTGTTCGACCGCTATCAGGAGATCATCGACACCGAGCCGAATCCGCTAGAGCGGCTCAGGGGTTTGTTCATGGCGTCGTTCGACGCGATCGAGCACCGGCATGCCCAGGTGGTCATCTACCAGGATGAGGCCAAGCGGTTGCTGTCACAGCCGCGGTTTGCCTACATCGAGGACATGAACAAGCAGCAGCGCAAGATGTGGGTCGACGTGCTGCACCAGGGCATCGAGGAAGGCTATTTCCGTCCCGATCTCGATGTCGACCTGGTTTACCGATTCATCCGCGACACCACCTGGGTGTCGGTGCGCTGGTATCAGCCCGGCGGACCGCTCACCGCCAAACAGGTGGGCCAGCAGTATCTCGCTATCGTTTTAGGTGGAATCACCAAAGAAGGAGATTAGAAATGCCAGAGGCGTACATTGTCGAGGCCGTCCGTACCGCCGTTGGTAAGCGTAACGGATCGCTTGCCGGCGTGCATCCAATCGACTTGGGCGTGGCCGCATTTCACGGGCTGTTCGAGCGGGTCGACGTTGACCCGGCGGCCGTCGACGACGTGGTGGTCGGATGCGTGGACGCGATCGGCGGCCAGGCCGGCAACATCGGTCGCAACGCTTGGCTGGCGGCGGGCTATCCTGAAGAGGTTCCCGGAGTGACCGTCGACCGGCAGTGTGGCTCCAGCCAGCAGGCGATTTCCTTTGGTGCGCAAGCGATCATGGCCAACACCGCGGACTTGATCCTGGCCGGCGGCATGCAGAACATGAGCCAGATTCCGATCGCGTCGGCGATGGTGGTCGGCAAGGAGTTCGGGTTCACCTCGCCGACCAGCGAGTCGAAGAACTGGCTACACCGCTACGGCGATCAGGAGATCTCCCAGTTCCGCGGCGCGGAACTGATCGCCGAACGGTGGAACCTGTCCCGCGAGGAGATGGAGCAGTTCGCGCTAACCAGCCACGAGCGGGCGCTGGCCGCGATCCAGGGCGGACACTTCGACAACGAGATCATTGCCGTGGACGGATTCCGGATCGACGAGGGGCCGCGGGAGACGTCGCTGGAGAAGATGGCCGCGCTCAAGACGCTGTCGGAGGGTGGCCGGTTGACGGCGGCGGTGGCCAGCCAGATTTCCGACGGCGCTAGTGCGGTGTTGCTGGCGTCCGAACAGGCCGTCAAGGACCACAAACTCACACCGCGCGCCCGTATCCATCACATCAGCGCCCGCGGCGCCGACCCGGTCTTCATGCTCACCGGACCGATTCCGGCCACCCGCTACGCACTCGAGAAGACCGGGCTGTCAATCGACGACATCGACACCGTCGAGATCAACGAGGCGTTCGCGCCGGTCGTGTTGGCCTGGCTCAAGGAAATCAAGGCCGACCCGGAGAAGGTCAACCCCAACGGTGGCGCGATCGCACTCGGCCATCCGTTGGGCGCCACCGGGGCAAAGCTGTTCACCACCATGCTCAACGAGCTGGAGCGCACCGGTGGCCGCTATGGCCTGCAGACGATGTGTGAGGGCGGCGGTACCGCCAACGTCACCATCATCGAACGTCTGTAACTCCAGTCCCTGGCTGAAGGGCTGGTGGCTTCTGCGGTTTTCAACCCATATGTGCTACCAGTCCGACTGATATCACATATGGGTTCGTTTCCAAGACGATGTGCATACCGAGTTGATGGTGCGCAAGGGGCTGGCGTGACGTCAGCGGCGCAGGCGCAGTCCGGCGATGATGTCGTCGACGGTGCGTCCCGCCAGCAACTCCACCTCTCGGCGGCTTGCGCCGCGCAGTGGTCCACGCAGGGCCAGTTCGGCGAACCCGTGCACGGCCGACCAGCAGGGCCATTCGGCGCCGTCGCGTCGTTGCGGTGAAAGCACGCCCGCATCCACCATGGCGTCGAGCGCCTCGACCAACGCCAGATAAGGTGGGGCACTGATTGTTTCGTCGGATTGGTCGGCTCCGAAGAATGCGACCGCAAACCACCCCGGCTCATCCAGCGCGAACTTTATGTAGCCGATGCCGACGGCGCGCAGCAGCTCAGTTGAGCCACGCCGGCGCACTGAGGTCTGCATCCGCGCCACCATCAGGGACTGAATGGCGGTCGCAACCTCGCTCAGCAATGCTTCGCGGTCGGCGAAGTGACGGTATGCGGCGTTAGGCGAAACCCCAACTCGCCGAGTCGCTTCCCGAATGGTGAGCGCTTCCGGCCCGCCGTCACGGGCGAGTTGAAGGCCGGCGTCGATCAATGCCGCGCGCAGATCGCCGTGGTGGTAGCCGGTCTTCGAATCGGTCAACGCTTGACCCTCCTCAGGGTCGAAGTGTACGGTGTGAACATTACCATGTTGACAGCGTGAACATCGTAACGGAGGGGTTTCTGTGAAAACAGTAGGATTGCCACCCGTCGTCGACCGCCAGGCCTGGCAGCGTGAGCTGGACGCACTTCGGGTCCGAGAGAAGGCGGCCACCCGCGAGCTCGACGCGGTCGCCGCGCAGCGACGGCGGCTGCCAATGGTCGAGATGCCGGACTATGTCTTGGAATCGGAGAACGGGCCGGTGCGGTTGGTAGACGTGTTTGACGGCAAGCGGCAGCTCATCGTCTACAACCACATGTGGTTTCCAGGTGAGGAGTGGCAGTGCCCCGGTTGTACCGGCTTCACCTCACAGTTCACCCGACTGGAGTTCCTGGACAGCTACGACGCCCGATTTGTCATCGTCACCCAGGGGCCCATCGACGAGGCGCTCGCATACAAGCGACGGGTGGGGAACCGGATGACGTGGTACTCGACTGCCAACAGCTCGTTCGGCGAGGACGTCGGCGCTCCACCGGGCGGTGGGTTCGCTGTGAATGTCTTTCTGCGCGACGGCGATCGGGTTTACCGAACCTGGCACACCAATGGCCGTGGGACCGAACAACTCAGTCATTCGTTCGCGTTGATCGACTTACTGCCGTATGGCCGCCAGGAAGAGTGGCAGGATTCGCCGGACGGGTGGCCGCAGTCGCCAACGTACAGCCGGTGGGCCGGCTCGCAGGAGATCGCTCGAGCATACGGAGGGGCAGAATGACCACTACGACGACCGGCCTGACGACGATGAGCCTGGTGTGCGTGCCGACACCCGAGCAGGACAAAGCGGTCGCGTTCTACGAGTCACTCGGGTTCGAGAAGCGAACCGACCAGCCGTTCGGCGGCGGCTACCGGTGGATCGAGGTGTACCCGCCCGAGGGCACGACCGGCATAGCGCTTGCTCCACCCCCGCCGGATAGTGGTCCGGTGCAGCCGACCAACACCGGTATCACGCTGACTACCAACAACATCGACGCCACCCACGCGGCGATGAAGGAACTCGGCGTCGACGTCGATGCGCAGGTGTCGCGAATGGGCGAGCCGGTTCCACCGATGTTCTGGTTCCGCGACCCGACCGGCCACACACTGATGGTCGTGCAGCCGACGTCTTAGTCCTGGATGAACGCGGACGCCGACTGTAGGTGTTTGACGGCCTCGGCGACGATCGTCTGGATCAGCTCCGCGCAGGACGGCAGGTCCTCGACGATACCGGCCACCTGACCGGAGGCGAGCACGCCGGCGTCGGTATTGCCTTCGACCAGGCCGGCTTTCAGCAACATCGGGGTGTTGGCCGCCATCACCACCTGCGACCAGCTGAGCTCCTTGCCGTGCCGCATCGCCAGGCCGTCGCGAATCATCGACGCCCAGGTCATCTGCGACATCTTCTTGAACTTCGCGGCGTTGCGCACGGCTGCTGTGAATCCCCGCGCCCGCGAACCACTTTCCAATTTCTCGACCAGCCCGGTGCGCAACACACGGTGCGGCATGCCGTCGACGCGGGTGGTGACGACGGTCCCGTCCAGTCCGGCCTGCAGATATCGTTGCTTGACCGCGTCCGGCACGGTGGAATCCGACGTAAGCAGAAACCGGGTACCCATGGCCACCCCGGCGGCGCCGTAGGACAACGCCGCGGCCAGTCCGCGACCGTCGAAGAACCCGCCCGCCGCGATAACCGGGATGTTCACCGCGTCAAGCACCGACGGCAACAGCAGCGTCGTGGCGATCGGCCCGGTGTGTCCACCACCCTCGCCACCCTGCACGATCACCGCGTTGGCGCCCCAGGAGGCCACCTTGCGTGCATGCTTCGCAAGGCCGACCGACGGAATAACCACCGCCCCGGCGTCTTTCAGTTTGCCGATCAACTCTTGCTTGGGAGCCAATGCGAAGGACGCGACCTTGACGCCCTCGCGGATCATCAGGTCCACGCGGTCGTCGGCGTCGCCGGCATCGGCGCGGATGTTGACGCCGAACGGCTTGTCGGTGGCTGCCTTGACCTTCCCGATCGCGGTGGCCAGTTCGTCGAGGGTCATCGTGGCCGAGGCCAAGATGCCCAGTCCGCCCGCGTTGGCCGTTGCCGAAACCAGCCGAGCGCCGGCCACCCACCCCATCCCGGTTTGCACCACCGGGTGGTCAATACCGACAAGCTCGGTCAGCGGCGTGCGCAATCTCATGAGCGTATCTCTTTATCCCGCAATGCTTTAGGGTCGATGACCTCGCGGATCAGGTGCAGTTCGTCTTCGGTCGGCGGCCTGGTCTCGCCGGCCTCGTCGAGACCGTGCACCTCGAACGATGTGTTGTCCTGGACGTCGTCGGGCGAAACACCCGGGTGCAGCGTCACCGCCCGCATCGCGTGGTCCGGCCCGCCGAAGTCGAACACGCCGAGATTGGACACCACTCGGTAGGTGTTGGCGAACCGGAACGCCGGGTTGTCGGCGTCTACCTTGTCCCAGCCGATACCGCAGACCACGTCGACGGCGTCGCAGAACACCCGCTTGGAATGGTTGCCCACCCAATAGCTGGTGGCGTGGTTGATCGCGTTGCCGGGCGCGCCTCGCAGGCCGAACATCTGTCGGGTCGGGTGCTGCAGCGGCCCGAACGCCGAGATGTTCTGATTGCCGAAGCGGTCGACCTGATTGGCGCCCATCACCACATGCCGCCGACCCCAGGCCAGCGTCTCGAACACCCGGCCGAACGGCATCCAGCCCTCGACGGGTCCGGTCTTGCCCAGCGCCGGGGTGTCGGCCAGCAGCTGCGCCTCGCCGTCGGTCAGCAGGATGTCCGGGGAGAAGGTCAGCCGTGCCAGCCGCGCTCCGACCGATGCCATGTTCGTCATCGGGCTGACCATGATTTCGCCTGCATCCCTGAATAACTCGGCGCAGGCGACGGCGCAGACCTCAGCTCGGGTGGTGCTCACTTAGATGCCTCCTCGCCGAACCGACGCACGGCCGCCTGGTATTCGGCTTCGCCGCCCGACAGGTAGGTTTGCACGAACTGCTGCCAGCCCTCGTCCGTTGACGCCGCCTCGGCATAGTGGCGCTGGAACTTCTCGTCTCGACCGTAATCCGGTGCCGCCGTGGTGAAGTGAGCACCACCGGGCGCTTCCACAACGGCGTCGACCATCATCCGGTTGACCAGTAGCGCCTGCGGCGGCACCGCTTTGATGAGTCCCTCGGTGGAGACGACGCGCTCCACCGACAGATAACGCTTTTCGGCGGCCATCAGGAACAGATCGTCGAAGTAGGGGTCAATCCCGGTGTAGGCGGCATTGCCTTGCGAGTCGCCGAGATTGAGATGCACAAAGGCGGCATCCAGGCGCAGTGCCGGCATCGCGATCAGCGTTTCGTGTCCGCCGTCCTGCGCCGGGTAAGGGCTGGTGACCGTTTGCAGTTCGCCCTGCCAAAAGTCCGGGACCGAGCTGCCCAGCCCGGCGCGGATCGGCAGGAACGGTAGCCGCTGCGCCGCGGCCTGCAATCCGCAACGCAGCATGCCCTCGTCCATCTCCCGGGCCTCGATGGATCCAGTGGTGCGGGCTTTGGCAAACCAGGGGTCGTAGAACGGCGGCGAGTCGAGCGAGACGAACCCGTAGTAGACGCGACGCACCTTGCCCGCCGAGCACAGCAGTCCCAAATCCGGCCCGCCATAGGTGATCACGGTCAGGTCCTTGATGTCCGTGTGGAGCATGGCCCGCACAAACGCCATTGGTTTGCGGCGCGATCCCCAGCCGCCGATGCCAATAGTCATACCGCTGCGCAGTTGCGCGACGGCGTCGTCGACGGAGGTGCGCTTATCGCTCACGCTTTCTTGCCCTTCGCGGTACCGGCGAACGAGTCGCGGTGCTCGTCGGACACGCCGGCGAGATTGAGCTCGAAGGTAAAGCCTTGCTCCATGCGATAACTCGAGTTGACCCGCTGCACGTCGATCAGGTTCAGCGCCTCCTTGGCCGCCCGGATCACCCTGGTGTCCTTGGCGGCGATGTCGCGGGCCACCCGCAGCGCTGCTTCGTCCAATTCCTCCCGCGGCACCACGTCGTGCACAGAACCGAAGTGATGCAGGGTGGCGGCGTCCACGGTGGCCGCGGTGAAGAATAGCCGCCGCATCATGTGTTGTGGCACCAAGCGGGACAGGTGGGTGGCCGCGCCCAGCGCGCCGCGCTCGACCTCGGGCAGCCCGAACGTCGCATCCTCGGAGGCCACGATCACGTCGGCATTGCCTACCAGGCCGATGCCGCCGCCGACGCAGAAGCCATTGACCGCGGCGATCACCGGCACAGCGCATTCGTAGACCGCCCGGAAGGCGGCGAAGCAGCCCCGGTTGGCGTCGATCAGCGCGGTGAATCCCTCGGTGCGCTGCATCTCCTTGATGTCCACCCCGGCGTTGAAACCACGGCCCTCAGCCCGCAAGATCACCGCGTGCGTCTCTGGGTCCTCGCCGGCGGCGGTGAGCGCGTCGGCGAGTTCGAACCAGCCGCTCGAGGGGATGGCGTTGACGGGGGGAAAGTCGACGGTGACCGCGACTATCCCCGGTTCGGTGGTGCGTGACGTGATTGTCATCGAGCTCCTCGGCCACTTCCTTGGGGGACGATTTACCTAAGCAAGCACTTGCTTGGTACGCTAGCACAGTGACCCACGCCGACGGAGGCCCCGCGATCAGCTTCGGGCTCGCCGGCCGGGTTGCGCTGGTGACCGGCGGCGTTCGGGGGGTCGGCGCCGGCATCAGCTCAGTCTTCGCCGAGCAGGGTGCCGCCGTGGTGACTTGTGCGAGGCGCGCGGTCGAGGGCCTGCCCTACGAGTTCTACTCCTGCGACGTCCGCGACGAGGAGGCCGTCAAGTCGATGATCGACGCGATCGTCGACAAACACGGCAGCCTCGATGTCGTCGTCAACAATGCGGGAGGGTCGCCGTACGTACTGACCGCGGAGTCCAGCCCGAAGTTCAACCGCAAGATCATCGAACTCAATTTGATTGGTGCGCTGCTGGTTTCGCAGTGCGCCAATGAGAAGATGCAGAACCAGGAGCGCGGCGGGTCGATCGTCAACATCTGCAGTCTCAGCGGCCGGCGGCCGTCCCCCGGCACCGGCGCGTACGGGGCGGCCAAGGCCGGCCTGGAGAGCCTCACGCAGACGCTGGCGGTGGAATGGGGGCCCAAGGTCCGGGTGAACGCCTGCGTGGTGGGCATGGTCGAAACCGAGCAGGCCGACCTGTTCTACGGCGACGCCGAGTCGATCGCCGCGATCTCGAAGAACGTGCCGCTCGGCCGGATGGCCACCCCTGCCGATGTCGGTTGGGCCGCAGCGTTTTTGGCCTCGGATGCGGCGTCCTACATCAGCGGTGCCTCGTTGGAGGTACACGGCGGGGGCGAGCCGCCGCACTATCTGGCCACCACGAACGCCAGCGCGATCAAGTAAAGGAGTCACGAGCATGGGGCTAGTCGACGGCCGCGTCGTCATCGTCACCGGAGCGGGCGGCGGTATCGGCCGCGCCCATGCGCGGGCCTTCGCGGCCGAAGGCGCGCGCGTGGTGGTCAATGACATCGGGGTGGGACTGGACGGTTCACCCGCAAGCGGCGGAAGCGCTGCGCAGGGCGTGGTCGACGAGATCACCGCGGCCGGTGGGGAAGCC
>NZ_DATFZD010000262.1:0-4918 GCF_035314665.1 Mycobacterium sp. | reverse complement strand
CTGCCCGACGGCACATTGATCTGGAGGTCGCCGTCCGGGCAGACCTACATCACCACCCCCGGCAGTGCGCTGTTGTTCCCCACCCTGTGCACGCCGACCGGCCAGCTGGCCCCACCCCAGCCCCCACCGACCGGCTCACGCTGCGACCGCGCCGCCATGATGCCCCAACGCCGACACACCCGCGCCCAAAACCGGGCCGCCCGAATCGCCGCCGAACGCAAGCACAACCAACAAGCCCACCAAGCCGCCCGGTCCGGACCGGCCCCACCCAACACCGACGACGAGCCCCCGCCCTTCTGATATGGGGAGCATTCTGTCAAGTGGGCAGGGTGAAGCGGCGGCCGCAACCGTCGCTGTGGCCGCCGCTTCGTGACCAGATGAGTCCGTTGGGATGTCGAGCGTGTCGTATCGACGCGTGTCGGTCTGATATTCGCGGGTTGACTACCGCAG
Organism: Mycobacterium sp.; assembly: GCF_035314665.1. Lineage (GTDB taxonomy): Bacteria > Actinomycetota > Actinomycetes > Mycobacteriales > Mycobacteriaceae > Mycobacterium. Next base: position 4,468 of record NZ_DATFZD010000262.1, on the reverse strand, counting down.
GACGGGACTTTCGAGTCGGAGTGGATCGCTGGTCTAGGGATCGAGCGTGATCTGTTGCGGGGCAACATGATTACTCATAGAACGGACGCGGGTCACTCCGAGACGCTTGCCGACACCTCGTGGATGTCATCTGGACATCTATGGGCACCTATTCGTCGAGGACGGCCAACGACCAGCACCAGCCGGCGAGTTCACGGGCGATCGCGGCGTTGGCGACCACGGAGCGTTTCTTGCGCTCGTCGAAACGGGCCCACCGGGCATGTAGTCGCCGGTTGGCGGTCTGCCCCCGGCCTCGGGCTGCCGGGGAGGCCGTTTCCCACCGTCGCCGTAGATGGCGCCCCGGTCGATACGGTGCCCGGTGATGCCAGGCCGCCTCGATCAGCAGCCGGCGGGCATGGCTGTTGCCGGTCTTGGTAACCCCACCCTGAGAGCGGTTTGCCCCCGAGGAGTACTCGGTTGGCACCAACCCGAGATAGGCGCCGATGGAGCGGCCGGTGAGTCGCTGCCAGTCGCCGATCTCGGTGGCCAGCCCGAACGCCGTCAGCGTCGAGACGCCCCGTAGGCACCCCAACCGGGTCACCACCGGGGTGAACACTGAATCGGCGGCCATCTCGACGATCGCCTCATCGAGGCGGTCGCGGCGGTCAACGGTGGCCAGCATCGCATCAAAGGCCGCGTCGTAGGCCAGCTGTAAACCAGGACTGTCGAACCGGTGCATCCGAAGCCATAGTTCGTGTTTCTTGCTCCACGCCTCTCCGCCGCAGTAGACGATCCCGTGCCGCAACAACAGCTTTGACAACCGGTGCCGCACCGCCATCAGATCCCCACGACAGTCCTCACGCGCCCGGACCAAGTCGCGGGCGGCCTCCTGCTCAACCGACGGAACCGTCACCGCGGCAATCTCATTCAGATGCAGCAACCGCGCCAGATGGCGAGCATCGCGGGCATCGGTCTTGACTCGATCTCCCGACGGTCGCTGCAGCTTCGAGGGCGCCGCGACCACACAGTTAATCCCCGCCGACAGCAGGGACCGGGCCAGACCGTACCCGGTCGGCCCGGCCTCATAGACCACCGCCACCGGCCCCGGCAACGACCCGATCCACTCCCGGATCTCGCCATGATCAGGGGTCAACCGGCGCTCGAACACCTCACCGGTCTCACCGTCCAACCCGCACGCGACCACCGATCGTGCGTGCACATCCAACCCGACACTCGTACGATAATTTCTCACTGGGGCCTCCCACATCTTGTGGCTCTACCGGCCAGCACCACATTCCTGACGGCAACCCACGTTCACATGTGAGCGAGGCCCCAGCCCCTCATACCAACTTGTGTAATAGGCGGTAGGTGATCAGGTCTGCAGCCATGACCACCTAGCACCGATCCGAGATCGCCCGCCCCATACCTGTCGTCCGTAATCGGGATTGGCTCCTAGACGGCTTGCGCCTCGGGTCGGTGCGCCCGGCGTGGAGTGGCTGAAGAGAGGCCTGCAAAGCCGAAAGTTGGTGTGCCCTCCTCGCTTCCATCCCGTAATCGAGGCGAGGAGAGAAGTTTCGTGCCAGCGATATCGAAGACCCCTGACCGCGTGGTGATCGCGATCGATCCGCACAAGGCGTCCTGGACCGCCGCAGCGGTGGACGCGTCGTCGCAACCCGTGGCCACCATTCGCGTACCGGTCAGCCGCGACGGCTACCGTGCGTTGCGTCGCTTCGCCCGCCGGTGGCCCGGCTCGACATGGGCGATCGAAGGCGCATCCGGCTTGGGTGCACCACTGACGGCACGCCTACGCACCGACGGGGTCGACGTCGTCGACGTTCCCGCGAAACTCGCTGCCCGGGTGCGGATGCTGTCGACCGGCCACGGTCGCAAGAACGACGACGCCGACGCAGTGAGCGTGGGGGTCGCGGCACTGAGCGCACGCACGTTGACCTCCGCTGCAGTGGACGACACCGTGACCGCCCTACGCGCGATCGTCGACCACCGCGACGACCTGGTCAAAACCCGAACCCAGACCGTCAACCGCCTGCACGTCGTGCTCACCAACCTCATCCCTGCTGGTGCGAAACGTGACCTCACCGCCGACCAGGCCGCCGAACTCCTTCGCAAGATCCGTCCCCGCGATGCCGCCGGCAAAACCCTGCGCGGCCTCGCCGTGGACCTGGTCACCGAGATACGCCAGCTGGACCGCCGGATCGCCAAAGCCGCCGACGACATCAAGACCGCCGTCACCGCCTCCGGCACGACCCTCACCGAGCTGTGCGGCATCGGTGACTTGACCGCGGGCAAGATCCTCGGCCGGGTCGGCACCATCGATCGGTTCCGCTCCGCCGCCGCGTTCGCGAGCTACAACGGCACCGCCCCGATCGACGTGTCCTCCGGAGACGTCGTCCGCCACCGACTCTCCCGCGCCGGCGACCGACAACTCAACTTGTGCCTACACGTCATGGCCCTCACCCAAATCCGGCAGGGCACCCCAAGCAGGGCCTACTACCTGCGGAAACGAACCGACGGTAAGAGCCACAAGGAAGCAATGCGATGCCTGAAACGGCGCCTGTCCGACGTCGTCTACCGACAACTGCTCCGCGACGCGGCCAGACAAGGGGCGGGCCCGGGAGGACACCCGGGGGCGGCTCTATTGTCCAGCGCGGCCAGCTGAAACCCCGCACACTGACTCTTCGGACAAGTCACTTCCCGGACCCACCAGCAGCCACCATACAACTGAACAACACCACGGCTCTTGACACAGAGAGGCGCCGTCTAAGCCCCAGTCTTAGCTAGGACTTTGAGCCCGCCTTGGCGGGTGCCTTCTTGGCCGGCGCCTTCTTAGCGGCAGCCTTCTTAGCTGGCGCCTTTTTGGCTGGAGTCTTCTTGGCCGGCGATTTCGTAGCGTCCGACCGCGCCTTTACGCTGGCCTCCAGCTTGGCCAGCAGGTCGGAGACGTCTTCGGTCTCGTCCAGCTCTTTGGGTTGCTCCTCAGTGGTAAATGCTTCTTCGCCTTGAAGTTTGGCCTGCACCAGCTCGTGCAACTGCTCCTGGTAGTCGTCGTGATAGCGGTCCGGGTTGAACTCGTCGGCCATTGACTCGACCACCTGTCCGGCCATTTTGAGCTCGGCCGGTTTGATCTCGACTTTCTTGTCCAGCACCGGGAAGTCGGGATCTCGGATCTCGTCGGGCCACAACAGCGTGTGGATCACCATCACCTCGCGCTTGCTGAAATCCTTGACCCGCAACGCCGCAAGCCGGGTCTTGTTGCGCAAGGCGAAATGCACGATCGCCACCCGATCGGTCTCAGCCAGCGTCTTGGCCAGCAGCACATAGGATTTGGTTGACTTGCCACCCGGCTCGAGGAAGTAGCTGCGGTCGTACATCATCGGGTCCAGCTCGCTGGCGGGGACAAACTCCAACACCTCGATTTCGCGGCTGCGCTCTTCGGGCAGCGTCGCGATGTCGTCGTCGGTGATCACCACCATTTGGCCGTCGTCGGATTCGTACGCCCGAGCGATATCGCGGTACTCGACAACTTCGCCGCATACCTCGCACACGCGCTTGTACCGGATGCGGCCGTTGTCCTTGGCGTGTACCTGATGAAACTTGATGTCGTGGTCCTCGGTCGCGCTGTACACCTTGACCGGGACGTTCACCAGCCCGAAGGAGATCGAGCCCTTCCAGATCGAACGCATACAGTCAGTATGCCCGCACCACCATCCGAATAAGCGCCTAGCGGTGACGTGCGGCAGCGTCTAGCGCGGCTCGGTCCGGCAGGTCAGCACCGGCCCGAGCGACGGTCAGCGCGGCCGCATCGCCGGCCGCCTCAAGCGCTGCCGTCAGCGCATCCAGGTTTATCCCGGCAAGCTCGGCGCGTCGCTGCGCGCCCAACAAGCCCCGCCCCCACAGCGCGTCGATCAGGCCGACCATGAAGGCGTCACCGGCGCCGACGGTGTCGACCACCTGCACCGGACGGGCCGCCACCCTGGCCACACCGGCCGCGCAGACCGCCGCCGCTCCCCGGTCACCCATCGTCACCGCGACGATAGACGGACCCAGCGCAAGCCAGGTTTGAGCAATCCGCTCGGGCGGACGGTCGGGGTCGATCCAGCGCAGATCCTCCTCGCTGACCTTCACGATGTCGCTGCGCTCGACGAGATGCTCGATGCGTTCGCGCGCCAGATCTCGGTCGACGATCAACGACGGACGGACATTGGGATCGAAGGTGATGGTGGCCGAGACATGATAGGTGTCGACGAGCGCCGCAACCGCCAGGCAGCCCGGTTCCTGCACGGCGGCAATCGATCCGGTGTGCGCGAAAAGTGGCGGTGTCACCATCGGCGTACCGGAAAGCTGCCAGTCCAGGTCGAACACATAGTCGGCCGACCCGTCTTCGCCGACGGCCAGTCGCGCAGTCGCCGTCCGGCCGGCTACCTGACTTCCCGAAACAAGTTGCACCCCGGCAGCATTGACGTAGTCGGCG
>NZ_DATFZD010000261.1:0-2092 GCF_035314665.1 Mycobacterium sp. | reverse complement strand
AGGGGATCTGCCGCACCAGCCGCACCGCCGAGCCGCCCATCGGATACAGGCTCCATTTGGCTTCGGAGATGCCGAACTTGGCGCTTTCGCCGGCGATGCGGATGTCGGTGCCCTGCAGGATCTCGGTGCCGCCGGCGATGGCCGGGCCCTCGACCGCGGCGATCAGCGGCTTGGTCAGCCGACGGCCTTTGAGCAAGGCGTCGATGCGCGACGGGTCGTAGCTGCCGTCTTTGAAGGAGTCACCCGGTGGGCGCGCGGTCGCGGCTTTGAGGTCCATGCCCGCGCAGAAGTAGCCGCCGGCTCCGGTCAGGATGCAGCATCGGATGCCGGGATCGTTGTCGACGCGGTCCCACGCCTCGACCATGATCGACAGCATCTCGGTGCTCAGGGCATTGCGGGCCTCGGGACGGTTCAGCGTCAGGATCAGGGTGTGTCCGCGCTGCTCAATGATGGCGTCGGCGCTTTTTTCGGACTCGCTCACGGGTGATCGCCTTCCTCCATGCGGGCGTCGGACTTGTCAGGAAATGTAACACGTTCTAATTTGGGGTCCGTGGCCCTGAATATTGCCGACCTGGCGGAGCACGCCATCGATGCCGTCCCTGACCGTGTCGCCCTGATCTGCGGCGACGACCAGCTGACCTACGCCCAACTGGAGGAGAAGGCCAACCGCCTGGCGCACTACCTTCTCGACCAGGGCGTGCAGAAGGACGACAAGGTCGGGCTCTACTGCCGCAACCGCAACGAGATCGTCATCGCGATGCTCGGCATCGTCAAAGCCGGCGCGATCCTGGTGAACGTCAACTACCGCTACGTCGAGGGTGAACTTCGCTATCTCTTCGAGAACTCGGACATGGTTGCGGTGGTCCACGAGCGCCAGTACTCCGACCGCGTCGCCAACGTGCTACCGGACACCCCGAACGTCAAGACCGTCCTCGTCGTCGAGGACGGCAGCGACAACGACTTCCAGCGTTACGGCGGCGTCAAGTTCTACTCCGCGATCGCGGCCGGCTCACCCGAGCGGGATTTCGGTGCACGCAGCGCCGACGACATCTACCTGCTCTACACCGGCGGCACCACCGGCTTCCCGAAGGGAGTGATGTGGCGCCACGAGGACATCTACCGGGTGCTGTTCGGCGGAACCGACTTCGCCACCGGCGAATTCGTCAAAGACGAGCATGACCTCGCCACGGCCGCCGCGCAGAATCCGCCGATGATCCGCTATCCGATTCCGCCGATGATCCACGGCGCCACGCAGTCGGCTACCTGGATGTCGATCTTCTCCGGCCAAACCACCGTGCTCGCACCCGAATTCAACGCCGACGAGGTGTGGCGCACGATTCACGACCATAAGGTGAACCTGCTGTTCTTCACCGGCGACGCGATGGCGCGGCCGTTGCTCGACGCATTGCTGGCTCATCAGGACGAGGGCAACGAATACGACCTGTCGTCGCTGTTCTTGCTCGCCAGCACCGCGGCGCTGTTCTCGCCGAGCATCAAGGAAAGACTGCTGGAGTTGCTGCCCAACCGGGTGATCACCGATTCGATCGGCTCCTCGGAGACCGGTTTTGGCGGCACCAGCATCGTCGCCAAGGACGCGCCGCACAGCGGTGGCCCACGGGTGACGATCGACCACCGCACCGTCGTGCTCGATGAGGACGGCAACGAGGTGAAGCCCGGTTCCGGCGTGCGCGGTCTGATCGCCAAGAAGGGCAACATCCCGGTCGGTTACTACAAGGACGAGAAGAAGACCGCCGAGACCTTCCAGACCATCAACGGGGTGCGCTACGCGATTCCGGGCGACTACGCGCAGGTCGAGGAAGACGGCACCGTCACCATGCTGGGCCGCGGCTCGGTGTCGATCAACAGCGGCGGCGAGAAGATCTACCCCGAAGAGGTCGAGGCGGCGCTCAAGGGCCACCCCGACGTCTTCGACGCTTTGGTGGTCGGCGTGCCCGATGCCCGTTACGGCCAGCATGTGGCCGCGGTGGTGCAGGCCCGGCCGGGCTCTCGGCCGGCGCTGTCGGAGCTGGACAGCTTCGTGCGCGCCGAGATCGCGGGATACAAAGTGCCACGCAGCCTTTGGCTGGTCGAC
>NZ_DATFZD010000260.1:0-8367 GCF_035314665.1 Mycobacterium sp. | reverse complement strand
GTCCAACCGCGACTTCACCATGCGCGCCGTGAGCTTGTGCCCGGACACTTTGCCCGCGAGCGGAGATGTGTTGGTGCCGATGGTCACCGAGATGGCGGGCTCGTCGACGGTGATGCGAGGGAGCGCGCGGGCGTGGTCCGGGTCGGCGAGCGTGTCACCGATCATGATCTCGGGGATACCCGCCACGGCGACGATGTCGCCCGCGATGGCCTCCTCGGTGGCGGTGCGTTCGACGCCCTCGGTCACCAGCAGTTCGGTGATCTTGGCGTTCGTGATGACCGGATGGCCGTCCACCTCGCGCATCCAAGCCACCTGCTGGCCCTTGCGAATGCGGCCCTTGTAGATCCGGATCAGCGCCAGTCGACCGAGGAATGACGACGCGTCGAGGTTGGTCACCAGCGCCTGCAGCGGCGCCTCGGGATCACCCTGTGGCGGCGGGATGTGCTCGAGCAGCACGTCGAACAGCGGGTCCAGGTTGTCGCCGTCGGGGTTCGCGCCGTTGGGCGGTTCGGTGGTGCTGGCGATGCCGGCACGTCCTGAGGCGTAAAGCGTAGGCAGGTCGAGCGCCTTCTCGGCCGCCGCCTGTGCCTCCTCGTCGAGGTCGGAGGCGACATCGAGCAACAGGTCGTGGCTCTCCTCGACGACCTCGGCGATGCGGGCGTCGGGCCGGTCGGTCTTGTTGACGACCAGGATCACCGGCAGATGTGCACCCAGGGCCTTGCGCAGCACAAAGCGGGTCTGCGGTAGCGGGCCTTCGGAGGCGTCGACCAGCAGCAACACTCCGTCGACCATGGACAGCCCGCGCTCGACCTCGCCGCCGAAGTCGGCGTGGCCCGGGGTGTCGATGACGTTGATCACCGTGGTGGACCCGTCCGCGTGCTTGCGGTGCACGGCGGTGTTCTTGGCCAGGATCGTGATGCCCTTTTCCTTTTCGAGGTCACCCGAGTCCATCAGCCGCTCGATCGCGTCGTCGCCGCGGTGGGTCAGCGCGCCGGATTGCCGCAGCATGGCGTCCACCAGCGTCGTCTTGCCGTGATCGACGTGGGCGACGATGGCGACGTTGCGAAAATCCACGCCGGTGATTGTCGCAGCGCAAGCTACCGATCGCGAAACCGAGTGACGCCCGTCACGGTTGTTGGGAAAGATAGGGAAATCCCTTATTGATCAGCGCCTTCGGCCTCGCAGAAGATGTGAAAGCCGCGATCGGTCGGCTTTACAAAGGAGTCCGAAGACGATGGATAACCGCCGCTTGATGTTGAGCGCGGCTGTCGGTGGACTGCTCGCGGCCGTTTACCTCTCCTCGGCATTCGTGCCCTGATCATCGCGGCTCCAAGGCTCGACGCAGGGCAGGCAGCCAGTCGCGGTCGGCGGGTACCCAATCGATGTCCTGCAGCTGCGCCGCCGGCACCCAGCGCAGCGCACCATGGTCGTGCGGATGAGGTTCACCGCGGATCAGACTGACATGGTAGGCACGCAGTGTTGTCGTCGCATTGAGCGCGATATCGTCGCCGAGGCGTTCGCCGACCGCGACTTCGATGCCCAGCTCCTCGGCCAGTTCGCGGGCCAGCGCCTCGGGCTCGGTCTCACCGGGCCCGACCTTGCCGCCCGGCAATTCCCAGCGGCCCGCCAGCTCGGGCGGCCGCAGGCGTTGTGCGACCAGCACCCTGGATTCGGCGATGACGGCGCCGGCGACCACGATCTGGTTCGGCATCGCGGTGACGGTATCCGGTCGACTGGTGGCTGTGTTAGCGAATACCACCTCCGTGCTCGCACATCGCCCGGCTTCCTAGCCATACAGAAAGCCCCGACCAAATGGCCGGGGCTCTCTGCTCTGACCGTCAGAACAGTGACGGCACGGTCTCGAACAGGAAGCTGGCGCCGGTCGCGGCCAGGGTCGAGCTGTCACCGTAGATGCCGGCGAAGTCGAAATTACCGGGGTCAGTCAGGTTGGCGCCAGCGGAGGCGTCGCTGCCGTAGCCCAGGATGGCGGCGATGTCGTTGTTCCCGAGCACATCGGTGGCAGTGCCACCGGCCGTGGCCGTGCTGCTGCCGAGCACGAAGGCGTCGTTGCCGTTGCCGAACTCGGCAAACGAGCTGCCGCCGCCGACGCCGCTAAAGGCCTTGTTGAAGTTGCCCTGGATAGCCTCTGCGACGCTGTCGAGGCTATTGGCCGTGGCCGAGTCGAAGTTGCCGGCACCGGCCATGGCCGTGCTGCCGGCGACGGAGGCGGACGCGTAGTCGAGGTAACCGCCGGCAGCCGTGGCATCACCGTTGGTCTCGCTGGCGAAGGCGGCTAGGAGGCTGCCCTCGCCGGCCGTGGCGGTGCCGCCGTCGGTGGCGGAGGCCAGGTTGCCGTAGCCGGCGCCGGCCGCAGCGGTGCTGAAGAGGCCGTCTGCGACGGCCAGGTTGCCGAAGCCGCCGGTCGCGGTGGCGTCGGTGTCAGCGCCGCTCGCGATCGCAATGTTCCCCATGCTCGAGGTGGCCGTGGCGGTGCCCTCCTGCAGCAACGAAAACCCGTCGATCGAGATAGCGAAGTTCGAATTGGCCGCGGGGAAAGCGTCTTGCAGCAGTGACGACACGTCGATCGAGCTGAAAATGTTCGGATCGGGCGTCGGGTCGGCGGATGCGATCCCCGGCGTGGAGGCCAACGCGGCCCCGACGACCAAGCCCGCTCCGAGGATGCCAACACGACCAACAGCGAAGATGTTCAGCATGATTCGTCCTTCCCTTGGGACTGGGCCGCCGCCCCGGCCGGCGGGCCTCTTTTACATGTGCGTCATTACGACTTTTCTAATCTAACTCTCAGATAGACGCTCCGCTAGAGTCGCGCGGGACCAATCGAGATCGCACGCTTTGTTGATAGCGCCGGACACCCTCAAATATGGTTCTGAGCTGCGCACTCTCGAACATTTCGTGTCCTGCCAATGCTCTAAAAAGCTTGCATTTTCAACTTTGATTTCGCTCAGCGTCCTTTCAGACAGGACCGCGCCCCCATGGCCCCGCGTACAGGCTCGTGAAACGGCCGACGTGCACCAACCGGTACCCAAATTTGCCGAGAAAACCCTGGTGGCTATAGCGGTAGGGTCAGGTGTATGGCTGTGTTAACGGATGAACAAGTAGACGCCGCACTGCCTGACCTGAACGGCTGGAAACGCGCGGACGGCGCACTGCGCCGGTCGGTGAAGTTTCCGGCGTTCCTCGCCGGGATAGACGCCGTGCGACGGGTGGGCGAGCACGCTGAAGCCAAGGATCATCACCCCGACATCGATATCCGTTGGCGAACGGTCACTTTCGCGCTGGTAACGCACTCCGAGGGCGGCATCACCGACAAGGATGTGGCGATGGCGCACGACATCGACGGAATTATCGGGGACTAGTCGTTCGCGTTCCGCTCGCGGCGATCCACGCCAACGTCGCCAGCGTCGCGACGATGTAGACCAGTCCGCCCCAGGCCAGATACCACGCCCTGCCGTTCTGCCAGATGGTCGGCTGGGCGAAGCTGAGCAGCCACGGCACGCCGATGACGGTCAGCACCAACCAGACCCAGCCGAGAATGCGCGCGCCGAGACGCTGCGATAGCGGCCCGTGCAGCAGCCAGATCATCAACGGCACCAGCCAAACCCAGTGGTGCGTCCAGGAAATCGGCGCGACCAGCAGCCCGAACAACTCGACGACCAGCAGGGTGCCGAGCCGGTCGGTTCCGCTGGTGTTCAGTGCGCGCCAGGCCAGGAAGGAAAGTATCGCGATAATAGCGATCCCGATCAGCACCGGCGGGCTGTAGCCGGCATCGTGGCCGACGATCCGACAAACGCCGCCCCGCCAGGACTGATTGAAGATGGTGCACATCGGCCCGACCCGGTCGGTCTTGAAGATCAGATCGGTGAAGTAATAGCGGGTTTCGTCGGGGATGACCAGAGCTGACACTGCGACGGTGGCCAGGAAGACGACCGCGGAAAACACCGCCGCACCCCACCGGCGGGCACCGACGAAATACAGGCCGGTGATCGCCGGCGTCAGCTTGACGCCGGCCGCCAGGCCGACCAGCAGGCCCGACAACCACCACCGGGTGGAGTAGACGGCGAAAAGTGCGGCCAGCACCAGCAGCACGTTGATCTGGCCGTAGTCGAACGTGCTGCGCAGCGGCTCGAGCCAGATCGCGATCGCGGTCCACAGCATCGCCAGACGGCGACCCTCGCCGGCCGCCACGCCGAGCAGACGCTGGCTCAGCCGGACCACGCCATAGAGCGCCGCAATCGTCCCGACCTGCCAGCAGAAGGCGACCAAGCCGAACGGCAGCAGGTGCAGCGGGTAAAAGACGAGCGCCGCGAAGGGCGGGTAGGTGAAGGGCAGCGGGAAATTCGGCGTCTGGTCGGCGTAGGTGTAGTGGTACAGGCTGGCCACGTGGTCGATGGTGGCCGCACCGTAGACGTACACGTGCAAGTCGACGAAGTTGGCCCCGTGCGGAGCCCGATACGTCCAGCCCAACCGCCCGGCGACGCTGAGGATGAATAGCACCGGACCCGCGGCGTTCAGCGAAATCGCCCGCCGACGGGTGTTAGCTGCCGCCGGGGCGGCCGAGGTGGTGTCTATCTGCACGACTCTAACGGGGCCGCCACAGCTGCGAATGCCGCCCGGATGAGCCCGCCCGGTCACCGCAGTCACACGTATCCGTAACGATCAAATAACCGCCACACGTGTCACTTGAGTCACTTCAGTATCAAGCGAACTATCGGCGCGGGAGGACCCCGTCATCGAGAACCAGGGAGAGTCATGTCAACCATTTGGACGTTGTTACGCGCCACCGCGGTGGTGGCGGGCTCATCGGCCGCGCTACTCGCCGGCGGTCTGATGGGCACAGCCCACGCGGACCCGGCGGCACCCGTGCCCGCACCGAACATCGGGCAGCAATTGGTCGCCGGGGCCGCCGGCGCACCCCAGGTGCTGCAAAACCTCGGGACGGCCCTGGCTGGACAGCCGGCAACGCCGCCGCCGTTGGCCAGCATCCGTGTTCCGCAACCGTCAGCGGCCGTTCCGGGAGCAACGTCGACCGTCCCGGGCGCAACCTCGCTCTTCCCCGGCCCTGCTCCGGCGGCGACGACCGCGAGTCCCGGACTCGGCATCCCGGGGCTGACGCCGACCGTTTCGGCACCGGCCTCTCCGGCGGCGACTACCGCGACACCCGGCCTTGGCGTCCCAGGGCTGACGCCGACCGTTCCGGCGGCTGCGCCGGCCGGACCCGCGGGGTTGCTGCCCCAGGCGCAGCTGAACTTGCCGCAGATGCCGTTCCTGCCGGTGCCGCTGCCGCAGCAGATTTCGTTGCCCGGCGACCTGACCTCGTTGGTGACCGGTGGAGTCCCGGCTTCTCCCAGCGTCAGCTCGCCCGGATTGCTACCCGTCCCGGCCGCTGCGCCGGTCGCATCGCCGAGCCCGGCGTTCTTCCCGGTGTCCGGCCTGCCGTGATGCACGTTGGCCGGCTAGCGCGCCCGTGCTAGCCGGCCACCCACACCAACAACCACCGGGAGGACATCATGGCAATCACCAGGAACTTGATCAGCGGCTTCGCCGCTGCGGCCATCGCTTGCAGCGCCGCAGTGGCGCTCGGCCCCGCTGCGGCGGCCGACCCGACACCACCCCAGCCGATCCCCGCTCAGCAGTTTCCCGGGCTGCCGGCGCTGACCGAGTTGAGCCCGATCATTCAGCAGGCCGCCGGCAACCCCGAGCAGGCGACGCAGTTGCTGATGGCCGCGGCCCAGGCATTCAGCCACAATCCGACGGCGCCCGACCAATCGAAAAGCGTTGCGGCGTCGGTGAACCAGTTCGTCCAGGCGCCCAACGCCGCGGTTCCGACCGACCTGAATCAGCCAGCTGGATCCGCCCCCACGGCGCACATCGTCCCGCCCGGTGTGGAACCGGGCGCACAGGCGCACCTGCCCACGGGTATCGACCCGGTGCACGCGGCGGGCCCCGGGCCCGTGGCCGCACCCGCCCCCGCCCCGCCGAACGCCGTCCCGGTGGCCGCGGCGGTGCCGCCCGCCGGACCGGCTCCCGCCGCCGCCCCGGCTGCGCCGCCCGCTGCACCGGCACCAGCTCCCGCGGCCACTCCTCCAGTGGCACCGGGTTTCAGCCCGGACACGCCGCCCACGCAGGACTTCATGTATCCGTCGATCAGCAATGGCTGTGCGGCCGACGGCGGTAACGTCCTCGCCACCGCCCTGTCGGTGGCCGGGCCCGCGAAGATCCCTACGCCGGGCCCTAAAGCCGGACAGACCGCCTACGTGTTCACCGCGATCGGCACACCGGGACCCGCCGACGTGCAGAAGCTGCCGTTGAATGTGACCTGGGTGAATTTGACCACCGGCAAATCGGGCAGCGTCACGCTCAAGACGCAACCGGACATCAACCCGGCGGGGCCGACCACCTTGACCGCCATCGCCGACACCGGTTCGGGCAGCGTGATGTCAACGATCTTCGGGCAGGTCACGACAAAGGACAAGCAGTGCCAGTTCATGCCCACCATCGGTTCGACGGTGGTGCCGTAAGCCCGGTTCTGTCCGTCGGCGCGCGTCCAACGACGTGTGCGCGCCGACGGATCGGCCGTCAGTAGGCCATGAACAAAATTGCGTCCCGGTCGTACTCCAGTCCGGGATGAGCGCTGGCCAGATGCGCCTGGGTCAGCTCGACCAATTCATCTTCGTCCTTGCCGGTGATCGCCTCACCACACGGGCAGTTCAGATGTGTCTTCACGTTGACGCCTTTCCGATGGACTTCTTGGCTGCCTTCATCTGCTTTTTGTACGAGCGCACTTTTTCCAGTGAACGGGCGTCGGCGATGTCGGCGACCGACAGATGCGTACCGGCCTTGCCGAATTCGCCCGCCGCGGCCCGCCAACCCTTCGGGGTCACCGAGTACTGCTTACCGAGCAGCGCCAGGAAGATTCGCGCCTTCTGTGCGCCGAACCCCGGTAGCGCCTTGAGCCGTCGCAGCAACTCGGGCCCGTCGGGGTCGCCCGCCGTCCATAACCCGGCCGCGTCGCCGTCGTATTGGTCGACGATGATCTGGGCCAACGCCTGGATTCGCTTGGCCATCGAGCCCGGAAATCGGTGTATCGCAGGCCTTTCCGAGCACAGGGCGGCGAACTTGTCCGGGTCGTAGTCGGCGATTTCGCCTGCGTCCAAGCCGCCGATCCGGTCGGCGATCTTCTTCGGACCGGCAAAGGCGACTTCTAATGGAATCTGCTGGTCTAAGACCATGCCGACTACCAACGCAAACGGACTCTCAGACAGAAGTTGATCGGCGTCGGGCTCCTGCGCCAAGCAGAGCTTCACAGTAACGACGTGTTCCTTCCGTCGAGCCAACTGGTACAACCCAACCACAAGCAGGCGGGCGAAGCGAATGCCAGGCCCCGGATCAGCTCACGACTGTGCTTACGGGCTACGGTGGCCCTACACCATTGCTTCGGTGAGGGAGGGTCACCATGACCGGCAGCCAGTTGAGGAACCTTGCCGGGTTCACCGGACTGTCCTGCATCGCGATCGGCATCTACCATTTCGTGCTCGGGACGGCCTCGGTTCCCGGTGCGACGGACGCCAACGCCACCGTCGATTCGCGGGAGCGGTTCTACTCGGCCTTTTTCGCCGGGTACGGCGTCGCGTGGCTACGGGCCGCGCGCAAATCCCCGATCCGGGCCGGTGATGTGCGTCTACTGGCGGGCCTCATGCTGTTGAGCGCAGTCGGACGCGTGCTCTCGCTGGTTCACAATGGCCGGCCGCACTGGTTCCAAGAAGTGCTCACGGCGATCGAATTCGTCGTTCCCGCTGTGTTTTTCGGGATCGCGGACTCGGAAGAGAAAGCGCAGCTAAACCCGGTCGGGTAGGCGGCTAACCGCTTTTGCGGCGAAACTCTCGACGGTTCTCCACCGGCCCGTGCACGCGGGGCGTCTTGGCGCCGCCGTCCTTATGATCCGATCCGCCAGCCGACTTGGCGTTTTTGCGCTCGAGCGCCTCTCGGAATTTGCGTTTGGTGCCGTCCTCCGACGCAGAATCGGGCCCCGACTTGGATGCTGCCATGCCCGCAGCCTAGCGCGCCCGCGGCATTTCAGCGTGATTCCATCACCGCACGCCCGGCGGCATGCCGTATACGTGTGCGATCGGCATCGTCAGCACCACACGACGGTCGGTGACCATCGCCTGGCGGTAGTCGTCCCAGTCCGGGTGTTCACCGGCGATGTTGCGGTACAACGTAATCAGCGCTTCGACGGTGTCGTCGTCGACCGCGAGCGCCGGCGGCGTCAGCTCCGCGTCGCCCTCGGCGACGGCGTAGGACCAGCCGTCGTCGGAGCTGACCAGCAGCGACGCCCGCGGGTCGCGA
>NZ_DATFZD010000259.1:0-3462 GCF_035314665.1 Mycobacterium sp. | reverse complement strand
TCCCGACGATGCGGTCCACCGCAGGATCACGCTCCAGCGCTTCCACTGTCGAGATCCCGATCTCACCGGTCGGCCCGGTGACGGCGACTGCGAGCCCCGCCATCTGGTCAGGATCCCCCTTCCGGGGGCGCAAAACAGCGCAACCGCAATTTACGGCTCCACCATGGCGCGCACGTTCGTGAGGCTCTGCTGCAGCTCACGACCGACCTGGCGCGTCACACAACTCACCCTTCACGGTGCGCCGTATGCGAAAGCCGCGCACGGGTTCGTCCCCGAGTGCAGACTAGACGCCACACGGGAGGCGAAGCTATGACTCTTACGGCTCGATGACCTCGCGCCGCGGCAGTTCCCGCGTGGGCACGATGTTCGGGCGTTACGAACTCCAATCGCTGCTCGGCGCTGGCGGGATGGGCGAGGTCTATAAGGCATACGACACGGACAAGGACCGTACGGTCGCAGTAAAGCTTCTCCGGGCAGAATTTGCTGCCGACGACCGATTTCAAGAACGCTTCCGTCGGGAATCCCAGCTGGCCGCACGCCTGCAAGAACCGCACGTAATCCCGGTGCACGACTGGGGTGAAATCAACGGCGTTCTCTACATCGACATGCGCCTGGTTGAAGGCCGTAGTGTCGGGGCCGTCCTCCAAGCCGAAGGCCCACTCGACCCGTCCCGCGCGACGTCCATTGTCTCCCAGGTGGCCGGAGCGCTTGACGCCGCACACGCCGCCGGCCTGGTGCACCGCGACATCAAGCCGGACAACGTCTTACTTACCCCCAACGACTTCGCCTACCTTGTCGACTTTGGCATCGCACATTTCGGGGGCGAAACCGCGCTCACGAGCGCCGGCTCGGCGATCGGCTCTTTCGCCTACATGGCGCCCGAACGGTTCACGGGGCCAACAGGACCTGAAGCAGACGTCTATTCGCTCGCGTGCCTGCTATACGAGTGTCTGACCGGTCAGACGCCGTTCCCGCCGGGCGACGCAGCACAGATGATGGCCGCCCACATCATGGCGCCCGCGCCGCGACCCAGCGCGAAGCGAGCCTCGTTGAACATCGCCTTCGACGACGTCATCGCCCGCGGCATGCAAAAGCGGCCCGAGCTGCGATTCCCCTCAGCGGGCGAGCTGGCCCACGCAGCCATCGTCGCCGCTTCTCAACAGGCGCCGACACAACCGGCTGCAGGCTTCGACCACCGGCAGGACACTCGCGAGTTTTCCCAACATTGGCCGAACCCAGAGGGAACCGGCTACACGCCATACCGGGATCACATTATGCAACCCCAAATACCGCAGGGGCGAAATGGTTTTGGACGCGGGCAGGTAGTGCTGGCTGTCGCGTCTGCAGCGATGCTGGCAGCAGCGCTGATGGTAGTCCTCTGGGTGCTCTTCGGGCACACCGGCGAGAGAAATGCCGGAACGTCGCAGGCCCAAAGCGCAAGTCCAACAATGCCGTTGACGACCGCAGAGCAGACGGCGATCTCAGAACCGACAAGCGAATCAGCCACGATTACACAGCCAAGCATCAACAGGTTGCCGGGAACCGACAACCTGGGGTGGATCGGCTACCCAGCAGCGCGGTGTGATCCGGGAACTCAGCCGGCGGCCATGGCTCGCACGGCGCAGTCAGTGTTAGTTGTCTGCCAAATTCAACCCGGAACCTTCTACTATCGCGGCGTCCGTCTAAGCGATGGCGCCAGCATCGAGCTCGCCAATGCGGTGCGCTCCTCGGTTGGCTTCGACGTCACAAACCCGACGGATGGCACCCGCTACCAAATCCAGCCGACGAGTCTTACCATCGCGCCACCAGACACACAGGCGTCTTCGGAGCCGATGCTCGAGTACGCATCAAGCTAGCCCATCGCGGCGTTTGGATTTGGGTCGCCCTAGGGCCCGCGGGACAGTGCGCAGAGCGGCTATTCGCGGGTAGCCGCAAACGCATGGTGGTTGTGCACACGCCGCACCGTTTCGGATGTCACCATTTCCGAATGGGCGATGACGGTGGATTTCCGGTCGGATACCACAACCTGCACCCAGACGTGACGCTGAATTTTCAGCTCAACCGGTTCTGGAACTGGGTCGGCGAATCCCGGATGCTCGAGGAGCTGCGGCGGGTCGCGCCCAGCCTTCGGGATTACGCGGAATGGACCCGAGAGTTGCTCGCGCTCGGAGAGCGGGCACTGGGCCAGAGCCGAATGCTGGCGGGGGCCTACCTGATCCGCGCCGGCGAGTTCTTCATGTCGGCCGATGACCCGCGCCGCCGCGGCGCGCGGCGCACCTTCCTGGACACCGTGCTCCGTGAGTTCGGTGTGGGCGCCGACCAGCATCACGACGTGGCGTACTTTGGGCGCGTTCTGTCGGCTTATCGCTTGACGCCGGCTTCGCCGCCGCGCGGGGTGATCGTCGTGTTCGGCGGGTTCGACAGCTACATCGAGGAGTGGCTGCCGATGCTGCTGGCCCTGCGCGACGCGGGGCAGGACGTGATCGCGTTCGACGGGCCGGGCCAGGGCGCGGCGTTGGAAGCCGGCTTGCCGATGACCGCAGACTGGCACAAGCCGGTCGGGGCCGTGCTCGACCATTTCGGTGTCGACGATGTGACCCTGATGGGGTTTTCGCTCGGCGGGTGCCTGGTCATGCGCGCCGCCGCTTTCGAGCCGCGGGTCAGCCGGGTCATCGCCGACGACATCCTCGCCAACTTCACCGCGTGCTTCGCCTACCGGCTGGCCGCGCCGCAAAAGGCGCTCATTGGTAATGCCCACCGGTTGCCCGCTGCGGTGGTCGATGCATTGATAAACCAGGCCCGCAACCGAAACATGTTCGCCGACTGGGGCATCGGAAACGCCGAAAGGGTGTTCGGAGTCGACACCCCGGCCAAGGCGCTGTCGGCGGTGCGCGGGATGCGTACCGACGACGTGTCACCGCGGATCACCCAGGACGTGTTGCTGATGGCGGGCGCCGAGGATCATTACGTGCCCCTAGGGCAGCTCGGCGCGCAGATCCAGACGCTGACGAACGCCCGATCCGTCACCGCGCGCGTATTCACTCGCGCCGAGAGTGCCCAGAACCACTGCCAGATTGGCAATCTGGGGCTGGCGTTGCGGGTGATTCTTGCCTGGCTTGGGGAGGTTGGGGGCTGATTTTGGGCAATTGTCAGCCGCTAACGAGTATCCAAACCGCCACGAACGTCTCCAGCAGGTGGCAGCACCGGACTAGCGCAGAACGTTCTAACCCGTTCTCGTCGAATCAGGGCTTCGTCGCCGTCGACTTCCCTGCTGCTTCTATCATCAACAAGATGTCAAAGGATCGGCGGCTGACGCTGGTGTTGCTGCTCGACCTGCTGCTCATCGTGGCCCTGGTGATCGTTGGGCTAGCCGCGCACTCGCTGGGGTTGTTGGCTGCCGGGGTCGACTACCTCGGCGACGGCGCCGCGATCGGCGTGTCGTTATTCGCCATCCGACTCTCG
>NZ_DATFZD010000258.1:0-4898 GCF_035314665.1 Mycobacterium sp. | reverse complement strand
GGAGACCAGCATGCCCAGCGCCAATGCGATGGAGTGCCCGACGTCGGTGAAATCGTCGTTCAAGATCGCGGCGACGATCCCGACGGGGAGCCACCAACCGAGCCAGATCGGCCGCCAGCGGCGAGGGACGGCCGCAGTCAGCGCTCCCAGCACCGCCAGGGCGCCATAGCTCACGCCGACATCGCTGGCGCGTGAGATCGACAGCGGCAACCAGCCGAGTTCGATTGCCGCCGTCAGTCCCACCGCGACCAGCAACGTCGCACCGACATGGCCGGTGACGAACACCAACGCTAATCGACCACTGCGCCACATCAGCTCGGCGAGGGCGAGCAGACAAACCAAGCAGGGTAACCAGAACCAGATCGGGCCGGCGTCGGTGACGAACGCGCTACCGAACAGGGTCGCCACATGACCATGGGCCAGGTTGTGCAGGTTGGTGCTGGCCAGTGCGATGACGTGCGCACGCACCCGCGGACCGAGCTCCACGAGCACAGCACTGACAGTCACCAAAACGAGCGCGTAGCCCAGCGTGATCCGGACGCGCCCGAGCGGCGACAATAGGCGGAATATCATCGCCATCTATTTTGCCTTGGGATTTTCGTCATCTGCGTTACCCGAACCTGACAAGTCCCTGACAGTTTCGGCGGTGGCCTTGAGCCGATAGATGGCCAAGTCGGGCGGCAGTCCGGGGGTTTTACCTGCGAAAACCGGTCGGTGCACGCGTTTGGCGGTGACCCCCAAAGCTTCCAAATCCGCTTGCGAGAGCTGGTCCAGCGTCGTGCCCGACACCATTAGTCCACCCCTGGTCGCGCGCTCCATCACCCGGGCGGCGACGTTGACGTCGACCCCGAGCCAATCGGAGGCGAGCCGCTGCGGGCGCCCGGTATGGATACCGACCCGCATCCGCGGTTTGTAGCCGTCGACGTCGACCGATTTCAATGCCCGCTTGGCGACCAGCACCGCAGCCACGGCCACGAGTGGATCGGCGAACACCGCCATGATGCCGTCGCCCATCCGCTTGACGATGTGCCCGCCGGCGTCCAGCAGCGGCGGTTCAATCGCCCGCGCTACTTGCCGCAGCAGCTTGAGGGTCGCGTCGTCTCCGGCTTGCAACGACCACGTCGAGAAACCCACCAGATCGGTGAAAACCAACGTCACCTCTGGGTGTGCCGGGCGTCGGGAGACCGTCTCTGTCAGTGCCTGCCAAACCTGCAGCGCGCCGAGACCGACCTCGCGCGACGCCCCGCCGCGCTCGCCCAGCAGCCGGCCCGCGGCCCGCGCGGCCGCGCGCGGCCCGCCCTCGCCGGCCGTTGACAGTGGATCGCCGAATTCGGGATCGCCAGGCAGCGCGCGGCGGGCCCGCCGGATCATTTTGATCACGTTCGGGCTCTGGTTCGTGTTGCGCAGCCACTCCGCGGCACTGTGCACCGCAGAACGCTGTCGCGAATCAGGCAAGTCCGGCGTGGTCGCCGTTTGCTCGGGCTCGCCGGACGCTGGCTGGGGCCCGAGTTCCACAGCGTCAGGGTAGGTGGTGTCGGGACAGACCGGCAACGACCGACGTCGTGCTGTACGCCACCGTCGCTACCAAACCACCTGATCACACGCTTACGACGTACCGGTCGAGAGTCGGTAACAGCGTGTCGCGACGCGTGCCGAAATCGTAGACAACGTGTGTTGTCAACATTATCGTGAGACCCATCGCTCATCAGGACCAGGAGGGCGGTGATGACCATGACGCCGATGACGCCGCTGTCGACGACGTCTGCTCAGCCCCAGACGGTCGAGCAGCGCGAAAAGAGACCGGTTCCGCTCGCTCCGTTGGGCCCGGACTCGCTGACGTGGAAGTATTTCGGTGACCCGCGCACCGGAATGATGGGCGTGTGGATCGGCGCCATCCAGAACATGTATCCGGAATTGGGCGCCGGCGTCGAGGAGCACTCGATCCTGTTGCGTGAACCGCTGCAACGCGTTGCGCGCTCGGTGTATCCGATCATGGGCGTCGTCTACGACGGGAACCGCGCGGCGACGACCGGCGAGCAGATCAAGCAGTACCACCACACCATCAAGGGAGTCGACGCCACCGGCCGCCGCTACCACGCGTTGAACCCGGAGACGTTCTACTGGGCCCATGGGACGTTTTTCATGCTGGTGATCAAGGTCGCCGAGTACTTCTGCGGCGGGTTGACCGAAGCCGAGAAGCGCCAGCTGTTCGATGAACATGTGCAGTGGTACCGGATGTACGGGATGAGCATGCGGCCAGTGCCCAACTCGTGGGAGGACTTCCAGCAGTACTGGCAACGGGTGTGCCGCGATGAGCTGGAGATCAATCAGGCCACCCTCGACATCTTCCAAATCCGGATTCCCAAGCCGAAATTCGTGCTGATGCCCACCCCGGTATGGGACCAGCTGTTCAAACCGCTGGTAGCGGGTCAACGCTGGATCGCCGCCGGGCTGTTCGAGCCGGCCGTTCGGGAGAAGGCCGGCATGCGGTGGACGCCGGGAGACGAAGTGGTGCTGCGGCTGTTCGGCAAAATGGTCGAGCTCGCGTTTCTGGCGGTGCCCGACGAGATCCGGTTGCATCCGCGTGCGCTGGCCGCCTATCGACGTGCAGCGGGCCGGGATTCCGTCGATGCCCCGTTGGTGGAGGCACCCAGCTTCGTGGCGCCGCCGCGCGACCGCCGCGGGCTGCCGATGCATTACTTCCCGCCGCGCAGGCCGCTGCCCAAAAACATCATCGAGCGTGCCGGGTCGCTGGTGCACACCACTTTCTCGCTGGCCGGACTGCGGCCGGCGCGGGGTCGAGGCAAGGCCGCCTAGGGCTTTGCCCGCCGAGCTCGTGCGCTCTGGTAGAGACATATCGCAGCCGCCGCAGCCACATTGAGGCTTTGTGCACCCCCGGAGAGCGGAATGGCCACCCGGTTGTCGGCCTGCTGGGCCAGCCGAGGTGACAGGCCGTGCGCCTCGGCCCCGAACAGCCACGCCGTCGGCCCGGCGAGCTCGGCGTCGTCAAGGGACAGCTCACCGTCCACCGTGGTGGCCAGTACCCGCAGCCCGGCAGCCTGCAGCGCGGTGACCGCCGCGCCGGCATCCGGCGCGACGACGACCGGTATGGAGAAGACGCTGCCGGCTGACGCGCGAAGGCATTTGCCGTTGTACGGGTCGACGCTGTGTCCGCCGAAGATCACCGCTGCGGCACCCATCGCGTCGCCGATGCGGATCAATGTGCCGGCGTTGCCTGGCTCACCGATTTCGACCCCTACCGCGACGAGGCCGGGTTCGCCGGCCAACACATCGTCAAGGCCGAGCCGCGGCAGCTCGCACACCGCCACCAGGCCGGCCGGAGTGACGGTGTCCGACAAGGCTTTTGCAGCGCGGTCAGTCACCAGGTTGACCGTCGCGTCTTGCCCGCCGAGCAGAACGGCGTACCGTTGCGCGGCCGCCTCGGTTGCGAAAATCTCGCGGACCAGGCCGCGCCCGGACGCGGCCTGGACCAGATGCGCGCCTTCCACCAGAAAGCGCTGCTCCCGGCGGCGGGTGACCTGCCGGTGCAGCTTGACCGCAGCGACCACCCGGGCCGATCGTTCGGTGAGCACCGGGTGCTACGTCTTCAACCGTTGGACGGGGTCAGGCAGCCTCTCCGGAGGGCGCGTTGACATCGTCGGGCAGCGCGGCCTTAGCGACACCGACGAGCGCCGTGAACGCCGCCGGATCGCTGACGGCGATTTCGGCGAGGTTCTTGCGGTCGACCTCCACGCCGGCGGTCTTGAGGCCCTGGATAAGCCGGTTGTAGGTGATGTCGTTGGCGCGGGCCGCCGCGTTGATCCGCGAGATCCACAGCTTGCGGAACTCGCCCTTGCGCGCACGGCGGTCGCGGTAGGCGTAGTTCAGTGAATGCAGTTGCTGCTCTTTGGCTTTGCGGTAGAGGCGGGATCGCTGGCCGCGATAACCCTTTGAGGCCTTCAGAATGGTGCGCCGCTTCTTTTGGGCGTTGACCGCCCGCTTTACGCGTGCCATGGGGTGTTCCTATCGTCGTCTGGGCGTAAGGGTGGTTACGCCGTTGCCTTCGTTACGGTCGCTGGTCAGCCGTTGAGCAACTTGTTGACTCGCTTGGTGTCGTTGGCGGACACCGTGGTACGCCCCTCCAGCCGTCGCGTTCGGGTGCTCGACTTGTGCTCGAGCAAGTGCCGGCGATTGGCCTTCTCACGCATGATCTTTCCGGTGCCGGTGCGCCGGAATCGCTTCGACGCGCCGCTGTGGGTTTTGGTCTTGGGCATCTGTCTTCAGTCCTCTGTCTGTATCAGTTCGGCGATGGTTCGGTGTCGCTGTCGGGTGCGGGCTGGGGCGTAGGGCCGCTGGCCTGTTGGGCCGCACGCGCACGAGTCTTCGCGCCGCGGTGCGGTGCCAACACCATCGTCATGTTGCGTCCGTCCTGCTTGGCCGACGTCTCGACGAATCCGTAGTCGGCGACGTCGGTGCCCAGGCGCTGCAGCAGCCGGTAGCCCAGCTCGGGCCGCGACTGCTCACGTCCGCGGAACATGATGGTCACCTTGACTTTCGATCCCGCCTCCAGGAAACGGATCACGTGGCCCTTTTTGGTCTCGTAGTCGTGGTCGTCGATCTTGGGTCGCAATTTCTGTTCTTTGACGACGGTCTGTTGCTGGTTCTTGCGAGACTCGCGCGCCTTTTGCGCCGCCTCATACTTGAACTTGCCGTAGTCCATGATCTTGCAGACCGGTGGCCTGGCGTTTGGCGCAACCTCGACAAGGTCGAGATCGGCATCCGCGGCGACGCGGAGGGCATCTTCGATGCGCACGATGCCTACCTGCTCCCCTCCCGGGCCGATCAAACGGACTTCAGGTACGCGGATGCGCTCGTTGACGCGGGTCTCAGTGCTGATG
>NZ_DATFZD010000257.1:0-2746 GCF_035314665.1 Mycobacterium sp. | reverse complement strand
GAGTTCGACAGGTCTGGCGCTGCGGCGTGGCAGCGGGCGCAACTCGGCGACCGCGCGCCCGTCCCGGGTGACGATCACACGTTCGCCGCGCTCCACACGGTCCAGCACCTCTCCTCCTCTATTACGGAGGTCGCGCACGGTCACTGACTCCACAGCCGCAGTGTATCACCGGTGAGACAGGCATATCCAGCGCACACCGCACCGGTGGTTGAGGGTGTCGGCCGGATTGCGTCCGCGTTTCCACCGAAACATCCACCGCGACGTGCGCGTGCTGGGAGGATAGCGGGCACCGTTGGTGCATTTTGCGCCCTCATTTCAGGAGCGTCCGAGAACCGCGGGGAGGCAACATTGGCCGCACCTGATAAGCGCGGAGCCACCCGCCCCGGGGCTGTATCAGCCGCTTTGCACGATCGGATCGCTGCTCGTCGGACTATCGCCGACCAGACGATCTCGTTGGCCCACCTCCTCGGCCGTCGCGTCCTCGACGCCGCCGGAAACCGCGTCGGCAAGGTCAGCGACCTCGTGGTCCGTTGGGACGCAAATGTCACGTATCCACCAGTCGTCGGGATCCTCGTTGGCGTAGGCAGGGGGTTCGCGTTCGTTGATCTGCAAGACGTGACGTCGACCCACACTGGAGCACGCCTGCGATCCGAGCAGCAGACGGTGTCGCGACCGGTTCGGGGTGAGAGCGAAGTCGCGCTGACCCGTGACGTCGCCGCGGTTCCCGCCATTTCAACAACGAACCTCATCACGAGGCCTGCAACAAGGATGGTGCCCTAGTGACCGACTCTAAGGATCGACCGACGACCTCGAAGTCGGGAATGCCGAGTTGGCTCAAGCGAGTGATCATGTTCGCGATCCTCGGCGCTGTCCTCGTCATCGTGTATTTCATTCTGGCGGCGTTCCTCCCGCGTTGGTGGGCGCAGCGGGTAGGCGAGCTGTCCGATAGAGGTTTCGCCCGGGGTATTACGTGGGGTCTGCTCTTCGGCGGACTGTGCACGCTGGTGCCGTTGCTGCTGGTCCTACTGGCCGTCCTGGTTTGGCGGAAGCGCGGCGGGCGGGTCATCGCCGGCATCGCGGCCCTTGTGGCGCTCCTGTTCGCGTTGCCGAATCTGGTGACGCTCAGCGTCGTGTTCGGGGGCAACAGCGCCGCGCACGCGGGTGAACGGATCATGGACGTGGAGGCACCCGGATTCCGCGGTGCCTCCCTAATCGGGGCGATCATCGCGGCGCTGGTATTCGTTGGGGTGGTCGTGTTGACGATTCAGTACCGACGTCGCGGACGTCAGCTTGCGAAGGCGCGCGCACAGTAGACGCCCGCTGCAGCGGGGCCGGCCGCGAGCTCTTAGCTTTATACGGTTACCGCACGCCCACCGGTGGCCATGAATTTCGCCAGCGATTCAACCGCGAGGCGGACATCGCTGCTGCCTCGCCACATTAGGTCGACGGAAGGTTCAAACGGCGGGCGAGATCCGGCCCGCCGACTTCGCGGATGAAGTCCGGGTCGCCACACACCACGAGTTCATCGCGGGCACGGGACAGGCCAACGTAGAGGCGCTCGCGGGAGCGTTCGAACGCAGACTGCTCGTTGACGACAAGCACGACTGCGCGGCGCTCAAGCCCCTTGAAGCCGAGGACATGGCCGTAGAAAACCTGGTCGGCATCCCAGAAGCTGTCCCAGTAGGCGGCGTTGCCGGCGGCTTGGCGTTCCTTTTGTTCGGGGTGGCGGGTGCCGGTGGTCAGTAGCGCGACGTCTTCTGGGCGCCATCCCTCCTCCAGGAGCAGCTCGACCTCGTCGTCGCCGGCGTTCATCGCGTCGTGTTGCGAACAGGCGATGAACTTCACAGCGGGCCCCTCGCCGCCGAGGAAGCGCATCGGGTGATCGACCAGCGGTTGGAAGGCGTTGGCGATCTGGCGGGTGTTGCGAAGGTTGTGGTCGAGGACCAGTGGGACGAGCGGCACTGGCGGAGAGCCGTGACGGCTGAAGACACGCTGACCTTCGTCGGTGAAGACGTACAGGCCACCGGTTTCGTCGTCCTTGAGGGCCGCGAGCAGCGGGTCCCACCATTCGTCGGCGAAGTCCTGGGCCTCGTCGACGACGATCGAGTCGAACCGGTGGCCGGGGTCGAGTTGTGCTGCCAGATCAGCCATTTGAAGCGGCAGGTCGTGTTCCCAGAACTGCACGGTTTCCTCGGTGCGCAAGGATTCATCGGGCCCTTCGGGTGCTCCCCACCGCACGCCGAGTGCGTGGAACTCGCCGACGTAGGCCAGTTGGTGGCGGCGCCGCCAATTGGCGGTGATGCGCTCCAGGTAGGAGGCCAGGCCGTGGGAGTAGCAGAGCAGGGCCACGCGCTGGCCCTTCGTGGAAAGCCGACGGGCCTGTTCCACCGCGAGAAAGGTCTTGCCGCTGCCCGCCCCTCCGCGGATCTCAACGCGGTTCAGCAATCGGATGGCGTCGAGGATGACGGCCTGATGTTCGGTTAGCGCGTCGGCGGCGTCCTGATTGGCCAGCGCGCGAGCGACGACGCTTCGTTGCGGCAATCCCCTGCCGCTCAAGGCCGTTGAGAGCTGCTCGATGCCCCGCCGGGTTAGCAACGGGCGGTCCAGCTCCTGTTGGACGAGGACGTGTTTGAGCTTGTCGACGAGCGTCGGGAGGTTGTTGCGGTCGATGACCTTCCACCGCGGGCACTCCGGCAACGCGAAATCGTCGGCGATCTCGGCGTTCGGCAGGACAACCACGTGGTCC